>NZ_JAGDVS010000069.1 GCF_023255755.1 Acidithiobacillus sp. | reverse complement strand
CTTCCAATCGGCTCCCTACATTTTACTGGAAATGGGGAGTTTTTCGAACTTCCCTGCAGGAGATTCCTGAAAGCGCCTTCCCACGGGTGACCCCGCATCCTTACCTCGCAGTGGGGGCGCCTTATACCGGGTCGCCCTGGCGGCTGCGCTCCGGGGCGCTTTCTGCCTTATATCGGGCGCAATCCTTGTTGTCGGGCCGACGCTTGGGATGGCGCATTGCGCTGTTCGACGCCTATCGCCCCCTGGCGGTTCAGCACTTCATGGTCTGGGATGCCTTCCGGCGCGAGGCGCAGGCGGTGGGCTGTCTCACCCGGCTCGCGTCCTGCGCCGGGCCGGATGCGCTGGAGCGCCTGGATCCCGAAATCTATGCCCTGCTCGCCCCCAAAGTGTACCGCTTTTGGGGGATTCCCGACCCGGATCCCTGCTGTCCGCCACCCCACAGCACGGGTGCCGCCATAGACTGTAAACTGGTGGATGGAGAAGGTCGGGATGTACCCATGGGCGGTCCTGTCGATGACTTTACCGACCGCGCCATCCCGGATTTTTTCGCGTCTGCCCTGCCAGGAACGCCGGAGTATCTCCATCATCAGAATCGTGAGCTACTGGTCTCGGTCATGACCCAGGCGGGGTTTGCGCAGCATGTTGGAGAATGGTGGCACTTCTCCATCGGAGATCAGATGTGGGCGCATGCGGTGGGCGCAGAGCACGCGCTTTATGGACGAATCCTCAGCTAATCTTATCATCCGCCACATGATAACGCGGGTCTTCTGCCACGTTAAAGACGACCAGATCCTTTGCCTTCTCCAGCAAATCCCGGCAGTCACCGCTCAAATGGCGCAGATACAGCTTCTTGCCCCGCTTCTCGTAGCGCTCGGCCAGCGCATCAATAGCCTCGATGGCGGAATGATCGACAATCCGTGCCCCGCCGAAGTCGATGATGACCACGTCCGGATCGTCCGCCGGGGTAAAGAGATTACGGAAGGCGCTCACCGAGGCAAAAAACAGCGTTCCTTGCAGGGTGTAAATCTTATGCCCCTCCGTATTGATGCTGGTTTTGACTTTAATCTGCTTGGCGTGCTGCCAGGCAAAGGCCAGCGCCGCGATGATGACTCCCGCCACTACCGCCAGGGTAATATTGACCAGCACCGTAATGGCGGCGACCAGAATGCCGATGACTATGTCGGTGCGCGGCACCCTGCCGAAAAAGCGCAGACTGCTCCATTCAAAGGTCTTTTCCACCACCACGAACATCACGCCGACCAGTGCGGCAATGGGCACCTGCTGAATCCAGTGTGAGGCCAGCACAATAAAGGACAGCAAAAAGAGGGCCGTGGTAATGCCCGAAAGGCGCTTGATGGCGCCGTTACCGACGTTGATGATGCTCTCCCCCAGCATGGCGCAGCCGCCCATGGCGCCAAAAAAGCCGCTGACCACATTGGCAAGACCCTGCGCCATGGACTCCTGATTCGGCTTGCCGCGGGTGTCGGTCATCTCGTCGATCAGGTTCAGGGTCAGCAGGGTTTCCACCAAACCGTTGGCGGCCATAACCAGGGCGTAGGGGAAGATGACGACCAGCGTATGCCAGTTCAGTGGCACTTCCGGCAGATGAAAGCTGGGCAGGCCGCCGGCCAGCGATGCCACATCGCCGACGGTCACCGTAGGAATCTTGAAGACGACCACGAGGAGGGTGGTCAGTAGCGCACCTGCGAGCGTTGCCGGGATCGCCTTGGTGATGCGCGGCGTCAGATAAATAGCCACCATGGTCAGGGCGACCAGCCCGATCATGATATAAAGCGGCGTGCCATGCATCCAGACCATGGCGCCTTGGGCATCCTTGACCTTGAAATGCTCCAGTTGCGCCATGAAGATCACGATAGCGAGGCCGTTGATGAAACCGAGCATGACCGGGTGTGGAATCAGTCGCACGAATTTACTCAGCCGCGCCGCCGCGAAGAAGAGTTGCAGCAGGCCCATCAGGATGACGGCAGCAAACAGGTATTCTGCCCCGTGGGAAACCACCAACGCCACCATCACCACCGCCGTAGCACCGCTGGCGCCGGATACCATACCTGGTCGCCCACCCCAGAGCGAGGTGATAAACACCAGGATAACCGCCGCGTACAAGCCGGTTAACGGCGAGACATGGGCGACAAAGGCGAAGGCGATGGCTTCCGGCACCAGAGCCAGCGCCACGGTAATGCCGCTGAGGATATTGATCTTGTTTTCTTCAAATCGGGACAGGCGTTGCATCGGACTGCTCCACTTGAGGCAAATGCGTCTCCATGCCGGGTTGGGCGCTTAGGCCCGCAGTGCAGCAGGAAGCAGCAGTAGAGTTCGAAAATGAGAAGGGCGAGAGCTTCGCCTGAGTGCGGTTAGCAGTGACCACAATAAAGGATGGGGTTGAAACTCACATCGGAGGATGGCACCTGATTCATTGGCTTAATGGCTAAATACCGTACCAGAAGCCTGATTTATAATCAAACTGGTTTGCCTCCCAGCCTCTGCCGCCATTGGCGCGCCAGCGCCCACAGGTTAGACTAGGGCGCTTATCACGGGTCTTAAACCCATTGTTCCGGAGAAAAACATGGCCGAGTTGCCAGAAATAGAACTGCTCAGACAAAAGCTGCGGCGCAATATCCTGCACAAGCGGGTCGGTATCATGCAGATGCAGAATGCCAAAGGCGAGCCGCTGACAGATGGCGCCGGTATCAAAGATGCCGCGCTCAAAGGCAAAGCCATCACCGACCTGCATCGCTACGGTCAATACCTTTTCCTGGAACTGGATCGCAAAGACATCCTCGCCCTGCAGTTGGGCGGCGAGCTGAGCGGCGAACTCGAACGTGGCCCTGCTCATGCGGAAGGCGGGGAAGAGCCTCGTGCGGCATTGGAGATTCAGATCAACGGTCAGCAGCGCCTGCGTTTTCAGGGCACTCAGTTGGGTAACCGCCTGCGCATGCTGGATGAAAACAGCGATGTGGACTTCCTGACCAAGCTCGGCCCCGATCCGCTGATGGTGCATGGGGAGGGGCTTGGTGTATTGCGCGAAGCCCTGAGCCGTCGCCGCAGCGCCCTGCGTAACATCTTGCTGGACGATACCTTCGCACCGGGTATCGGCGGCATCTGGACGGATGAAATCCTTTTTCAGGCCCGTCTGCGGCCGGATCGCACCGCGACCAGTCTCAGCGAAGAAGAGCGCGAGCGTTTCCTGGAGCAAATCCCCAAGGTGCTGGATCGTGCCGTGCGTTGCCAGGCGAAGACCAACCTGCTGCCCAAGACCTTCCTCACCCGCCATCGGGAAGACGGGCACTGTCCGAGCTGCGGCGGCGCGCTGGAGACCCTTTCGGTGGGGGGTAAAAACGCGCTGCTCTGCCCGGCCTGCCAGTCTTAATCAAGGCCGCACCTACTTATGCTTCCAAGGTAAGCCGCTGGCCTTCCAGCCTTCTACCTTGCCGCGCTGACCGTGGGTGTCGGGTTTGCCCTCAAGGCCACCGAGGATGTTGTAGCAATGGCCATAACCCAAGTCGGCCAGATGTTCGGCGGCAGCCAGAGAGCGGCCACCCGTTCGGCACAGCAGCAGCAGTAAAGCGTCGGGTTGGGCCTTCTTCCGCAGTTCTGCGTCAAAGTCGACGTTGGGAGTCATACCCGGATACTGTTGCCACGGCACATGGCAGCAGCCCTCCACGAAACCCGAGAAATCCAGTTCCGGATGAGAGCGCACATCGACCAGAATCGCTTTAGGATGCTTGCGTAACACGGCATGGGCTTCTTCCGGCGTGAGGTCCCCGGCATGGCGTTTGCCGGCGGCCCTGGCCCGTTCCTGCGCCTTCTGCAAAATCGCTTCGGTATTCATAGTGTTCACCTCGTCCTGTAAATCGGTGTAGATGCCTGGATGATCAAACAGCATCTGCGCATATACTGTGCATATCCCCGCTCTTCGGCAAGCCCGCCGCCAGAAAATATTTAGACTGGTCTTATCGCGGGCGACCAATTCTTCGTAACGATAGCACTTGAAGCGCTCGCTTACCTGCCGCGCATGGCGGTTCTCGGGATGGTAGCAGGTGATGAAATCGCGCAGATCGGTGAGTTTCATCTGTGGGCATTGTCTTGACAATCGCCAGCGAATTGACGATTGTCCGACCAAATATCCAGACAGATAACCCGAGCCACGGTCATGAGTCGGCTCCTTATCAACTCTTGGCAGTTTGCAGGTGGGTAATGAAAACTAAAGTTGCGCTGGCGGCAGTACTCGCTCTGCTGACCTGGTTCGCGCTGATCCTGCCTGATCGCCCTGGATCGTTTCAAACCCGCACCGGTTGCCGACTTTACGGAAGACTGACAAACCTTGAGAGGCCCTGAGTAGTGGCAGAAAGCATCAGTCGCACGGAGCGCGGCAAGCAGAACATGCGGGTGACCCTGATGGGGGCGGGCACCAACGTGGTGCTGTTTTTCGTCAAGCTGGCGGGGGGTATTTTCGGGCACTCTAGTGCGCTGGTGGCGGACGCCATCCATTCCCTTTCCGACCTGCTGTCTGACCTCGGGCTGGTGTTCGCCATGCGCTTCAGCAGCCAGCCGCCGGATCAGGAGCACCCCTACGGTCATGAGCGTTTTGAGACGCTGGCGGCGCTGGCCACGGGTACCCTGCTGGCCGTCAATGGTGCAGGCATCGGCTATGAGGCGATCCAGCGGCTCATTATCGGCCATTACGGCATGCCGGATTTCTGGACCCTTTATATTGCCGCCTTCGCGATTATCGCCAAAGAAACCCTCTACCAGATCACCATCCGCGTAGCGCGGCGAACCCGCTCCGCAGCGCTGCGCGTTAATGCCTGGGACCATCGCACCGATGCCATTTCCAGTGTCATCGTGTTTATCGGTATTGGCGGCAGTTTGCTGGGTGCGCCTTATCTGGATTCGGTCGTCGCGCTCATCGTCGCCCTGATGGTGCTGCGGATCGGCCTGGTCACGGGCTGGGAAGCGGTGCAGGAGCTCGCGGATCGTGGTCTCAGCGATGAAGCGCTGGCCTATATCCGCGAAGTGATTCTCGGCTGTGAAGGGGTGCGCGATTTGCACCTGCTCAAGACCCGTAAGATCGGTCATCAGGCCCTGGCCGAGGTGCATCTGCAGGTGGCGTCAACCCTGAGTGTCTCCGAGGGGCACCAGATTGCCGAACGGGTGCGGATAACCTTGTTGCGGCAAGTGGATGATCTGGCCGATGCCACCATCCACATCGACAGCGAAAATGATGAGGATGGCGGCGTGGTCCTGCCACCGCGCAGCGAGATTGAAAAGGTGGTGTGCGAGCGCCTGCTGGCGCGGAACTTGCCTTTAGCGGAGCAGATGACCTTGCATTACCTCAAGGATGGCGTCGTGATCTGCATGCGTTATCACTTGCCGCCAGCGGAAACATTCGCTAGCCTGCAGGATATGGAAGCACAGCTTCAGGATGCCTTGAAGGGGCGGGTGCCTGGCTTGCAACAGGTGGATGTGGTCTGGCAATTGGCCGGACAATTGCCAAAGACACCGCCTGCCCTATAGTAGTGCACATTTTTGGATTGCCCCAAAAGTGGGCACCATATTGGTGCATATAGGGTCTGGATTATTATCAACAGGGTGATTTTTGGCCTGGTATGAATTTTGTAAGCATCGTTCGTTTAAGGTCGTGAATATTTCTTGATTGGAGGAGAAGCAAATGGGTTATAGCCCCAGTGATGTGGTCAAGTTGATTAAAGAAAAAGACATCAAGTTTATCGATTTCCGCTTTACCGATACCAAGGGTAAGGAGCAGCACGTCTCCGTCCCCGGCCACACCATCGAAAAAGATACCTTCGTCGATGGCAAGGCTTTTGATGGCTCCTCCATCACCGGCTGGAAGGGCATCAACGAGTCCGACATGATTCTCCTGCCCGAGGCTGACTCTGCCGTTCTCGATCCCTTTACGGATGAAACCACCCTCATTATCCGCTGCGACGTCATTGAGCCCGCCACCGGTCAGGGTTATGAGCGCGATCCCCGCTCCGTCGCCAAACGTGCCGAGATCTACCTGAAGAGCACGGGCATCGCCGACACGTCCTACTTTGGTCCCGAAAATGAATTCTTCGTTTTCGATTCCGTGACCTGGAACATCGACATGAGTGGCTGCGCTTACAAGGTGGATGCCGAAGAGGCCGCCTGGAATTCCGGCAAGGAATACGAATCCGGCAATATGGGCCATCGCCCCGGCGTGAAGGGCGGTTATTTTCCGGTCCCGCCAGTGGACTCCGCTCAGGACCTGCGCTCCGCCATGTGCCTGGCCATGGAAGAGATGGGTTTGAAGGTGGAAGTGCATCACCATGAGGTGGCCACGGCCGGGCAGCACGAAATCGGCGTCGGTTTTAATACGCTGACCCGTAAGGCGGACGAGGTGCAGATCCTCAAATATGTCGTCCACAACGTAGCGGCGGCTTATGGTCAGACAGCCACTTTCATGCCCAAGCCCATCGTCGGTGACAACGGCAGCGGCATGCACGTCCACCAGTCCCTCGGCAAGGATGGCAAGAACATCTTTGCGGGTGATTTGTATGGCGGGCTGTCGGAGGTCGCGCTGTACTACATCGGCGGTATCATCAAGCATGCCAAGGCGATCAACGCGCTGACCAACCCCAGCACCAACAGCTACAAGCGTCTGGTGCCCCATTATGAGGCCCCGGTGCTGCTGGCTTACTCCGCCAAGAACCGTTCGGCCTCCATCCGTATTCCTTTCGTCAACAGCCCGAAGGCCCGGCGCATCGAAATACGTTTCCCGGACTCCACTGCCAACCCCTACCTGGCGTTTTCTGCCATGCTGATGGCGGGTCTGGACGGTATTCAGAACAAGATCCATCCCGGCGACGCCATGGACAAGAATCTCTATGATCTGCCCGCGGAAGAGCAGGCCAACATCCCCGGTGTGGCGGCGTCGCTGGAAGAAGCCCTGCGCGCTCTGGAAGCCGACCATGACTTCCTCATGAAGGGTGGCGTGTTTTCCGAGAGCTGGCTGGAAGGTTATCTGGATGTGAAGTGGGCCGAAGTGCAAACCCTGCGCATGACCACCCATCCGGTGGAGTTCCAGATGTATTACAGCCTCTGAGACCGGGTACAGCCCGCCGCCGCGGGCTTTCCCCGGCGCCATCAGCCCCGTGTTTTACGCGGGGCTTTTTTGTGGCCGCTGCCTTGACAATACGGGGCTTGGCGACCATATACAGAAATGCCGCGCTGGTCAGGAGAACAGGCTGATGAAGTACAGGAAATCCCCTCTTACGTCTGGTAAAGGTGAATCAAAGCGTGCAATAACGGCAGGAGCGTGTATTCTCCTGTCGGCCTTTCTGATCAGCAGTTCCGTGGATGCATCAACCATTTATCGCTGGGTGGGTGGCGGTGGAGTAGTCAGCTATGGCGAAACCCCGCCCGCGGGCGCCAAAGGCGTCGAGCAGATCTCCGGGGTGCCGCAGGGCGCGACCAGCACGCCTGTGTCTGCGCCCAGTGACAGCGTCACCCCGCCGTCAGAACGGCCTGCGTCAGCGCCCACCGGGCCTGCCGCTAACCCGGCATTGAAGCGCATGCAGGCAGAACTGCTCGCGGCGCGTCTGGCGCTGATTCAGGCGACCAAAAATTATGAGCAGGGCAAGGTTATACGCACCGGCAACGAGCGCAATTATGCCCGCTATCTGGATCGCGTAAACGGCCTGAAACAGGCGATGGATGCGGCGCAATTGCGCGCGCTGTTGCTCCAGCGACAGATCCAACAGGTGCAGAACGAAGGTCCGGCGCCGACGGCTCCAGGGCGCGCGGCGCATTAGGTTGCCGGGTGCGGCGCGTGTCCGAGGCATAGACCCGAGGGCGCTTCGTAGCTTACCATAGACCGTAAGATAGCCACTGCACGCCTTTGGGAGACCTAATGCCGCGTTTCTTGCTCAGTAACGATGATGGTTATCTGGCACCGGGACTGGCGGCACTCGCTGAAGCAATAAGGCCTTTAGGCGATTTGGAAGTGCTGGCGCCGGAGCAGGATCGTAGCGGCGCCAGCAACTCCCTCACCTTGGACCGGCCGCTGCGGATGCGTACTGGGCTCAATGGATTTCACTATCTGGTCGGCGGCACGCCCACGGACTGCGTCCATCTCGCTGTCACCGGCATCTTCGCGGAAACGCCTGATATGGTGGTCTCCGGTATCAATCGGGGGGCCAACATGGGGGACGATGTGCTCTACTCAGGCACCGTGGCCGCAGCTACCGAGGGACGTTTTCTCGGTTTGCCTGCCATCGCGGTTTCCCTGGCCGGACGCGATTGCACCCACTTTTCGACCGCGGCGCGGGTGGCCGCCAAGTTGGTGACCGGGGTGCTGAGGCATGCGCTGCCTGCCGATACCATTCTCAACGTGAACGTGCCGGATTTGCCTTACCATGAAATCCGCGGATTTGAAGTGACGCGTCTGGGGCGTCGCCACAAGAGCGACATGGTGATACCGGCGGCGGATCCTCGCGGTGATCCCGTTTACTGGATTGGCCCTTCCGGGCGGGAGGCCGATGCCGGTCCCGGTACCGACTTTGACGCGGTGCGCCGCGGTTACGTCTCCATTACGCCGCTCGATCTGGATATGACCCGCTACAATTTTCTGGATGGTTTGAGTCAATGGCTGCTTCGTTGCTAGCCTTGAGTCCTGAAGTCGGCATGATCTCCCCGCGCACCAGGGGGCGGATGGTGCTCCGTCTGCGAGCGGAAGGCATCCGTGACGAGCGGGTGCTGGACGCGATGAATCGGGTTCCGCGTCATCGCTTTGTCGCGCAGGCGCTGGCGGGACGTGCCTATGAGCCGGTGTCTCTGCCCATCGGTTATGGACAGACCATCTCCCAGCCCTGGACCGTGGCGCGGATGACGGAGGCGATCCTGGAGGACAGAGGAATGCCGCAGCGGGTGCTGGAGATTGGTACCGGTTCTGCCTACCAGACGGCAGTGTTGGCAGAGCTGGGGGCGGAGGTCTTCAGCATTGAGCGTATCGGTCCGCTTCAGGAGATGGCGGAGGCGTTGCTGGGGCGGCTAGGCTATCGTCAGGTGCATCTGCATCACGGCGATGGTAGTGGCGGCTGGCCGGAAAAAGCGCCCTTTGATGCGATGGTCATTACGGCTGCCGTGCCCTGCGCCCTAGCACCCCTTTATCGCCAGTTGCGGGCCGGGGGACGTCTGGTGATGCCGGTGGAAGAAGGCGGCAGGCAGCATTTGCAAGTCAGTCATTGGGATGGCAGCGCGGCGCAGGTGATTCCGCTGGGCACCTGCCATTTTGTCCCCTTGCTGGCGGGAACGGTTTCGGTGGCCTCTGGAGAGTGTGTCGGATGAAAAGCGCGAGCAGAGACGAGGAAGAGGACGTTCAGGCAGGAGCCTCAGAGAAGGAAGAGGATGTTCCGGAAAAAGCCGATGGGGCAGAAGATTTTGGTGAGGCACACGACTGGGATGCCACCCGCTGTTATCTTCGGGAGATCGGTCATAGTCCGCTGCTGACGGCAGAACAGGAGGTCACCCTGGGGCGCCGGGTTCAGGCGGGGGACCAGGCGGCACGCTGCACCATGATAGAGAGTAACCTGCGCCTGGTGGTAAAGGTGGCGCGGCGCTATATCAACCGGGGGTTGCCGCTCCTGGACCTGATCGAAGAAGGCAATCTCGGGCTGATCCGAGCGGTGGAGAAATTTGATCCGGAGCGCGGCTTTCGCTTCTCTACCTATGCGACTTGGTGGATTCGCCAGAATATCGAGCGGGCGCTGATGAATCAGACCCGCACCATCCGCCTGCCCATTCACGTGATGAAGGAACTCAGTACCGTGCTGCGCGCGGTTCGCTGTCTCGGGCAAACCCTGCAGCGGGAGCCGACGCCGGAAGAGGTGGCAGAAGCTTTGGACCGCCCGGTAGAAGGAGTGCGCGATTGTCTGGAAATGGATGGCCGGGTGACGAGCCTGGATGTGCCCCATGGCCGGGAGTCGGATCGCCCTCTTGCGGATATTGTTGCCGATGCTGATGCGGTGAGCTTGGAAGACGGCCTGGCCGACCGGAATCTCTCCCAGCAGATGCAGCAATGGATTGCGACGATGACCGAGAAGCACCGGCTGGTGCTGCTCTGGCGTTTCGGTCTGGATGGTACCGACGGGGCGACGCTGGAAGAGGTCGGCTCCCGTCTTGGAGTTACCCGGGAGCGGGTGCGGCAGATTCAGGTAGAGGCATTGCTGGTGTTGCGCCGTCGCATTGAAAGGGAAGGGCTGACACCGGAGAGCCTCTTCGGCTGACGGCGGCGGGTGCCGGTGTGTTCAGGCCTCGGGCGGCAGCAGGGCGGCGACGACCACGCGATCTTCGGCCAGCAGAATGTTGTAGGTGCGACAGGCGGCGCTGGTGTCCATCACCTCTACGGTGAGTTCAGCGGCGCCCAGGGCACGCATGAGTTCCAGAGGAAAATGCTGGCACTTGCCGGTGCCCAGCAGCACGATGTCGGGTTTGCGCGCCAGCACTTCGGCAAAGTGCGAGAGCTGGAGTGCGTTGGCATGCTCCGGTCCCCAGGGGCTGTGCAGCCAGTCGGCACCGACCAGCAGGCCCTGCGTGTGGCGCTTGCCGTGAATGACGATGCCCTGTGGCCCGTAGGCGTGGACGACATTGTGGTGACCGAGGTGTTGTAGGTGTAATTTCATGTTGAATGTCCCTCATGCGGATTGACAGGCCTGCTTTGCCTCTCTATTGTTCTTCGATTTCGGCATTCGCTACAACCCTGAAGGCCCGCGCCACATGAACAGTGACTTTGAACGTATCCGTCGTCTCCCCCCTTACGTATTTAACATCGTTACGGACCTGAAGAATCAGGCCCGCAAGCGGGGCGAGGATATCATCGACTTTGGCATGGGTAATCCTGATCAGCCCACGCCCCAGTATATTGTCGACAAACTCTGTGAAACGGCCCAGCGCGGCGATACCCATCGCTACAGCGTGTCGCGCGGCATCCCCCGCCTGCGTCGCGCCATCACGACCTGGTATGAGCGCCGCTATGGCGTGCAGCTTGATCCCGAGTCTGAAGCCATTGTCACCATCGGCTCGAAAGAAGGCATTGCCCATCTGGCGCTGGCGACCATGGGTCCCGGCGATACGGTGTTGGTGCCGAGCCCGACTTATCCCATCCATCCCTACGGCTTTGTCATCTCGGGGGCCGACGTGCGCCATGTGCCGATGCTGCCGGGGGTGGATTTCTTCGAGGAACTGGAAAAGGCCGTCAAGGCCGCTTGGCCGAAGCCGAAGATGCTGGTGATCAACTTCCCCCACAACCCGACGGCGGCGGTCGTGGAGCTGGACTTTTTCGAGCGGATTGTCGCGTTTGCCAAGGAACACCGTATTTGGGTGGTGCATGATCTGGCTTATGCGGATATCGTCTTTGATGGCTATAAGGCGCCGAGCTTTTTGCAGGTGCCAGGGGCCAAGGACGTGGGCGTCGAGTTCTTCACCCTATCCAAGAGCTACAACATGCCCGGCTGGCGGGTGGGTTTTGCGGTGGGGAACCCGAAACTGGTGGGCGCGCTGGCGCGGATGAAGAGCTATCTGGATTACGGCACCTTTACCCCAATTCAGGTGGCGGCCATCACCGCGCTGGAAGGGCCGCAGGATTGCGTGGAAGATATCCGGCTGATGTATGAGCAGCGCCGCGACGTGCTCTGCGAGGGGCTGGACGCGGCGGGTTGGGTGGTCGATAAGCCCAAGGCGACCATGTTTGTCTGGGCAAAAATTCCCGAAGCATTGCGCAAGATGGGCTCGCTGGAATTCTCCAAGCTGGTACTGGACCGCGCCAAGGTGGCGGTCAGCCCAGGTATCGGCTTTGGCGAGTTGGGCGACGAATATGTGCGTTTCGGGCTGGTGGAGAATGAGCATCGCACCCGTCAGGCTATCCGCGGCATTAAACACATGTTTCGTGAGGATCTGTAATGGCGGACGATATGGAACCAGTACGGATCGGTATTCTTGGCATGGGCACTGTCGGCCAGGGGACGGTGCGGGTGCTGGAGCGCAATGCGGAAGAGATCACCCGTCGGGTCGGGCGGGAGCTACGGGTGGTCCATGCGGCGGTGCGTAATCCGGCGCGTCTGGAAGGATTGGGGCTGGATGCGCGGATCAGTAGCGATCCCTGGGCGGTGGTGTGCGATCCCGAGGTAGACGTGGTCGTCGAGGTGATGGGTGGTCAGGAGCCCGCCCTGGACCTGCTGATGGCCGCTATCGCGGCGGGTAAGCATGTGGTGACCGCCAACAAGGCGCTGCTGGCCGAGCATGGCAACGAGATTTTCGCGGCGGCGCAGGCGCAGGGGGTGATGGTCGCCTTCGAGGCGGCGGTGGCGGGTGCCATTCCCATCATCAAGGCGATCCGCGAGGGGCTGGCGGGCAACCAGATTCAGTGGCTGGCGGGCATTATCAACGGCACCAGCAACTATATCCTCTCCCAGATGTTCCGCGCGGGCTGGGATTTTCAGCAGGCCCTGGCTGAGGCGCAGCGCCTGGGTTATGCCGAGGCCGATCCGGGGCTGGATGTGGATGGCGGCGATGCCGCGCACAAGATTACCCTGATGGCGTCTATTGCTTTCGGTATTCCGGTGGATTTCGCCCATTGTCATGTGGAAGGCATCCGTGCGCTGGAACGGATCGATGTGGTCTATGCCGCCGAGCTGGGCTATCGCATCAAGTTGCTGGGGATTGCGCGGCGCCGCGCGGATGGCGTCGAGTTGCGGGTCCATCCGACCCTGATTCCCCATAGTCATCTGCTGGCCAATGTGGAGGGAGCCTTCAATGCGATTCTGGTGGAGAGCGATGCGGCGGGGCAGAGCCTGTATTATGGACGCGGCGCGGGCGGCGATCCCACGGCCAGCGCCGTGGTGGCCGATTTGGTGGATGTGGCGCGGACCATGACCGCCGACCCCAGCAACCGGGTGCCCCATCTCGCCTTCCAGCCCGATGCCATGAGTGCCTTGCCGCTGCTGCCCATGGCCGAAGTGGAGAGCGCTTACTATCTGCGCATCCACGCCCACAACCGCCCCGGTGTGCTGGCACAGGTGGCGACGATGCTGGCGGAGTATGAGATTTCCATCGAAGCGCTGGTGCAGAAAGAGACACCGGAGGCAGACAGCGTGCCCATCGTCCTGCTGCTGCACCGCTGCCGGGAGGGTGACCTGGAGCAGGCCATCGCCCGCATTGAAGCCCTGCCAGTGGTCGTTCAGCCCGTATTGCGCCTGCGCGTCGAGAGTTTGGCGGAAGGGTGATCCATCCGCCACACTGAATTTTGGCATTTCATCTTAAATCAGGATAACTTCATGACCCGTTATACCGGTATAATCGACCATTACCGCGCCTTTCTGCCCCTGGCTCCCGAGACTCAGGCGGTGAGCCTGGGTGAGGGCAATACGCCGCTGATCGAATGCATCAATCTACCCCGCCAGCTCGGCCTCGATATCCGCCTTTTCCTCAAGTTTGAGGGCCTGAATCCCACCGGCTCCTTCAAGGACCGTGGTATGACCATGGCGGTGACCAAGGCCAAGGAAGAAGGCAGCGAGATGGTGATCTGCGCCTCCACCGGCAACACTTCGGCGGCAGCAGCGGCCTACGCGGCGCGGGCGGGGATGCGCGCTTTCGTGGTGATCCCGGAAGGCAAGATTGCTCTCGGCAAGCTCTCTCAGGCGATGATGCATGGTGCCATGGTGTTGCAGATTCGCGGCAACTTCGATGCGGGCATGCAGATCGTCCAGGATGTCGCCGCCAACGCGCCCATCACTTTGGTGAACTCGGTTAATCCCTATCGCTTGCAGGGCCAGAAGACGGCGGCCTTCGAGATTATCGAAGCGCTGGGTGAGGCGCCCGATTATCACGCCCTGCCCGTGGGTAATGCCGGCAATATCACCGCCCACTGGATGGGCTATTGTGAAGCCACTGATGAGCGGACCGATAAATCCCAGTCTCTGACCGCTTCCTGCAAATTCTGCGATGGCGCCTGCACCTATGGTCACGGTAAGGCGGGCAAACGACCGAAGATGCTGGGTTTTCAGGCGGCAGGCAGTGCCCCCTTCATCGTTGGCCACTATGTGAAAGACCCCGAAACCATCGCCACGGCCATCCGTATCGGTCATCCCATGTCCTGGGATCAGGCGCACAAGGTGCAGGCGGAAAGCGGCGGCTGGTTTGGCGGTCATAGCGATGCCGAGATTCTGGAGGCGCAGCGCTGGCTGGCGCAACACGAGGGCGTTTTCTGCGAACCGGCCTCGGCGACTTCGGTGGCGGGGGTGGTGGCTGCGGCTCGCGCCGGAAAAATTGAAGCGGGCGCGACGGTGGTCTGTACCCTCACCGGGCATGGCCTCAAAGATCCCGATACCGCCATCGCACAGGGCGGCGAAGTGCTGACGGTGGATGCCAATCTGGAGGCCGTGCAGCGCGCCATTCTGGACCGTTGATGGCCGATCTCTGCCTCTGGCTGTCGGGGTTGCGCGGCGTGCCGGAGGAGGATCTGGGAGCGGTGTTGCTGCGTTACTGGGGTCGTGGGCGGGCGGAGCGGTTAACGGCTGATTCCTCTTTGGAGGTGGCAGGGCGTTTGCTGGGTTTCGAGGGGTTGTTGCCCGCCGCGGCATTGCTGGCGGAGTCTGAGGGTATAGCGACCGAAGGGCACTGGGTCATTGCCCTGGAGCCGGTGGCGTTTCGCGGACAGGCGGGGCGGGCGG
>NZ_JAGDVS010000019.1 GCF_023255755.1 Acidithiobacillus sp. | reverse complement strand
GGTCACCGGAGAAGCCGTAACGCGGCGGAATAGCGCCCAGAGTGCAGCTCATGTCGAGCATGTGGTCGTAGAGGCTGAAATCGCCTACTGGCACCAGATCCATGCCGCAGGTCTGCTGAATCCGCCAGTGGCGATCGCGCAACCCGGCAGCGCGCGATTGTAGTTCCTTCTCGTCAATCTCCTTGGACCAGAAGCTTTCCAGCGCCTTTTTCAGCTCACGCTTGTGGCCGATACGGGGAAAACCGAGACTGTGGACCGATGTCATGGGCATTACTCCTCTGCGAAAATTGTCGCCATGATGCCCTGCTGAGCCAGCAGGCTCAAGAGGGAATTTTTAGGGATGGTGATGAAAAATATTCATTAATCCATCCGGAATCCGCGATGCAGAGCGACAATGCCGCCAGATAGATTGAACACTTCTACTCGGGCCAGCCCGGCATCTTCCATCATCATCTTGAAGGTTTCCTGGTCGGGAAATCGGCGAATGGACTCCACCAGATATTGATAGCTTTCCCGGTCGTTGGCGATGAATTCACCGATGCGCGGCAGCAGATTGAAAGAGTAGAGATCGTAAATGCTCTGCAATCCCGGCCAGCGCGGGTGGGAGAATTCGAGGATTAGTGCCCGCCCGCCGGTCTTCAGTACCCGGTGAATTTCACTCAAGGCCCGTTCCGGATGAGTCATGTTACGAATACCGAAGGCAAGGGTGACGAGATCGAATTCGCGGTCGGGAAAGGGGAGTTCCTCGGCATTGGCCTCCACAAATTCTATTCCGGCGATGATGCCTTTGTCGGCCAGGCGGTTTTCGCCCACCGCGAGCATTTCCGGGTTAATGTCGGAAACGACAATGGAGCCATTGGGCCTGACCCTGGGGTAAATCGCCGCCGCGAGATCGCCCGTGCCGCCCGCCAGATCAAGCACCCGCTGCCCTGGCCGGGGACGGGCGAGATCGACGGTAAAGCGTTTCCACAAGCGATGCACCCCGAGAGACATCAGGTCATTCATCAGGTCATACTTACTGGCGACGCTGCTGAAAACCCCCTTGACGAGCTGTTCCTTCTCTGTTTCCGGCACTTCCTGGTAGCCGAAATGGGTGGTCGGCACCAGAGGCTGGCTCGGTTTCTCGTTTTCGTGATGCTCGCTCATACGGTCTACTCCTTACACTTCGGGCGAATTTGTGGTGCGACAGTGGCTCAGGCAGAACGCAAAAACAGACTGCCCCTCTCACTGATGTAGTTGCGCAAACGATCCGGAAAGTCCGCAGTTACCGAGCCGGCGACTTCCGGCAACTCCATGAGCAAAGCCGTCCAGCGTCGCAGTTTGCCCAAGGATTCCCAGCGCGGCAATGGGCGTAGGGCATGGAGGATTTCCATGCGCATGAACAGTGGTGCCAGTGCAGCGTCTACCAGGCTGAAGTTCTCACTGGCAAAGAAGGGGCCGTCCCCCACGATTTTTTCCAGCCGATCCAGCTTGTCAAAAAGCTGGCGACTGGAGGCGGCGAAACGCTCTTCCCCCTGGGCGATCATCATCTGGAGTTGGTCGCTCAGTATTTCGCTGCCGAAAGCAATCCAGGCGCGGTGTTGTGCCCGTTCCAAAGGGTCTGCAGGATGCAGCACGGGGACGATGGTTTCGTCCAGATATTCATTGATGACCTGCGAATCGAAAAGTACGGTGTGTTCATCAATCTTCAGGCAGGGGACTTTGCCCAGGGGCGACAGGGCCAGAAACCACTCGGGTTTGTGCGCCAGATCAATGTGGGTGAGGGTGAAGCCCACCTGCTTGTGGAGCAGGGTGATGACTGAGCGTTGCACATAAGGGCAGAGAGGAAAGCTGATGAGTTCCAGTGACATGGCGTTCTCCTGCAGCGGGTCAGCGCGCCATCAGGGCGCAACGATAGAGGGCCACCTCGCCAAACAGATTGGGCAACAGGCGATTGCGCCAGGTTTCGCGACGCCGCTCGTTCAATACGACCCGCTGATGGATTGCAATCCCGTTATCATGGCACAGCGACTCGAAATCACGGATCGTACACAGATGGATATTGGGCGTATCGTACCACGTATGGGGTAAAACGTCTGTCATGGGCATGCGGCCACGGACACCCAGTTGCCAGCGCGCATGCCAGTGCCCCATATTGGGAAAGGTGACGATGACCTCGCGTCCGACCCGCAGCATCTCCAACAGCAGTTCACGCGGATAGGTTGAGGCTTGCAGGGTCAGGGAAAGGACTACCGTATCGACGCTGTGATCGGCAAAATTACGCAAACCCTGATCGAGGTCCTGTTGAATCACTGGTATGCCGCGGCGTATGGCCGCCACCACCCGCGCCTCCTCAATTTCCACGCCATAACCTTGCACGCCCTTTTCAGCGCGCAGGTAGGCCAGCAGTTCGCCCTCCCCGCAACCCAGGTCGAGGATGCGGCTTTGCGGCGTAATCCAGTCGGCAATGATCGCCAGATCCTTACGCAGAGTCATGCTCCCACCTCTTCAGCAACGCGCCCCAGATAGGCGCGGAGCACGGCCACATATTGTGGAATGGGCATCAGGAAAGAATCGTGGCCGTGCTCCGCCTCAATCTCGGCATAACTGACATCCCGATTGCAGGTGTACAGGGCCTGCACGATTTCACGCGAGCGCTCCGGCGAGAAGCGCCAGTCTGAACTGAAGGAGATCACCAGAAAGGCTGCCTGTGTTGAGGCGAACGCTTCGGCCAGGTTCCCGCCAAAAGCGTTGGCCGGATCAAAGTAGTCCAACGCCTTGGTGATATAGAGATAACTGTTGGCATCGAAGTGCTCAACAAAACTGGAGCCCTGATAACGCAGGTAACTCTCTACCTCGAAATCCACGTCGAAGCCGAAGGAAAAGGCCTTGCCGCCGCGGGTGTCGCGGCCGAACTTGGTGCGCATGGCATTGTCGGAAAGGTAGGTGATGTGTCCGATCATGCGCGCCAGTGACAGTCCGCGCCGGGGCTTGGTGTCGTGGGCATAGTAGCGTCCGCCATGAAAGTCCGGATCGGTCATGATGGCCTGGCGGCAGACCTCGTTGAATGCAATGTTCTGCGCGGTGAGCTTGGATGCCGCGGCGATAACGACCGCATGACGCAAGCGTTCCGGGTAATCCATCGTCCATTGCATAACCTGCATGCCCCCCAGGCTACCGCCGACGACAGCTGCCCACTGCGCAATACCCAGATGTTCAGCGAGCTCTGCCTGAGTCTTCACCCAGTCGCGCACCGTGACCATGGGGAAATCCAGTCCCCAGGGTGTGCCTGTTTCCGGATTGATGCTGGCCGGCCCCGTCGAGCCTTTGCAGGAGCCGATGAAGTTGGCGCAGACGAAGAAAAAGCGCTCAGTATCCATGGCCTTACCTGGCCCCAGCAGGTGCTCCCACCAGCCCGGCTTGCGATCGTCCATACTGTGGTAACCGGCCGCATGGTGGTCGCCGGAAAGGGCGTGGCAGAGCAGGATGGCATTGTTCCGCTGTGCATTGAGGGTGCCGTAGGTCTCATAGCTGAGGGTGTAGCCGGGCAGGGCGCGGCCACACTCCAACTCCAGAGGTGCCGAAAAGGTCACGGTCTGCGGGGTTACCAGTCCTACGGAATCAGCGGGTATTTCTGCTGGCATTGCGCACTTTGTTTTATAGGGAAAGCTGAAAGAGTCTAATCGCGCCAGCCGCTGGCCACAAGATAGCGTCGCGACTGCCTGGGCGAACCGGTTTTTGTAATGGCGCATATTCTTGGCTAAAATGGCAAAGGATTGTCTCGATCTGGCACGAGGGTGGTGCGCAGTTCGTTTGCCCTCAGTCCGGGAGCAGCACTTTGGCTTGGAAATGGTTGAATCGAATGGTGACCTGGGTGGAAGGAGGGGCCGAGTTGGTGGCGGCGCGCCCCAAGCCTTGGCTCGCCTTCGCCGCAGGGGCTATGCTCTTCACCGCCATTCCGTTCCCGGGTTGGCTTATGGACGCGCTGGCACCGCTTGGACTGCTGGTCGGTCTGCGCATCGCCGGGCGCAGTGAGGGGGAGGAATACACCCCGCAGCAAATTCGGCACGCACTGCATGTGGCGGTGTTGTGGGGCATGGTGTTCGCGGTGTTTGGCATGATTTTCGAATTTGGCCAGGATGTGGTGGTCATGGGAGGAATTCTCGCGGGGATCCGGATGCCCTGGAATGACGGATCGGGATTGGGGCAGGGATTTTGGGGCTGGTGGTTTGCTTTCGGCGAGCGTTTTTCCGACCTCGCGCTCATGCCCTACTTCTGGTTTTCGCCCGCCTTTTTCGGGATAGCCCTGGCCTTGCACAAAGGACATGGCTGGCTGGAGTCTGAGGTGGAAACTACCCTAACGCTGATTTTCCGGCCGGAACTGCGCGATCCTCTCATCGCCCTCTGGGCGATTATTTTGATCAGTAATGTATTGATGCCGTCCTTCTCGCAGTTGTGGCTGGGTTTGGTGGTCTGGGTGCTTGGTCCGCCGGTCATTTATGTGGCCTATCAGGATATTTTTGCGGACAAACAGCGGCCACGCCGTGGCAAGAAAGAAAAGGCGGCACCGAAGTTCGTTTTACAGGGCCACCCACAGCCAGTGCGCATCAAGATCTGAATCCAAGGCGTGTCTCGACCATGGACATAGGATGAAAGAAATTCATGGCATGCGCCAATTTTTCACCCTTGCCGTGATCGCGTGCATCCATTAGTGTTTACCCCTATTTTTTCTAAAGTTCTAAGGAGTTCGGCCATGTTTTCCAAAACCCTGACCATTGCTGATTTCGATCCTGCACTATGGGACGCTATGCGCAAGGAGACTCGGCGCCAGGAAGATCATGTCGAACTCATCGCCTCTGAAAACTACGCCAGTCCCATGGTGATGGCCGCGCAGGGCTCGGTGCTGACCAATAAATATGCGGAAGGCTATCCGGGCAAGCGCTACTACGGCGGCTGCGAGTATGTGGACATTGCCGAGCAGTTGGCCATTGACCGTGCCTTGGAGCTTTTTGGCGCCGAACATGCCAACGTCCAGGCCCACTCCGGTTCGCAGGCCAATCAGGCGGTCTATCTTTCCGTGCTCCAGCCTGGCGATAAGATTATGGGTATGAGTTTGGCCCACGGTGGCCATCTGACCCATGGCGCCAAGGTGAACGTGTCCGGTAAACTCTTTCAGGTTGCGGCTTATGGGGTGCGCGCGGAAGATGGCCGTATCGATTATGACGCCATGGCGGAGCAGGCGGAGCAGGAACGTCCGAAGATGATCGTCGCGGGTGCCAGCGCTTACTCACGCGTTATCGACTTCGCCCGCATCGGTGAGATTGCCCGCAGCATCGGCGCCTATCTGCTGGTGGACATGGCGCACATTGCCGGTCTCGTGGCCGCGGGTCTGCATCCCAGTCCGGTGCCCCATGCGGATTTTGTCACCTCCACCACCCACAAAACCTTGCGCGGACCCCGCGGTGGTTTGATCCTCTGTCGGGAACAGTATGCCAAGAAGGTGAACTCCCTGATTTTTCCAGGTTTACAGGGGGGGCCACTGATGCACGTCATCGCCGCCAAGGCCGTTGCCTTCCGCGAAGCATTGCAGCCGGAGTTCAAGGTGTATCAGCAGCAAGTCATCCACAATGCGCAAACCCTGAGCAATGTGCTTACCGGACGTGGTTATGGTGCAGTTTCGGGCGGCACCGACAACCATCTCTTCTTGCTGAACCTGGGCGAGAAGGTTACGGGTAAAGAGGCGGAAGAGGCACTGGGGCAGGCTAACATCACCGTCAACAAGAATGCCGTGCCCTTCGACACGCGTCCGCCGGCGATCACCAGTGGTATCCGTATCGGTACACCCGCAGCCACCACGCGTGGTTTTGGCGAGTCCGAAATGCATCATCTGGGTAACTGCATTGCGGATGTCCTGGATGCGACCGGCGATACATCGGTCATTGAACGGGTCCAGGCGGACATGAAGGCCCTCTGCCATCAGTTCCCGGTGTACGGCTAAGTATTCATGCGCTGTCCGTTCTGTGCCTACGCCGATACCCGCGTGGTGGATTCCCGCCTCGCGGATGATGGCGGGAGTGTACGGCGGCGGCGCGAATGTCCGGAGTGCGGGCAACGCTTCACCACCTTTGAACGGGCAGAGTTGGCGCTGCCTATGGTCGTCAAGACCGATGGGCGACGCGAATCCTTCAGCGAAGACAAACTCCAGCGGGGCTTGACCCGGGCGCTGAGCAAACGACCGGTAGCGACGGCGCGGGTGGATGCTGCCGTGCGGATGATCCAGCGGCGGATCCGCGAACGCGGTGAGCGGGAGATTCCGGCGCGTCTCATTGGCGAACTGGTGATGGAGGCTTTGCGGGACCTTGACCCCGTCGCCTACGTGCGTTTTGCCTCGGTCTATCGACGCTTTGAAGATGTCGACGCCTTCAGTGCCGAAATCGCACGGATGAAAGAGGGAGCGGTCCCCGGCGAGGGAGCCGACGCGGCTCGTGACGACTGAGCAGGATGTTGTCTTCATGGGGGAGGCCCTGGTACTAGCAGAGCAGGGACTCTACAGCACACATCCCAATCCGCGTGTGGGGGCCTTGCTGGTCAAAAATGGATCTGTCGTCGGGCGGGGCGCCCACTTACAGGCCGGCAAACCGCATGCCGAAGTGTTCGCACTTGCGGAAGCGGGCGATGCCGCGCGTGGTGCCACCGCTTATGTCACCCTGGAGCCCTGTAGCCATCAGGGCCGCACCCCGCCCTGTGCGGATGCGATGGTTGCAGCGGGTGTGGCGCGGGTAGTGATTGCTATGCGCGACCCCAATCCTTTGGTGGCCGGGCGCGGCGTGGAATATTTGCGCGCTGCCGGAGTTGTGGTTGACGAGGGTTGTCTGGGGGCGGCGGCGGAAGCCCTGAATCCCGGATTTTTGCAGCGGATGCGCCATGGCCGTCCGTGGGTGCGGCTCAAGCAGGCCATGAGTCTGGATGGCCGGGTGGCGCTCGCCAACGGGCAAAGCCAATGGCTGACGGGGGAGGCAGCGCGCGCAGATGTGCAGCAGGAGCGGGCGCGCGCCAGTGCCATCCTTGTCGGTATCGGCACGGTACTGGCCGATAATCCCCGCCTGGCGCCACGCCTGGAGGTGGCCTCGCAGCGCTATCCGGTGAAAATCGTTTTGGACACCCACTTGCGTACCCCCCCCGATGCGGCGCTTTTTAGTACGCCGGGCGCGGTATGGATTTGTCACTATCCGGATGCTCCAAGCGCTACTCAGGAAGCGCTGCGCGCTGCCGGTGCGGAGTTGCTCTCTTGTCGTGGAACGGGAGGGGAGTTGGACTGGCAAGAAGTGATGACCATGCTCGCCCAGCGGGAATTGAATGATATTTTGGTAGAAGCGGGGCCAGGCATCGCTGCTTCCTTATTCACAGCCAATTTGGTCGACGAATGGCTGCTCTATGTGGCACCGCTGCTGCTCGGGCAGGACGCGCGACCGGTGCTCGCGACCGGCCCCTACGCGAATCTCGCGGAGGTGCCGCGCTGGTCGGTGATCAATATCACTCAACTGGGCGACGATATCAAGTGGACGTTGCGTCCGCAGGAGCGATAAGTGGTGTTTACCGGTATTATTCAGGGCTTGGGCCAGATCCGCGGGATGCAGCCCCAGAGCGGCGACCTACGGCTGACCGTCGCTGTCGGGAAACTTGATCTTAGTGATGTCCAGTTGGGCGACAGTATTGCGGTTTCCGGCGTTTGCCTGACGGTGGTGGAACTCCAGTGCGACGCTTTTGCTGTCGATGTCTCCCTTGAGACCCTCGACAAAACCCTTCTTGGGCGTCTCAAGGCGGGCAGCCCGGTCAATCTGGAAAAAGCCTTGCGTCTGGCCGATCGCCTGGGAGGCCATCTGGTCGCTGGCCATGTGGATGGTGTCGGACATATTCGCGAAGTGAGCGTGTCGGGACGTTCGCAGGTATTTGCCATCGCTGCGCCGCCGGATCTGCTGCGTTATATCGCCGCCAAGGGTAGCATCTGTGTGGACGGTATCAGCCTGACCGTCAACGGGCTCCGTGGTGACACGTTCATGCTCAACGTCATCCCCCATACGCTGGCGCAGACGACGGCCGCGCAGTGGCGATCGGGGCATGCCGTCAATCTGGAGGTGGATCTCATCGCCCGCTATCTGGAGCGCTGGGTGGTCACGGGCCCCAGGTCCGGGTTAAAATCCGAAATTACGCGCGATTCGCTGGCCGCAAAAGGGTTCCCCGTATGAGCAGTGCCAATATCAGCCCCGCCGAGGAAATCATCGCCGACATCGCCGCCGGACGCATGGTGATCCTGATGGATGATGAGGGGCGTGAAAACGAAGGCGACCTCATTATGGCGGCGGAGTTTGTGACGCCCGCTGCCATCAACTTCATGGTCTCCCAGGCGCGTGGTCTGGTGTGCCTGCCCCTCACCCGCAAGCGTTGCGAGCAATTGCGTCTTCCACAGATGGTGGGCCACAACACCGCCAGCTTAGGCACCGCGTTTACGGTCTCGATTGAGGCCGCCCGCGGTGTCACCACCGGCATTTCCGCCGCCGACCGCGCGGTGACGATTCAGGCGGCCATTGCCGATGACGCCGGCCCCGAGGACATCGTGATGCCCGGTCACATCTTCCCCTTGGCGGCGGAAGCCGGGGGTGTACTGGTTCGTGCCGGTCATACGGAAGCGGCAGTAGACCTTGCCCGGCTGGCTGGCTGCAAACCCGCTGGCGTCATCTGCGAAATTCTCAACACCGACGGCGAAATGGCGCGTTTGCCTGACCTGCTCCCCTATGCGGCAGAACATGGCCTCAAAATTGGCACCATTGCCGATCTGATCCGCTACCGCCTGGAACGAGAGCGAATCGTACAGCGTGAGGCGAGTGGTCCGTGGCACACCCCATACGGCGACTTTCAGCTCCATGTCTATCGTGATTGGGTTGCCCGTGAAACGCACTTCGCCCTAGTCCTCGGCGACCTGGAAGCGCGTGATGAACCCGTACTGGTGCGGGTACAGGTTGGCAAAACATTGAATGATCTGTTCGCCGGTGAAGCCAGTCCAAACACCATTGCTTTGCGGCGGATCGCCGCGGAAGGTCGTGGCGTGCTGGTCTACCTCCACCATCAGGAGAGTGTCGAAGAACTCCTGCGGGATGTTGCCGCGCTGCCTGAAAAGCCCAAGGGGCCTGGTCAGGCCGGAGACGCTGGGCGCGTTCTGCGCACCTTTGGTATCGGCGCCCAGATTCTCTCTGATCTGGGGGTACATCAGGCGATGGTCCTTAGCGACAGCCAGTTTCAATACCGTGGTATCGGCGGCTTCGGTCTGGAGATCGTCGACCAACGTCCCTTTCAGGAAGTATCCGAGGATGAGTCATGATTCGTCATATCGAAGGCAGTTTGCAGGCTGGTGAACATCGTTTTGCCCTGTTGGTCGGCCGCTTCAACAGCTTTATCACCCAGCAGCTGGAGAAGGGTGCCATCGACGCGTTGCGCCGTCACGGTGCAAAAGAAGAACAGCTTCACGTCGTTTATGTGCCGGGTGCTTATGAAATGCCGCTGGTCGCGCAGAAACTGGCGCGCAGTGGTAATTATGATGCGGTGCTTTGTTTGGGTGCGGTGATTCGCGGGGGTACCCCGCATTTTGATTATGTCGCGGCCGAAGTGTCCAAAGGTGTGGCTCAGGTATCCATGGATACGGGAGTCCCGGTGATTTTTGGGGTGCTGACCACGGATAGCATTGAGCAGGCCATTGAGCGCGCCGGAACTAAAGCGGGTAATAAGGGCTTTGATGCTGCTATGACTGCGCTGGAAATGGTGCAGTTGTTGCGTCAGATCTGAACAGCACTCCATGAAAATCAGTCGCCGCCGTTTGGCGCGTCAAGCTGCCGTTCAGGCCCTCTATCAGTGGCAGATGAATCCCGGCCACTGCACCGAGATCGAGTTGCAATTTACCTCCGACCCTGAGCGTTTGCAGGGCGCCGATGTCGCTTTCTTCAAAAGTCTCTGGCAAGGGGTTTGTGCCGCAATCCCCGAGCTGGATCCCGCCATTGCCCAGGAAGTTCAGGATCGCCGCTGGGCCGATGAGGTCAGCGAAGTCGAACGGGCGATTCTTCGCCTGGCGGCCTACGAATTGCGGGACTATCCGCAAACGCCCTACCGGGTGATCATCAATGAAGCCATAGAGCTGGGTAAAGACTTTGGTGGTGAGCAGGGCCATCGCTTTGTGAACGCAGTCCTGGATAAGCTGGCGCAGAAATGGCGCGCTCCGGAGACTTTGCAGGCTGGTCGCTGACAAATCGCAACTAGTCTGCTTTCGCTCTGCCGATGTGGATATGGTCTGACCCTGGGCTTTGAAAACTCTGCCATCTTGTGCTATCACCTACAAAGTGGTTTTTCCATGTTCCTAGGAGTGTAGCCATGGCGGAAGAGCAACCTAAAAAACGAGTCACAAAATCCACGGAAGTTTCGGTGGATCCCAGGGCAGCGCCAGTCCGTCGCGCGACGGCACCGGACGCAGCCGCTGTGCCCAAAACGCGCGCCGCTCGCGCCCGTAAACCGGCTGGGGACGCCACGCCGGTCAAAATGCCGCGTAGTGTCGGGCGTTCGAAGTCCCCCGCGGTCTCTGCCGCGGATCGCCAGCGCATGATTGCTGAACGTGCCTACTATCTTGCTGAGGCCCGCAGCTTTGCGGGAAGCGACTGCCAGGCAGACTGGTACGCAGCAGAGGCCTGGATCGACGCTCAGCTATCCACTTAAAGCGTCTGATGCGGCTGCGCGGCAGGGGGATATCTGTGCGCTGCTGGTCGCGGCCTGTCTAAATTCCGGTTTGGCGGGCGCCAGAAAAACTTCTGGCGACGCACGAGGTTCTTGGTGTAACCTCATCATCAGCAAGATATTGTCAATCAGCCTGGAGTTTCTATGCGCGCTCATCATAATTTCAGTAAATGTTCCCTCCTCGCTGCGTGTGGCGCAGCACTTTTGGTACTTTCCGTTCCCTTGGCCGAAGCGCAGATCGCCGCTAAGACAGACTTGGAGGATGTGGCTACTACCCAGCCCGCCGATCTCACCACCGCCAAGCTTGAAAACACGATTGGCACCCGTTGTGCCCTAGGTGATGGGGTTCCGCAAAATTATGGTTTGGCCGCACAGTGGTTTGATAAGGCTGCCCTCCATGGCTATGGCAAGGCCGAATATAATCTCGGCATGCAGTATTATTTCGGGCAAGGTGTCAGTAAGGACAAGACCAAAGCGGCTTACTGGTGGGAGAAGGCGGCAGCGCAGGGTATTGCCGCCGCTCAGTACAACTTGGGTAATCTCTATTTCTTAGGGCAAGGGGTACCACAGGACTACAGCAAGGCCAGCCTCTGGTGGCACAAGGCCGCAGCACTCGGAAATGCCCAGGCCACCAGTAATCTGGCAACTTTGGCGCGTCTGCATCCGGAGTACCAATCGGTGGCTGCTGTCGAGAAAAAGACCGTAGTCACACCTTGATGTGCGCCTGATCATTTAGTCAGTGCTTTTTTCCGTGTTGCCGACCGCTATGCCGTTACCTTTCTGGACACGCATGGCGGCGGCATGTTCCTTTTCGATGTATTCCCGTTTGCCGCGTTCTGCGTTGAGTTGCCCTTCAAGGTCGGCCACACGTCGTTCATGACGACGGATTTTCAGCTTGTTACGGATGTGCGTGGGTAGATAAATCAGCATGCTCGCAGTAAAACCGGCGACGAAACCACTGAGCAGGACTACCCCCTGGGATTGTGCAAACGTCCACGAGAAGAAATGAATAGTTGCGGGTGCCCCGTTCTGAACTGCAAAGATGACAGCCAGTGCCGCAATCAAAAAAGAAACCACCATCCACATGACATCCTCCTTTCCCTTGCTTGGTTGCGTATTTGTTGTAATGGTCACTTACATACTTTAACCACGCCTGAAAAATACGCTGCGCACCCACCTGGTCCCGGCCCAGAGTGCCGTGGGCAGGATGATCAGCCAAGCCCATACCGGTAAATTGAGTATTGGGCTATCCAGCCGATGCTCCAGCGCCGCGATAATGCCTAAGCCTACCACAATAAACGTGCCGCCTACGCTATAGGTAAGCGTTTGCAAACCATTATGCAGTTCCCGCCGAATGCCCTCGATGTCGTTATTGCGAATCACCAGGGGCAGTTCTCCCTGTTGGGCTTGGCGCAGGATATTGTGCAGGAGTACCGGCATTTCGGGCAGCACCAATCCCCACTGTGGGAAATATTGTTTAAGCGCAGACCACCAGCCCTGCGGACCGCGCTGGCGACTGAGCCATTCCGTCAGCAGTGGCGTGGCGATTTCCCAGATATTGAGTGCTGGGTTGAAATCGCGGGCAATGCCCTCGACGTTGACCAGCGTTTTTTGGAGCAGCAGGAGTTGTGGCTGAGTTTGCATTTGAAAAGCGCGCGTCGTCTGGAAGAGACGAAGCAAGAGACTGGCGACGGATATTTCATTCAGGGGCTTTTCAAACACCGGCTCCGCAATGGCACGAATGGCTGTTTCGAAATCCTGTACGTTGGTGTCTGGTGGTACCCATCCGGCTTCCACATGCGCTTCCGCTACGCGCCGGTAGTCGCGCCGAAAAAATGCAATCATATTTTCGGCGAGGTAATGCTGGCTCGCATCATCCAGGCTCCCCATGATGCCGAAATCAACGGCTATAAAGCGCCCATTCTTCGGATCAATAAAGACGTTGCCGGGATGCATATCCGCATGGAAATACGCGTCGCGAAAGACCTGGCGGAAAAAGATTTCTGCGGCGCGTCGCGAGAGTTGGTCAAAATCAATGCCCGCGTCACGCAGTGCGTCGCGCTGACCGATGGGAATACCATAAATGCGTTCCATCACTAATACCGGGGGTGCGCAGTAATCCCAATATATTTCGGGTACATAGAGCAGCTCAGGCTCAGCAGCAAAATTACGCCGCAACTGGCTGGCATTGGCCGCCTCGCGCAGCAGATCCAGTTCACCGCGAATGGTTTTGGCATATTCCGCGACAACCGCGCGTATTCTCAGGCGACGACCCTCCTGAGAATAGCGCTCCGCGAGATCGGCGAGCAGGGCGAGTATCGCCAGGTCCTGATCAATAATCCGCTGCAGACCTGGGCGTCGGACTTTGATTGCTACCTCACGGCCGTCCAGTAACTGCCCAAAGTGTACCTGGGCAATGGACGCCGCAGCAGCAGGCTGATCTTCAAATTGAGAGAAGACCGCTCCAATCGGTTTGCCAAGCGCTGCCTCGATGATCTGCCGGGCGACATTTGATGGGAAGGGGGGTACTGCATCCTGAAGTTTCGCGAGTTCCTGAGTAATATGATCGGGAAGCAAATCCCGGCGGGTTGAAAGCATTTGTCCGAGTTTGATAAAGGTAGGTCCCAGAGTTTCCAAGGCCTCACGCAGGCGTTCGGCGAAAGTGCCCTGCGGACGCGGTCCTATCCAAGCCATGGGGCTTAGGCGCAGAATGGCCTGATAGGGCTTTAACAAAGGGAGAAAATAAAGTACATCGTCCAGGCGGTAACGCACTAGAACGCGGGTGATGTGCAGCGTACGCACAAAACGAAGGAAGGACTGTCGCATGGTGCTAGTCTACCATGGAAATGACGCTGCGCACCGCCGTGGTCGTGGTAAAAAAAGCGGGCCTCAGCGGACCCGCCTTTGCAGCACCGAGAAGAAGTTAGCGAACAGTCTTCTGGACCTTGATGCTGGAATTGATTTCCACACGCTGATTCAGGAAACGACCTTGTCGGGTAGCGTTGGTGGCGACCGGATTGTCGTAGGAGTGGCCTTTCAGGACCATACGATCGCTCGTCACCCCATGTTGCGTCAGGTAGTGCGCTACACTTTGTGCACGCCGCTTGGACAGCTTAAGATTGTACGCGTAACTGCCCACCTTGCTGCAATAGCCGTTGACGTCGAGTACGGCCTCTGGGTGGTTTTTTGCAAAGCTAGCCACTTGGTCCAGGACCTTGATGTCATGGTCCAGAAGCTTGTATGAATCAAACTTGAAGTTAATTCCGGTAATGGTGATCGGTTTGCTCACCAGAATCGTCCGCTCTACAGGTGCGATGGGAGCGGGTGCTGGCGCGGGAGGCGTCGGCGCGACCGCCACGGGGACCGGTGCAGGGGCACAATAGGCGGGCACAGGACCATCAGTGACCGGGCGTCCGCCACGTACACAGATACCCGTGCTGGTGACAACGGGTTTGGCGCCGTGTTCTATTGCATAACCTACGTAGCCATCGTCCGCATAGGCGGCGCTGGCTAAAAGGCCCCCGCTGATGGCAACCAGCAGCGTAATACGTTTAATATGTTGCATTATTGAAACCCTCCTCTCTCAAGCCCTGGCGAAGCTGCCCGGCAAAAAATCTTGACCACTCTATAATTGAGAATGTTGTAAATGGGCAACTTTGTCAAGGCGCCAAAGGCGCAAGATGCGCATAAATCATCAAAATGATGGCCACTGTGCCGGAAATGGCCAAACACCCGCAGCCGCCGAACTCGCTTGACAAAGAAAAGCCTAAGCGGCACAATGCGCCGCTAATCGTGGGAGGGGTTCCCGAGCGGTCAAAGGGATCAGACTGTAAATCTGACGGCTCTGCCTTCGGAGGTTCGAATCCTCCCCCCTCCACCAATTGCTGTAATTTATTTAGCGCTGAGCGCAGGGCTTAGTTACGAGTTTTATTGTGCGGGTGTAGTTCAATGGTAGAACCTCAGCCTTCCAAGCTGATGGTGTGGGTTCGATTCCCATCACCCGCTCCAGTGTTCAGGCCCACATAGCTCAGTCGGTAGAGCACTTCCTTGGTAAGGAAGAGGTCACCGGTTCGAATCCGGTTGTGGGCTCCATATT
>NZ_JAGDVS010000155.1 GCF_023255755.1 Acidithiobacillus sp. | reverse complement strand
CTACCCATGCAGAGGAGTTGCGGGTGGCTTTGGTAGATGGTCAAAAACTCCTCGATCTGGACATTGAACGCGCTTACCGGGAACAGAAAAAAAGCAATATATACAAGGGTCGCATCACCCGTGTGGAGCCCAGCCTCGAAGCCGCTTTCGTCGATTACGGCGCCGAGCGACACGGCTTTCTGCCCCTCAAGG
Source organism: Acidithiobacillus sp. (assembly GCF_023255755.1). Lineage (GTDB taxonomy): Bacteria > Pseudomonadota > Gammaproteobacteria > Acidithiobacillales > Acidithiobacillaceae > Acidithiobacillus. The sequence goes on along the minus strand of NZ_JAGDVS010000155.1, from coordinate 15,364 downwards.
AAATCGCCCGGGAATACTTCCTACAACAGGAACAGGGCCGCAAACGCATTCAGGATCTGGTGCGGGAAGGTCAGGAAGTCATCGTTCAGGTGGACAAGGAAGAGCGCTCCAGCAAAGGAGCGGCACTCACCACCTTCGTTAGTCTGGCCGGACGTTATCTGGTGCTGATGCCGAACAATCCGCGTGCCGGCGGCGTGTCCCGGCGCATTGAAGGCGAGGACCGCACCCAGATCCGCCAGCACCTGCAACTCCTGGACATCCCCGAAAACATGGGGGTCATCGCCCGCACGGCGGGGATCGGTCAGGAGCTGGAGGCCTTGCAGCGCGATCTGGAGTATCTCAAACAGATTTGGCAGGCCATCGTCGATATGGCGGCGCCGCGTGCCGCCCCTTTCCTGATTTATCAGGAGGGTAATGTCGTGGTCCGCGCTCTGCGTGATCATTTTTCCGAAGACTTCGGGGAGGTGCTGATCGACGAGGAGGGGGCCTACAACGCCGCGGTGCAGTTCATGGGCTCCATGATGCCGAAGATGGTGCATCGTCTGAAGTATTACGACAACGACGTGCCTCTCTTCTCCCGCTATCAGATTGAACAGCAGATTGAGTCCGCATTCAGTCGCGAGGTGCGCCTGGAGTCAGGGGGCGCCATCGTCATCGATCATACCGAAGCGCTGGTGGCCGTCGATGTGAACTCGGGCCGCGCCACCAAGGGTCAGGACATTGCGGAGACCGCGTTCCAGACGAACCTGGAAGCCGCCGAGGAGATCGCCCGGCAGATTCGCCTGCGCGATCTGGGCGGGCTCATCGTGGTCGACTTCATCGATATGGAATCCCCCAAGCACCAGCGTGAGGTGGAGAACAGGCTCAAGGAGGCCCTCAAGCTGGATCGGGCGCGGGTGCAGTTGGGGCGCATCTCCCGCTTTGGCCTCATGGAGATGTCCCGGCAGCGTCTGGGCGCCAGTCTGGAAGAATCGTCTTCTGAGCCCTGCCCGCGCTGCAACGGTACTGGTCAGATACGGGGCTGCGAAGCCACCAGCATGCACGTCCTGCGCCTGCTGTATGAGGAGTGCATGAAAACCGGAGCTGCCGAGGTAGAGTGTCGGGTGCCGGTGGATGTGGCCGTCTATCTGCTCAACGAAAAGCGCCGTCCAATTCTGGAACTCGAAGCCAAGACCGACACCCGCATCCTGGTCATTCCCATGCCGGACATGGTTACGCCCCATTATCAAATTCAGCGGACGCGCGTGGAAGGCGGCACCAGTCGGCCGGCACCGGCGCCCAGCAGTGACAACAGCGCGTTGCCCGCACGCCCCAGCCGTCCGACGAGCGAATCAGCGGCACTGAGTCCGTTGACCGCGCCGCCGCCGCCCGAGGTGTTGCCACCACTGCGCACACCACCGGCACCCAGCGGCCCGAAGGCGAAAGCGCCCGCTAAGGTCGTTCCGCCGGAAGAAGGTATTCTGGCCCGGCTGGTGCGGGCGCTGGTATCCCGTTATGCGCCCGTTGACGCGGCGACTTTCTTGGCGGAAACCAGTGGCACTGAGCTGTCGGCAGGCACGGAGCAAGTCAGCGAGACGAGCACCGATGAGCAGGAAAACGGTGGCGAAGGCCGCAGCAACCGGCGCCGTCGCCGCGGTGGACGCCGTGCACGGGCCCGGCGCTCCACCCAGGGCGGAGAGAATGGCGCAGAATCATCTTCTGCAGATGGGGAAGTCCCTGAGGATACCTACACGACAGAGGGATTCCAGGATAGCGATCTGCTGGCGGGTCCCGAGGATGACACCCATGTCCCTGAAGAACTCGTCTATCCCGGCACGGTACCCGCCGCCGCTGAGTGGCACCAGATGCTGGTCCCCGCCAAGGCGCTGACTCCGGTTGCCGATCTGACCGTCGAAAGTGAACCGGTACAGGAGCGCTCTCGCGACGCCGGGCAATCGTCGGCGCCGGAGGTAGAAAGCTTACCCGCACAGGGGTCAATGCCTGAGACCGTTCAAGAGCCGGTAAACGAGGTCCTTCAGGAATCCATACCGGTGGCAGTGCAACAGGAGTCCGCCCAGGAGCCCGTACAGGGTGACTTACTGGCCGTGGAGGCGGTGGAACATCAGGAAGCGGTATCTGTTGCCGTCCCCGGTGAAGCCGAGCAGCAGTCTTTCCCGCTGGGCGACGGCTGAGAAACGGCTACTTAGCCGCTCAAACCGAATGAGCAGTAGTGCCTCATTCCCGCCGCCATGTGGTGCCGCCGGGGCCATCTTCGAGGATGACTCCAACGGCTGTTAATTCCTGCCGGATCCCATCGGCGCCGACAAAATCGCGGGTCTGCCGCGCTGCGGCGCGCGCGGCAATACGCTCCTCAATCCAGCTCGCATCCGTCTCCTTGCCGCGGAGAAAATCCTCTGCATCTTGTCCCAGCAAACCCAGCACACCCGCCAGTTCACGTAGCAAAGTGGCGAGCGGCGCGGCTACTTCGCTGCCTTCATCCCGCAGGCGATTAATCTCGCGAGCCAGATCAAACAGCACGGCAAGGGCTGCTGGCGTATGAAAGTCGTCACTCATGGCGGCATGGAAACGCTCCCGCCACTCGCTACCCAGCTCCGCCACGATTTTGCGCCTGGGCATCCCGCGCAGGGTGGTGTAGAGCCGGGTGAGGCCCGCCTTGGCTTGCTCCAGCGCCTCTTCCGCATAGTTCAGCGGACTGCGGTAATGGCTGGACAGGATGAAAAAGCGCAGCACCTCGCCCGAATAACGGGGTAAGAGTTCCCGCACTGTGAAGAAATTATTCAGCGATTTGGACATTTTCTCGTCGTTGATGCGGACAAAGCCGTTGTGCATCCAGTAATGGGCAAAAGCGCAGCCCGCGCCCTGTGACTGAGCGATTTCATTCTCATGATGCGGGAACTGCAGATCCGCACCACCACCATGAATATCAAAGGCACAGCCCAGGGCATCGGCGGACATGGCGGAACATTCGATATGCCAACCGGGCCGTCCTTCTCCCCAGGGGGAAGCCCAGGACGGCTCGCCGGGCTTGACCGCCTTCCACAGGGCAAAGTCCAGAGGATCACGCTTGTCTTCGCCAATATCCACCCGCGCGCCCGACGTTAACTCGTCAATGGATTTCCCGGACAGGCGCCCGTATTCCGGGAAGCTGCGCACCGCGTAGTACACATCGCCATTGGCCGCCGCGTAGGCATGCCCTCTGTTGATGAGTTCGCCGATCAGGGTTTGCATGGCACCCACATGCTCCGTCGCCCGCGGTTCCAGATCAGGGCGCTGGCAGAGCAACGCCGCCTCATCTTCGTGCATGGCGTCGATGAAGCGTGCCGTGAGAGACTGGATCGACTCGCCACACTCCAACGCCCGACGAATGATTTTATCGTCGATATCGGTGATATTGCGGACGTAAGTCACCTCGTAGTCACGCTCACGCAGATAGCGCACCACCGTATCAAAGGTGACCATGACCCGGGCATGGCCGAGATGACAGAAGTCATATACGGTCATCCCGCAGACGTAGAGCCCCACATGATTGGGGCGCAGCACCTCCAGCGGCGTTTTACTGCGGCGTAGGGTGTCAAAGAGGGTCAGTACCGGCAGGGTGGTCATATTTTCAGCCTCGACAAACGTTCAGGAGCGTTGGGCAGCGGCATGAAGACGCGTTAACGCGCGCTCTTCACCGATGAGAGGGAGGAGCGCCGCCAGTTCCGGTCCGTGGGTGAGCCCGGTAAGCGCGGCGCGCAGGGGCATGAACAGCGCCTTACCGCGCTGCCCGCTTGCTTGCTGCAAGGTTTTGGTCCAGAGCCGGTAGTCGCCACCCGACGCCCGCAGCGTCGCCTGAGCGACGGACCAGAACTCAGGGCTGGCTCCGGTGATGGCCCCGGCGGCCTCGGCGTCGACCGTGGGGGAGGCAAAACAGCGCTCAGCCCAATCCAGTGCATCAGCGGGCAGCAGGATATTGGCACGCACCGCCGCCACAAAATGCATTTCCTGCCCTGTCGGCACTTTGTCCTGCAGATGGGGCGCCAACCAGTTCCAGGCGGCGGCATCGTCCAGCGACTGTACCGCTTCGTGCTGCCAATGCTGCAACTGCACCATATCAAAATGGCTGGGCGCCCGGCTGATCTGGGTCAGCGCAAAGCCCTGCGCCAGTGCGCTGCTATCCAGAAAGCCCGTCGCGCTGTAATGATGCCCCAGACGGGCGAGGTAGTTAAGCACCGCCGGGGCCAGATAGCCGGCCTCGCGCAGGCCGCGCAAGCTGACTGCCCCGTATCGCTTGGACAGAGGCTGACCGTCGGCACCGAGTAACAAAGGCAGATGACCATAACCGGGAACCGGTAACCCCAGCGCCTGCAAAATCAGGATTTGCCGGGGGGTATTGGTCAGGTGGTCCTCGCCACGCAAGACCAGATTCACCCCCATCAGCGCATCGTCGACCGCGTTGGCAAAGAAAAATGCCGGGCTGCCGTCACTGCGGCGGATGACAAAGTCCCCCAGATCAGCCAATGCATAGTGACGCTCGCCCCAGACCAGATCCGATACTGGGAGGATGCCCTGATCCGGCACCCGGAAACGCAGCGTGGGCCGGATGCCCGCCGCCTCCCGTTCAGTCCGCACCTCAGCATGAAGATGCCGACAATGTCCACCATAGCGTGGTGCTTTACCCGCCGAGCGCTGTACGGCGCGCTCCGCGGCCAGGTCGTCGGCGCTGCAATAGCAGGGATAGGCCTGGCCGCTGGCCTGCAAACGGGCATAGTACTGGTCATAGATGGCCAGACGCTCCATCTGCCGGTATGGGCCGTGATCGCCACCCCGGTCCGGGCCTTCGTCCCAGTCGATGCCGAACCACCGCAGATCTTCCAGCAAGGCCTTCTCATAGATCTCGGGGGAGCGCTGCTGATCCGTATCTTCAAGGCGTAAAATGAACGTTCCACCCGCGCCACGCGCCGCCAGCCAGGCGAAAAGGGCTGTGCGGGCGTTGCCAAGGTGCAGGTAACCGGTGGGGCTGGGTGCGAAGCGACTCTTTAGATTCATGGTGGTATAGTATTGCGCCATCGGCCGCGTCGCAATGCAAAAGCCGGGATAGGATACTTCGCAAAGTGCAGACCCGAATGCACTTTGCGAAGTACTCATACACACGGAAAGAAACGGAATGGCTCAAGCTAATACCCCGCGCGCGCGCTCTAAGAAACCTAAGCGCCACCATTATGGACGCTGGATTTTACTGATTATCCTGTTGATTCTGATAAATATCGGGATTGGCGTCGGTATCTACGTCTACCGCATCTGGCAGACCTTGCCGCCCATCCATGAGCTCAAGGAATGGCGTCCCGACGAGCCTCTGCGAATTTATGCCGCGAACGGCACACTGCTCCAGGAGGTCGGTCCGCAGATGCGTTATGCCCTGCCCATCGACCAGATTCCAGTCAAGTTGCAGGAAGCCTTCATATCCGCCGAAAACGCCCGCTTCTACAGCGACAACCCCCTTAACTACCCGGTCAGTTACCCTGGGATTCTGCGTGCCGCGATAGTGGACGCTATTCACATGGCACCGGTGCAGGGGGCCAGCACGATCCCGGAGCAGGTAGCGCGCAACTTTTACCTGACTCCGCAAAAAACCATTTCCCGCAAGATCGCGGAAATCCTCCTGGCGTACAAACTCGCCAACCACTTTACGCACAAACAGATTCTTGAGCTTTATCTGAACAAGATTTATCTCGGTCAGGGTGCCTACGGCGTGCAAGCTGCGGCGCGGACCTATTTTGGAAAAGGCGTCAGTCATCTTACCTTAGGGGAGATGGCAACCATTGCGGGGCTACCGCCGGCACCTTCCGTTTTAAACCCTGTAGTGAATCCTGATCTCGCCAAAAGGCGGCGTGCTTATGTGCTCAAGCGCATGGAAAAGCGCGGTTATATTTCTACGGATGAAGAGGCGAAGGCCAACGCGGAACCCATTCTTTCGCGGTATCATGCTGCTGCCAGCAACGGTGCACCTTATGTCACCGACTGGATCGCCAGTTGGCTCACCCAGCAATTCGGCAGCGATTTCACCTATCGTTCCGGGCTCAAGGTGTACACTACCATCCTGCCACAGGATCAGGAGGCAGCGAATGAGGCGGTTGCCGTGGGGCTGGAAAACTACGATATGGGGCTATCCAGTATGGACCTCAAAAGCTACCGCGGCCCCATCGCGCGCCTCAGCGGGGACACGCTGCAGGCAGCACTCGCGGGTAAGCGGCCTGATGTGTTGCCACCACATGACCCGGCCAACCTCAAATGGGGCGTAGTGGTCAGTACCGACGCCAAAAGCGCTACGGTCTCTCTGGAGGGCAAGAAAAACGTCATTCTCACCTTGCGCGACGTCAGTTGGGCACGTCCCCGTTATAGTGCCCCCAAGCCACGTTTGGTGAATGCGGTTCTGCACAGTGGCGACTTGGTCTGGCTGCGCCCTTATGTACATTCTGTTACGGCGGGGGCAGGTCAGGAATGGGGTGCCAATGTCTGGTCCTCTGCTGGCAAAGATGCGGGCTGGCAGCTCTCACAGATTCCTCAGGTACAAGGCGCTCTGGTGAGTCTGGACAGCCGTACCGGGGCTATCCACGCCCTGGTGGGTGGCTTCAGCTATGAACTCAGCCATTTTGATCGCGCCGTTTTTGCTTATCGGCAGCCGGGCTCGGGCTTCAAGCCCTTCGTCTACGCTGCGGCTATGGATGCGCCAGCGCTGCTGGCTTCAGGCAAGAGCAGTTATATGACGCCACAGACCCCGATTCCAGACACCCCCCTGTCGATTACCCTGCCTACCGGACAGGTCTATGTGCCGACGAACTACAGCAACCAGTTCTCCAATACACCGATTCCGGTATGGTCGAATCTGGCTTACTCTCATAACGTACCCAGTGTTCGCATCCTCATGGACATCGGCATCCCCTATGCGGCGCAGTATGTGCAACGCTTTGGTTTTCCGGCCCAGCAGGTACCTCAGGTGCCCTCCATGGTGCTTGGCGCAGGAGATTACAGCCCCTTACAGCTCGCCCGTGCCTATGCGGTCTTTTCCAGCGGCGGCTTTCTGCCCCATCCCTATCTCATCACCAAAATTGTGAATAGTCGCGGTACACAGATATCCCTTCTCAATTGTCCCATGGGCTATGCCCCGCCCGCCCAGCAGACGGCCATACCCCCGGGGGTAGCCTACCTGCTGACTGAGATGATGCAGCAGGTGATCAAAATTGGCACCGGTGTCGCCGCCCAGAGCCTCGGGCGTAATGACATCGCCGGCAAAACCGGCACGACCAACCACGAAAATAATGCCTGGTTCAATGGGTTCAGCCCGCACATCACCACCAGTGTCTGGGTGGGCTATGATGACAACCGCACCATGGGCCGTTGGGCTGCGGGGGCGCGTGAGGCATTACCTATCTGGATTCACTATATGCGGACGGCCATGGCGGGCAGCCCGGCCACCGGATTCTTCCGGCCGCCTTCGGTGACCGGCCCCACTATCAGTGGCGGTAGTAACGTCATTGGTGTCAGTGATTATCTCGCCGGGTATCCGCCCGTTGCCGCACCCACGGCTTCCACGGAAAGTGGCGCCGGAACGGATATTGGCGACAGATTGATCAACACCATCAAGAGTCTCTTCTAAGAAGAGACGGGAATCCGCCCTGCATCCATTGATACTCCTGCCCTCATGGTCGGCCATGAAGGCAGTGCAGTGCTACGGTGCCGCTGGATACCGGAACTGGCGGCCATCCCCGACAGGATCCTGGAAATCGGATGTTGGAACAATCGCTTGACAACGAATTCCGATTTTAATACCGTGCAACACAGTTGCATAACTGGATATTGATGGTCTGGTGCAGAATTGGATATCTGGTTCCGAGGATTTTAAAAGTGATTCATTTTAACAGACAGAAAGCACCTCTCCCTTCAATGGCTGGCCGTCGCATGCGGCGGTGGGCGCCCGATATGTGGACTGCACTGCCGCCACTGGTCGTCTTGTGTGCCGGGCTGGGCATGGCGCCGGTAGCCGCTGCGGCGACCATTCATGCTGTGGGTATAGAGAATCAATATGCCAATGTGATCGGCCAGATTGGTGGGGAATATGTCACTGTCACTGCCATCGAAAGCAACCCCAATACAGACCCGCATACCTTTGAAGCGAGTCCTGCCGTGGCCCGCGAGATCGCTGCAGCGCAAATTGTGGTGCGTAACGGCGTCGGCTATGACAGTTGGGCCGAGAAGATCCTCGCGGCGGATCACAGCGCTCAGCGCAAGGTGATCGTCGTTCAGGATCTGCTCCATCTGCCGAAAAGCACCCAAAACCCCCATCTCTGGTACAAGCCGGAGACGATGCCTGCCGTAGCCAAGGCCGTTGCCCAGAGTCTGACGGAACTGGACCCGGCCCACGCTGCCTATTTTACGGCCAATGTGCGCAAGTTTGATGCCTCTCTGAAGCCCTGGTATCAGGCAATCGCCAGCTTCAAGGCCCAGTTTGGCGGAACGCCGGTGGCAGTGACGGAACCCGTCGCCGATTACCTGTTGCAGGCTGCGGGTTGCGACATCAAAACGCCGTGGAAACTGCAGGCGGCTATTATGAACGGTACCGACCCGGCACCACAGGATGTGAGTATCCAGGACCAGCTCATTAAGCAGCATCAGGTCAAGGTGTTCCTTTATAACCAGCAGGTGACCAGCGCGCTGACAGCATCATTCCTGGGTAAGGCGAAAGCAGCGAATATCCCTGTGGTCGGTTTCTATGAAAGCATGCCGACGGGCTATAGCTATCAGTCCTGGATGCTGGCGGAGGTGCATGCGCTGAGTAATGCGGTGAAGCATGGCACTTCGACGACTGTGCTGAAGTAATACGGCATTGGGAACGCCTGATCCAATACTTTCGGTCACTCGTCTCTCTGTGGATTTGGGCGGTCGCCGCATTTTGCGGGATGTCAGTTTTGAACTCTATCCCGGCCAGCTCTGTGCCCTGATCGGTGAGAATGGTGCGGGCAAGACGACCCTGCTGCGCAGTCTGCTGGGTCTGACGCCGATCCGCGCGGGGCAGGCCTTGATAGATGGCGCGTCCGCTAGTCAGCGCCGTGCTCTGGTCGGCTATGTGCCCCAGAAAATCGCTTTTGATGCGGATATCCCCCTGCGGACCCGAGATCTGGTGCAGTTGGGGCTGGATGGCCATCGCCTTGGTCTGCCGCTATTTCCCGGTCGTAAAAAAGCCTTGGTAGATCAAGCGTTGCATGCGGTCGGGGCAGAGGCCTTTGCGGATCAGCGGGTTGGGGAACTCTCCGGTGGCCAGCAACAGCGGGCAGTTATCGCCCATGCCCTGGTGCGTCAGCCGCGTCTGCTCATTCTCGATGAGCCCTTGGCTAATCTGGATTTCGGCAGCGCCAATGCGCTGGTGGCGTTGCTTGGTAGATTGACGCGTACCCGACAGATTGCTGTACTGGTGACTGCCCATGATATGAACCCACTCTTATCTGTCGTGGACCGTCTGGTCTATCTGGTGGGCGGGCAGGCCGCCACCGGCAGTGTGGAGGAGGTGGTGCAGCCTGAGGTGTTGAGTAAGCTCTATGGTTACCCGGTAACGGTATTGCGGCATGGGCGGCGGATACTTGTGCTACCCGATGTCGCGGCTGAAGATGCCGAGGCGGGCACGGCAGCGCATGTGCCGCATCCGGAAAAGGCCGATTAACGCCATGTGGAATCTTTGGATGCTTTTGGGAAATTCTAGTTTCTTCAGCAGTGAGCCGGTGCAAACCGCGCTGATCGTGGGGACTTGCGCAGCGCTGGTCAGCGCGGTGATCGGTGTGTTTACCATATTGCGCGGCAATGCCTTTGCCGGACATGCCCTGGCCGACGTGAGCAGCGCCGGTGGGGCGGCCTCCTTCCTGCTGGGCATCAATCCCTTGCTGGGCTTTCTGGGTATGGCCTGGATTGCGGCCTTCGGCATGGAGTTTCTTGGTGTACGCAAGGTGCGGGAGCGCGATCTTGCCACGGGCATCGTTCTGGGGGCGGGATTGGGTCTGTCTGCGCTCTTTCTCTATCTGGATGTGACGACTACCAGCACTACGGGTGCAGCGGTATCGGTGATGTTTGGATCCATGTTTGCGATTCCGCAGAGCCTTATCGGTCCTGCGTTGGTGGCCTCCGCCGGGGTGCTTTTGCTGGTGGGTCTGCTCTACCGGCCGATGATGTTGACGGCGGTGGAGCCTGATCTGGCGGCAGCACGGGGTATTTCCCTGCGTTGGATCGGTTTGCTGCAACTGCTGGCCCTGGGGCTGGCGGTGGCGGTCTGCGCTCTGGCCATTGGCGCGGTGCTGGCGACGGCTTTGCTCATTGGTCCGGCGGGTGCGGCGATTCGTCTGAGCCGGCGTCCGGCACAGGCGATATGCTGGGCCATTGCTATCGGTTTGACGGCGGTCTGGGGTGGTATCTGGATGGCCTATGAGAGTTACTACTGGTTTTCCGGTAATGCCTGGCCAGTGAGCTTTTTTGTCGTGACGCTGGTATTTCTGTTTTATCTGGCGGCGGTGCTGGTGGCTAAAGTGGCGGGCTTGTCGGCGCGTCCGAAGTCGGTCATCTGGCCGCACTGCGAGGTATAGGGCATGTTCTCCAGTTTCATGATCAATACCTGGATTGCCGCCACCGCCATTGCTTTTGTCGCGGCTTTCGTCGGATTTTTTGTGGTGGCCAGACGTTCGGCCTTTGCCGCCCATGCCTTGCCACTGGGTGCCTTTCCGGGGGCGGCGGCGGCCAACCTGCTGGGGGTCAATCCGCTGATCGGGTTGCTGGTTTTTGTCGGAATGGGGGTTTTACTCCTGCGCCAATTGGTGCGCATGGGGCGCCGCGATGTGGGCACGGGGCTGCTGCTGGTGCTGTTTCTGGGGGTGGGTGCGTTGTTGCTCAGTATGACCAGTGAGTATGCACCTGCGGTGTTTTCCCTGCTCTTCGGCGAGGTGCTGGGGGTCAGCGGCGCCGATTTGTGGCCCATACTGGGCATCTGCGCGCTGGTGGTTGTGGGCATCGTTCTGTATTTTCGCCCGCTCTTGCTGGATTCGACTTTTCCCGATCTGGCGGCCTTGCAGGGGATTCGCGCATCACGTATGGATCTGGTGTTCCTGACCCTGCTGGCCCTGGTGGCTGCCATGGCCTTGCCGGTGGTGGGGGCCTTTCTGGTGTTCACCCTGCTGGTCGGCCCGCCGGCTGCCGCCCAGGCGTTGAGCGGCAATCCCATGCGCGTGCTGGCGCTATCCGTGATTTTTGCAGAGGGCTGCATCTGGAGTGCTATCGCGCTCTCCTACTGGACCAACTGGCCCATCGGGTTTTTTGTCGGGACCATCGGCGCGGGCTTGTTTACGGTGGCGCGTTCTTACCGGCACTGGAATCAGCGGCAGCGCAATTTCGTGGCGCTATAAATACTGATCGCACCTTCAACTGCCGGATTTTGGATTAATCGTTATCAGGGAGTTCCGGCCTTTCTACCATGGGTTCTATCTCCGGGGGGCCAAACTCCGGGCGCTCGATTTCGGGATGATGTAATACGGGAGGGAGCACCGGCATCCGCGGTATGATGGGGAAATCAAAGTCCATGGGGTTGACGCTGAAGATGACCCGTTCCGCGTTGACGACACCCGGGGCCTGGACCCTTCCCTCGACGGCGACCATGCTGCCTGCCTGCATGTTTGCGGCATCCCCGTTTTCATAGAGGGTGTGGGGACCCTCCACCAGGGATACCCCGTGGGTGGTCCATCCATCCATCCCGCGATCCAGGTAACCCACCAGGGACACCCGGTTGCCGACGTCCTGCGCCGCCAGCGCAGTGGGGCTCACGCTTTCCACGCGGGCCTCCCCGTCGGCGTATTCGCCTCTGACCACCACGGATTGCCCCACCTGGATGGCACGGAGCAGTGCCCCGTTTACCTGTAGCCGCGTTGCGCCGACTTCCAGGGTGTCCTGACTCGGATAAAGCGCACTCACTTGGCCACGCAACAGCAACGGGACCCGGGCGGGCGCGGCATCCGCCGGATAGAGACGACAAATCGCCGTCGCCAGCCAATGGCCATTCCCCCGGTCCAGGCCGCTGACCGATACCACGTTACCGGCCTTCAAGGCCGCGAAGGGCAGGGATTGATCCGAATTGCGCACGGTGATGGGGGTCATTTTGCCCGCCTGGATGGTTTCGCCGAGAATGGTAAATTGTCGCTTGGCCGCATCGACTTCCGTCACCCTGCCGATAACGGCATGCTCCACCCGTACCTCTTGGGCGATCGCCCGCCCGTCGGCGGCGGCCTGGACGGTGACGCGGTCCCCGAGATGCAGGTCTTTTGCCGTGCCCGCAGCGCCGTCGACGCTATAACGGGTCTGGGGGCTTAGGACATATTCCTGACCGTTGACATAGATGCTGCCGAAGCGCTGGATCACCCCCAGGGCCGTGATGCCCGTCCCGCCGATGCCCCCCGGCTGGATGCCCGTGCCGCCGATGCCACCGGGGTGGATGCCCGTGCCGCCGGGATGGATGCCCGTGCCCCCGATGCCATCCGGGGTGGCGCCCGATCCACCAATGCCGCCCGCCGGGTCGGGAAGGGCCCATGCCCCCGGCAGGGCCACCAGACCCAGGACCAGGACCAGGACCCACCAGCGCAGGGCTTTAGGCATGCTCCCCTTCCCCCGCCGCAGTGTCCTCTTCGTAGTAATAGACCCCCAGGCGCAGCCGCCGCTGCGGCCCTTCGGGCGACTCGGCTGCGTTCAGCCGCTGATGGGCCTCGCGCAACAAGCGCTCGCCCATCCGGTAGAGTTCCGGCCGCGCCTCCTCCAGCACCACCGCGGGCAACGCATCGAAATACAGCGCCCGCTCCAGAAAGGGCTCCCCCCCTTCCAGATTGTGTACCGCGCTGCGCAAGTGATCGCCGACGTTCTCTCCCAAAAAGGCTACCCGGTCTTCCGGCAGGGCGGAAATATAGGCATGGCGCAACAGACGCACTACCCCTTCCTTTTCCTCCGCCACCCCCACCCGGCCCAATTCGTCCAAAATGGCGCGCGGGCGCATGTCGGCCTTGACCCGGCGCGCCAGTCCCTCAAAGCTCGGGGACGCCTCGCTGCGCAGGGGCAGCGGCTTGGGTTGCCCGGAAGGGTCTGCATAATCCGCCATTGACACCCAGGCCGCCACCACCTGCGCCGCGATATTGGCCCCGTGCCGCAACATCGGCCGCTCGCCGTGCCCCTCCAGCAGAAGCCGCAGCCGCTTGACCTCCTTGCGGTGGATCCCGGTCAGCAGGCTGACCCGGCTGTCCGTCAGTGTCCGTCCGTCGGACTCCCCATAGTGCTGGCTCGCCTCCGCTACATACACCATTTTGAGCGCGTCCGCCAACGCCCCATAGGTCCACCCCTGTCCGATCAAATACCGGACCAAAGGGCGCAGGATCGCCAACACCGCCGTTTTCAATACGCCATTCATGGCCTGCCTGGACTCGCCTTACTTAGTTTCCGTGTCTATTGTAGCATGTCGTGAAATATGGACCCACTATTTACCCTCATTACTCCAGACGCACGTGCAATGCCCCCTCCGTTAGCCAAACCAGAACACGGAGGCAAGATTTCACCAGTCCCATTCGGTGATTTGTGCATGTTGTATATAGACCACGGTACCGGCTGCGCCGGCTGCCATTATCGCCCGGCAACCGGTCAGCAGGAGCGCCGCTATGTCCAATCCACTATGCTGTGGTTCGGAGTCACCTGTTTTCAGGAGGCGTCGTAATAATTCCGATACCAGGCGACGAAACGGGCAAGACCATCACGCAAGGGGGTGGCAGGGGAAAAATCCACCGCCTCCTGCAATTCACCCACATCGGCATAGGTAGCAATAACGTCCCCGGCCTGCATGGGCAGCCATTCGATGTCGGCCTTGCGCGCCAGCAGATCCTCCAGGATCGCGATGAAATCCAGCAGGGCTACAGGGGTATGGTTGCCAATATTGTAAAGACGGAAGGGGGCATCGCTGGTGCTTGGATCCGGCTGCTTCGTCGAGGCCGGAGCAGGGCGCGGTGCGAAGTCCAGGAGCCGTACCACGCCTTCGATGATGTCGTCGATATAGGTGAAATCCCGGCGCATCTGACCATGATTGAAGACTGGGATGGGCTCTCCGGCAAGGATCTGGCGCGTGAAACGAAAATAGGCCATGTCCGGCCGGCCCCACGGTCCGTAGACCGTGAAAAAACGTAATCCGGTGCAAGGAATGCCGAAGAGATGTGCATAGCTATGGGCCATGAGTTCTCCGGCCCGCTTGCTGGCGGCGTAGAGGCTGAGCGGATGATCGACCCCGTCATGGACGCTGTAGGGCAGGCGGGCGTTGGCGCCATAGACCGAACTGGAGGAGGCGAAAAGCAGATGGTCAACGGCCTGGGCGCGACAGCCCTCCAGAACATTGGCGAAGCCGACCAGATTGCTGTCGACATAAGCGGCGGGATCCTGGAGGGAATGGCGGACGCCCGCCTGGGCCGCAAGATTCACCACCACATCAAAATGTGGCCCGGCGAAGAGGCCTGTCATGGCCTCCCGATTGGCAAGATCCACGGTGTGGAATTGAAAGTCCGGATGGTTTTCCAGATGCGCCAGGCGATCCCGCTTGAGGGCGGGGTCATAATAGGCGTTGAGGTTATCAAGACCATGCACGATCCACCCTTCGGTCAATAGACGGCGGCACAGGTGGTAGCCGATGAAGCCCCCGGCACCGGTGACGAGAATCCGTCTGCTCATGAGAAAGCCTGCGCCAGGAGGGTGTGCAGACCATGACTGCCCCCTCCCTGCACCGCATCGACGTCTGCCCCTGCACAGCTCTGGTAATTGCCCTGCAGGACCTCGGGCATGGGGATATGGCGGATCCCGCCACCGCCCCTGCAACGCCGCCGAACGGTGTCCGGTGCAGCCTCGTTCCGTCTCCAGGTCATTGATGAATATGCCAGGGTTTTTATCCCCCGCAGGTTGCTTTCCAAGTTCATCGCTATCCTCCTTCTGTAGATTCAATTTAAGATACTGGGTACCACTCAGCGATGGTGATATAGCCTTGCCTTAATCGCCATCAAGGATTTCCGGCCTTTCCACCTGTGGTTCCACCTCCGGGCGCTCGACATCGGGCCGCTCGATTTCGGGGCTATTGACCTCTGGACGCTCACCCTCATTTTCGGATCGCTCCCAGTCACCCCGCGCGCCCTGCGCCATCTGTGGCAAGATGGGCAAATCAAAGTCCATAGGGTTGACGCTGAAGGTAATACTTTCCACCACGACGACCCCTGGGGCTTTGACCTCCCCACTGACGGCGACCATGCTGCCTGCCTGCATGTTTGCGGCATCCCCGTTTTCATAGAGG
>NZ_JAGDVS010000018.1 GCF_023255755.1 Acidithiobacillus sp. | reverse complement strand
GCCTTTGAAGAAGGCAATACCAAACACAGCGGAAAAATCGTGCTAATCAGGTTCTCCTTTGTATGTCTTCATGGGGTAATGGCCATCGGCGACCTGTTTGTGGTCTTGGATTCCAGCCATCATTCCCGCTCATCCAGTTCCTGCGACTCGACCCGCTGCCGTGCGATTTCCAGACCCATGCTCACCATGTCGGGGCGCACGGAGCCAGAGGATATGAGGTCGTACATGTCATCGATCGTGGATATGGTCAATTTCGAGAGCATGTCCCTGAACTGCGCTTGGCTGGCTTTTGGTGATGCATCACGGTCCACATTGGCCGAAACGATAGGCGACAGGGCCGCCACCAGATACGCGGTCTGTGCTACCGCGATGTCATGGATCAAGCCCTCCGTAAATTGAGGCTGAGGCGTGGTACATTGTGCTGTGCTCATAACACGTCCTTGACCAGCATAAAGAGGCTGAACAGTTCTGCGACGATGCCGAGGCCCACAATAAAAAGGACGTGGATCAGGTCGCCGAAAAGTCGCGACAGGTCCAGCCGTAGCCGAACGAGTTGCCAGAAGTCGTCCGCCATGGAAAAAAACAGCATGAGCACAACAAGAATGGGAATACCGATAACCGCGAATAACCAGATCATGGGGCTGCCTCCTATGAAGGTGTGGAGATACTGGAGGGCCACCTCGTAGTAATAGATCGCCCAGGCTTTTAGTGTGGCGATGTTCATCCCGCCGCCGCTCGTTCCTCATTGGGCTGCATACGATCTGCCCGCACGGCTTTCATGGACCGCGAAAAAATTTCCGTCTTGTCCCCAAGATCGTAGTAACTCATCGCAGTCAGAACCGCATCGTCACATAGTTCCTCTGCCCATTCCTGAACATCTTTCGCGCTGATATCGGTTGAAGTGTCGGAAATGGCTTCCGATATCTTCTGCAAGGTACGGGCTATTTCGGCTATCCGTTCTTCAATATCTCTGGCAACCAGAGAAAGCACTGGATGCTTCGATGGGCGTAGCGCCGCTATGTCGCTTGCCAGCAGGTTGATCGTCTGGCATGCCTTTATCACGTTCGCGCCGTCTGCCTCTGATGGGGCACATAACGATAGATGACGTTGCGACATGCCGTCCCGGGTTTTTCCCATAACAACGTGGTGCGTTAAAAGCCTATTAGCGTTATTCATTATGTTCTCCGGTTCCGTATGAAGTTATTGTCCCTTGCAGGCATTGCATCAAGCGAGGGAATTGGCAAGGCTCACCGTTTTTTCCACTTGGTGCCCAACGCCTGCGCGTTTTCTTTGTCGGGCCACCAGGCACCACTGCACTTCTGGCAGCGGAAATAAATCTTGCTGGTGCTCGTGGTGAATTGCCCTGTAGCCTGTTTGCACTTCGGGCACTGGGGACCGGTGCCCTGGGATTCTGCCTGGGGCCGGTCTGCGAAAGGCAGCCCGGGGTGCCCCGCATCATCCTGAAGCAGTCCGTGCTGATCCCGGTTGGAACAGGCCCAGAAGAAGGAGCCAGGCTTTTTCTTGCTCTCCAGACGTTTCACCTGGCCACCGCAATCTTTCACCGGACAAGCCTCGGTTGCCGCAACCGCACCGACGGGCATACCCGCCAGTCCCTGCTGAATCGCATCCCATGCCTGCTGCAATAGGCCACGGGCATTACCCATCCCATTGGTGATCTGATCCAGCCCGTCTTCTATCTCGCGGGTCCAGTCCAGATCGGCAAAGGCAAAGCGTCCGACCAGCGCATCGATCACCGACTCACCCGTCGCTGTTGGATACAAGGCGGGGGCCTTGCCCTTACGCTGCATGTACTCCCGGGAATAGAGCACCTTGATGATGGATGCGTAGGTGCTTGGCCGACCGACGCCATGATCTTCCAGCGCCTTGATCAGAGTGGCTTCGGTATAGCGTGGTGGAGCCTTGGTGGATTTGTTGAGCACTTCGCCACGTTCGGCTTGTGCCCGTGCCCCGATCTTCAGAACGGGAACGGGATTGGCTGCCTCTTTTTCTGCACCGCCATCCTCTTCTCCCTCTTCCGTTTCCATATACAGTGTCCGCCAGCCGGGATCCGTCAGAATGCTGCCGACGGCGCGGAATACCGCAGGCCGGTTCTGAAATGTGCCGCCGTTCAGGGTGCATGACGTTTGCTGATACACGGCATCGGGCATCTGGCTGGCCATGGCGCGTTTGCGGATCAAGGCATAAAGTGCCTGCTGGATGGCATCCTCACCGGCCACTTCTGCTGACGGCGGTACCTTGTCAAAGGTCGGACGGATAGCCTCATGGGCCTCCTGCGCGTCGCCTTTGGCCTTCCAGCGCCGGGGCTGTCCGATGATGGGCAGACCAGCGGATTGCAGTGCATTGCGCAAAAGGGTCTCGCCTTCTTCGCTGAGATTCGGCGAATCGGTGCGATGGTAGGTAATATGTCCGTCTTCAAACAGCGACTGGGCGGCTTTCATGACGTCCTCAGCGCCGCATTTCAAAGCGCGACTGCCGTCCATCTGTAGCGTGCTGGTGGTGAATGGGGGTGCAGGCGCCTTACGGGTTGGCCTGGAATCCGCCTGGGTGACGGTAAAGGGAAGAGAGGGTATGGCAGCGGCCAGCGCAGATGCGAGGGTCTTGTCCTGAAAATATTCGCCTTCTTTGGTGCCGTCCTGCCAAAGCGCCCGCCAGGTCGTGCCAGGTGTGCTTCCCGGCAGGTGGGCGATGACCTGAAAATAAGACGTCGGCTTGAAGGCCTGGATGGCGCGCTCGCGCTCCACGATCAAGCGTAAAGCCGGCGTCTGGACACGCCCGGCGCTGGCTTTGGTGTGGATCAGGTTCGATAAAGGGCCGGAGACTTCCCAGCCGACCATGCGATCCAGCCCGCGGCGCACCTCTTGTGCCGCGACCAGCTTCATATTCAGTGCCCGGGGATTGGCAATGGCCTTTTTGACGGCACTTTCCGTGACCTCCTGATACGTCACCCTGCGCGCTTCGGCCGATTTGATGCCGAGCACCTGACAGAGATGCCAGCTAATGGCTTCGCCCTCACGGTCGGGGTCGGTGGCCAGGTACACGGCACTGGCGTTGCGTGCTGCGGATTTCAGCCCAGCCACAATATCTTTGTGCTTGGTGTCGTTCACGGCATAGTTCATCTTGAAGTCCGGCGGGCGAACATGGCTTTTATCGCCGGATTTCTCCAGGTCACGGACATGCCCCAGGCTGGCTTTTACCTGCCAGTCGGATCCCAGAAAGTGCTGGATGTGCTTGGCTTTGGTGGGGGATTCGACGATCAGTAAGTTCATTGCGTTGCCTCCATCTGTTGCTTTACCTGCGCACGCTGAGGGCCGTCGTGCTCAATGCGTATCAACTGACCAACGGTCAGTGGTTTGCCTGTGTGGGCGATTTTTTTCTGAATGGCAATCCGCTCATTGGCAGGCAAAGTATGGATGTACGCGGGTGGCACCCTGACCCACAAACACGAGACTTGCCAGAGCATCTGGGCAATCATGATGAACACAAATAGCATGGCGATGACTGTCCTCCAGAATCCCTGCGGGAAATCCACTCGCTCCTCAATGAGCTTGGGCGCTGGCACGACAAACGCGAGCACAATAAGCCCAAGCGTAACGCCGAACATCCACAGGTTGTTTTGTTGCGCAATTTGCGCGTGATGCAGAACAGACAGAAAGTCAGTCATGATTTTGCCTGTAACCATCTAAAATAACGTAGAATACTGAACCTTCCAGAATTTTCTGGTGGTGCTTCAATCTGCTCTTCGACAGCCGCATAAGGGGCGTCCACCATATCTACCCCATCGTCTTCCACGTCCCATTCCGATAACGGCTGGTCACAAAAGATGAGCACAGGGAATTCCCCGCCCACGCTTTGACGGAACTCGAAAGCTTCTGCTTCGGTGTCGAACATGTTTAGCAGGCCAACCTCATTTTTATAGAGTCCGCACCCGGCGATTTCTTCCACGCAATAGCATTTTCCGGGAGTCTCGATGCGCGACGGTGGGCGGTCGCCCAGATAGATGATGGCATATTCCCCCACTGAGTATTTATCGGCAATGGTCTTTATATTCTGTAGCAACTCCGTAAATGGAAAAGGAAAGCACTCCGAATCAACACCCATGACTTGTAATGCTGCACGGTAAAGCATTACTTTTGTCGTGACAGACATTGCATTAAAGCCAACACAATGCATGGCCTCCAAAAGACGATATGCCGCTGCGTCATCATCTTCGTGCAAAATGGGTCTGGAATATTCGCGGACAGAGCATATATTGAAGTACGTTTGCGAAAAAGCCCGTCTCAGTGC
Source organism: Acidithiobacillus sp. (assembly GCF_023255755.1). Classification (GTDB taxonomy): domain Bacteria; phylum Pseudomonadota; class Gammaproteobacteria; order Acidithiobacillales; family Acidithiobacillaceae; genus Acidithiobacillus. The sequence continues at coordinate 11,613 of NZ_JAGDVS010000018.1, read as the reverse complement.
TGCAGTTTTTGTTGAGAGAATCACAGCGTCCGCTTCAGCGTCCGTTATTTCCTCGTCTGGAAATGAATCAAATGGAAACATATCATGGTCAGTCATTTTGCCTCCTTACCGATTAACGTCGAATGGATAAAGCAGATCAAGGTAACGCCACCAGCTTCCACGCAATCTTTATCCTGGCGGGCACGAATCCATGGAGATGGTGTAGCTCTTTCTATGAAGGATGGTGGAGCCATCACGGGTACCATCGGGGCGCTTGCTCCGGATGATGCGTCCCCGGCCCCTGCCAGTTGGGGGGTGTTATCTGCAGACCCTTTGCCGGGATGCACACCCGCCAGCATCACCCCGAGAACGATCAGGGCTGGGATGATAACGCCAGCCGCTACAATGGCCTTCTTGCCATTTTTGCTGAGGCTACTCATCCTCACCGCTCCATCCCACGATCTACTATCTGTCGCTTTCCTGCATAGGTGCCGCCATGCTCTTTCATGACCACATTATCGCCACGTTTGAACTTATAATCCGGGGCCACTGGAAGGGCCAGAAGCTGTCCTTTGGCGTTTTTCAGAATGGCATCCTGGCCAATCACGTTGACCACGGTACCGCGATGCACCGATTTGGATTCTGCGATCATGCCCAGCTTTCTGGCATCGGCCAGTGCATACTCGCCAAGATGGGGGCTCGATAGCGACACCTGAATGCCCAGTTTCCTTTGCGCAAGCGCTGCATCCTGGGTGGTCTGCAGATGGCCGCTCACAAAACCGACATCGTAACGATCCCTGTCTGATTGCAATCCCTTGGCTATTCCAGCCAGACGATTCATTCCGACGGCCGTATAGTGCTGCGTTGCATCCAGCACGTTGTCCCACGCCTTGGTGATCTTATCGATCACAGGGACATTTTCCTTGATGAGGCCTCGAACCTGTTTGGCAGCCTCAATGAGATTATCGGTCAGGTTTCGCGCACCAGACTGCGCCTGGTTTAAGGAGGCATCCTTGGTCGCCTGCCAGCCGTGTTCGGACAGCGTGTTGGCGAAGTGCTGTTCGGCCATCGTGCTGGCGATATTCTCCATGCCACTGGTGACCTCGCCGACATTCTTCTCGATATTACGGGCTACTGCATGCAAAGGTGGCCTGTCAGCTACCGTCTTGGCGAAGGCGTCCACATAAGCCAACAAGTCTTCGTGGGCCACGCGCATGCGAGTACGCTCTGGTGTCGCTGATGTATTGCGTGCCAGGGCAGTAGTGTGGTCTGTGCTCATGATCATCTCCTGTGTCATAGGGTTACGCGAAGCGAGGGAAAATCCGGGTTTCCTAAACCCTAATGGCCATCGGGGACCTGTTTGCGATCGGTCTGGATCAGGCACGGCTATCGCTCCATGCCCAGGTCCCGCTTCATCGCGCGCGGTCTGCTGGTTTTAGGTGTCGGTTCTGCCAAAGCCGTTTTACGCTCCACCTTCTTGGCTTGAAACTCGCGGATCACGCGCTCATGGGGGGTGTTCAACCGATCCTGCGCACGATGGGAAAGGTCTTCACCGGGATCATCCCTGCCAGCGATTCTTTGGAATGCGTCTCTGTATTCGTGCCAGGCACCGCGCGCCGAATCGTTACTGGCCAGTAACAGATTGGTTTTTAGAGCTGTGACAATGGTTTCCTTCAGATCATCCGAACGTCGCGGGCCAGGCCGCAGGCTGTCGCAGCCCAATAAGTGGGCGTTATCGATAAAGGTGATGTAGGCGGCATATTGTGATTTGGTAGCGAATTGCGCCATCTTGCGATCCAGCGCGCGCTTTCCGGTGATGGCTTCGTCGGCGTTCTGGTCGTCATCGGTGGCTGCACGATCCTCGCTCGCCGAAAAATCCACTCCCTTCTCCAGAAGAGAGTTCAGCGAGTAATTGTTATTCATGCCAACCCGCCCACTGCCCGGGCGACCGCGCTCATTCGAGAACTGTCTTTTCAGGCTGGCGGTACCCCGTTGGTCCAGATCAACGAGGGATGAGGGGCGAGATGATCCTGCCGCATGTTCAAACACCCCGGATTGGTAGAGCGCCTTGGTCTCTGCGGAGCTGTATCCCAGGCCATTGCCGATGGCACACAGCCGGAAATCAACCACCTTTTCTCCTACGACACCCATCTGCTCCGCCATATCCCGATAAAATTTTATCCAGGCCTTCGGGCTGTCCACGGCCACCCCCCGAATCTGTGCCGCCTGCCCGATTGCGCTGGCAACATCATCCGGGCTCATGTGAAAGATGGTGACGGCCAGTCGTGTGGCATCCAGCGCTTTTTCTCGAAGCGGGCCGGTCAGCGCCACGGGAACCAGACGCTCGATCCAGTCGTTTTCGTTCTTCAATGGATAGCCAGCCATAACGTAGCGACGGCAAGAACAGCCATACCCAACCCGGCCAGCGGTTCCTGGGCATTGCCTGACCTCCACCAATGCAGGCTCCATCGGCTGCGCGCCATGGGGGTAAGAATAGGGATGCCGGATGGATTGGGAACATCCATGATGAGGTGCATGATCCCGCCCGCAGTAAAGCCTGCCACCACGGCGCGCAGTATTGGCGCGAAATTCAAAGTGAACAGGCTGTGCCCATTGAATAAGCCGGGGGCAATGATCCACGCTGGTACTGGCCAAACAATTACCCCTACCAGCAAGGCCAGCCACAATGGCCACCAGTGGGTGATGGTCCGATGCGGAATGACAGACTGTCGCACCCAACGCTGCTGTTGGGGCGAAAACTCTGCATGGGCGATTTCCAGCCAGTCCGGAGCCGTGCCGCCGACGTAACCGGCGGGGATGGACGCCAAACTCATGTCGCGGAGGAGTGGATAAAGTATGGCGGCGGCAAGGCAGCCCGCTGCAATGCCTGTCAGTCTGTGCCCTGTGCGTCCCATGGTTGGCTTCTCCAGATAGTGGTTCTATCTGGTAATGGCCATCGTGGACCTGTTTGTGCTGGATAGCGGACACAAAAAACCCGATCAAAAGACCGGGCTGTCAAAAAACTTGCATGCAGTGGAATAGGTGCCAGCTATATCCGGTGCTGGCTGACGCTATCGCGTTCGATTTGCCACCATTGCTGGATACCGAAGTTCACCAATGACTGAATTGGTGCCCACTTTTGGCCTAATGCTTCATCCGGGAATCGGGCTCATCCTCCGCCAAATCCTCCGTGTTCTCATTCAGGATAATCGCAGATATCCCGCTGGCTATGAGCGCGTCGTATATCATGGTGATCGTGTGAGGTCGGTCAAACTCCCAATCCTCGTAGTCAATGTCAAAGGACTCGTAGCGCCCTTTGGCATTATTGAGTCTTACTGTGATGGTGTCTTCTGTCTCCACGATATCGGTGATCAACCGATTACTACCCAACTTGAGGGCCGCGATCTGAATGGCCTCCATCAGATAATCGTAGGCTTCCTGAGCGTCTTCGCTCGCAGGTATGGCCTCAACGGACATGTCTTCATCATCTGGCGGTGTAAACGCATCAAAGAGCAGCAGGGGCGGCGCCACCATGATTTTACCCTTGAAAACCTTTTTTGACACAGTTTCGTTGAACGCGATGAATAACGCTTCATTGAATGCGTCCCAGTGCAGACAACTTTCTCGCGAAGAGGGGGAATGGACTACCCCCAGAATGGTCTGAACGGGCGGTTCGTCGCTGGTGTCCGGCGTCCCCCAAAAATACGGAGAAAGCGGCTTCCCCTCTGGGATTTGTTGATGTGCTTCCCATAGTGCAATAGCGCCAGCATAGCCATAGCAGTCCAGGTTGATGGAAGCAGGATGAATGAAAATCCTGGCTTCATCGCAAACAAGCCCTGACTGGAGCACTGCGTCTTCCAATGATTTGACTTGCGCACGGGAAAGGGTGAGCGGCTTTCCGGTAGAAAGAGGGATGGAAAAGAGATGACTATCCGGTTTTCCGTCATCCACCCGGAGCGTGGCATGCTTGATTGCCATGTAGGTAAAGGTATCTGCAAGATCCAGTGACTTCTCCGCAAGCCGCCGCTGTATAGTGGCAATAGCCTCATATTCCCTTTTTTTCAACAGAGCGCGAACGGCCATGGCGCACGCATCTTCCACGTCCTCCTTCTCTCCGGTGAGATGGGTGAGCGATAGGACGATTTGGTCCACCGCGTCCTCTCCTGTGGCAAAGATGGATGGAAAGATGGAGCGTGGCATGGCTATGGTACCTCCTGAAAGGATGCTGAAAGCGTAGCGCAAAGAGGGCGGATTGTCAGCGAACAACACCATCTGGGTAACGCAGAGTCTCCGCCACTAATCCTGCACATGTTATGATACGCCGGCAAAATCAACCAAGGAGACGACATTGGAACTGGATCACAAGGCCCGTGAGGCCATAGAGGACATCATCAACCGCCGGGAGGGCATCAATTCCATTCAGACCCAGCTCAAAGAGGATATCAAGGCGATTGCAGAATACCTTGCAGTGAAACCCGCGCAGGTGGCGCGGATTATCAGCCTGGTAGAACGGGAGCGGGCCAAGGGTGACGTGCTGGAGGCGGAGCGGGGGGTGATTGATGCTGCGGAATCCCTGGTCCCCGTGAAAACCGTGGATGAAGAAGTCGTGAGCTGATGCGCTGAGACGCTTTGTGGCCTTTGAGAACAACACATTCAAGGGCCAGGTGAAATATCTCTCAGGCGTTCACCATTCTTTTCAGCGGGATATGCAATCTAACGCCAGCTATATCCGGCACCTGCTGCGACCACCGTATTCGCCGCCGCACCATTGCTTCCCACGGTGACACCCCCGGTCCAATGGTGATTGAAACGGTGCTGATAACTGAACGCGAAGGAAGCCTGCCCGTTATAATCGGCAACGCCACTGGCTACGGTGTTTACACCGCGTCCCGCCGCCGCCTGTGCCGCCGCCTCACCCAAAGACGCATCCACCGATCCCACTTTGTCAGCCTCTGCGTTCGCGTAAGTTTTCAATCCGTGCAAACCCGCATCAAACTGCTGGAGATTGACCGCATCATGGGGTTCCGTTGCCGCTGCCACATTGGTAATCTGCCGATCCAGGCCGGTAGCGGCATTGCCTACGCTGACCGAGTTGGAACGATTAGCCACCGATCCCTGACCCAGGGCCACCGAGTTGCCCCCATAGGCCACCGCATTTTCACCCAGGGCGGTACTGTTGGGGGCCAAGGCTTGCGCATGGTCGCCTAGCGCTGTAGTCGAATACCCATTGGCTACCGCATTGGGGCCGATGGCGGTAGCCGCCTGACCGTTGGCGATGCTGCCCGCGCCGTAGGCCGTGCTATCCTGCCCACTGGCATGAGACCCCGTTCCTTCGGCCATGGCGTTTTTGCCGGATACCGTGGTTCCTCTGCCGCACACAATATCCCCAGAGCCATTCCCGGTGCGATGACAGGTGAGCGTGAACAGGTTATTGCTGTGGGCATTGGCGGCTTGCAACGCCTGACCACTATCGACGGCTGCGACATGTCCGGCATAGCCTTCGGCATTGTACTGTGCGCGGTTGGCATCGGCCTGCGCTCCCTGTTCGGCCTCATACACATCATTTCCGTTAGCTGCAGTAGTTGATCCGGCGGCGATGGTTCCATTCCCCACATTAGAGATCGTCACTGGTCCGGTCGTGGCCGTTCCGGCGCTGGCCGTATCGGTCGGGGTGGTGCTGGTGGCTCCGGTCGGGGTGGTGTAATGCAACACGCCCTGGCTGGATTGCGTCACCTGTAGATTGTTGATGGCCTGGTTGGTCGCAAAAAGTTCACTGCCGTTGACCGCTTGCGTGCTCGCCGAGGATATCTGTCCTGCAGCCACATTGGCGATTAGGCGGGTTATGCCGCCCGAAGCAGACCCAACACTGACTTCGCCAGATGGCGACCCCCCAGCCAGTGAATAGCTTTGACCCCGGATAGTTTCCGTGCCGCCCTGCCCGGTTTGCGCCGTATTGGCCGTGCTATCCGATCCCAATGCTATCGAGTCAGCAAGGCTTGCCTGAGACTTCGTGCCAAGGGCTTCGGATTCATTGCCTGTAGCCGAGGCGTCGTATCCGTAGGCTTCGGAGTTCTGGCCGGTCGCAGTGGCTCCTGATCCCACTGCCGTGGATGGATCGAGAGCGAGGGAGGTTTGTCCCGCCGTGGCGTCTGAGCCAATGGCCACACTTCCGTTTCCGGATGATCTGGCATATTCGCCTTCGGCAAGATTCCCATTGCCCGTCGTCACCGTACCGCCTCCTATGGCGGTATTGTGGGAACCGGAATACACAGAGCCGCCTATGGCTGTGTCGTAGCTCGAAACCGGCATACTGCCGGACCCGGAACCCAAACCGGAAGTCGATACCGTCCCCAATGCCGTGCTGTTTCCGTTCGCCTGACTATAACTGCCTATCGCCGTTCCGGTACCCCCGTCTATGGATGACCCATCGTAGAACACCGTGGCACCGTCCCCCAGAGCCGTGGCCTCCGGGTTGTTTTGAATACTTCCTGTACCCGATGTGCCCGAACCGCTGGATGCCGCCACAGAAGTCCCACCGACACTGCCTTTTGTCAAAGTTGAAGAGGAATAGGGCAGTTGTCCATTGATGTTGGTGTCTCCATATCCATTAGCCGTGGTGTCACCGCCAATGGCTACATCACCTTGCCCCACTGCGCTGGCACCATTGCCCACCGCAACATCGTTGGCCGGTGAATACTCCACAATTGCGCAGGCAGAGTTTGCCCAGACACCAATCAGTAGCGCCGAGGAGATAGCGGCGGCCAAGGTTGTTTTCTGCATTTCATGCTCCAGATAGTGGTCCTATCTGGTAATGGCCATCAGGTACCTGTTTGTGCTGCCGGTCAGATCCACTAATTGGTGATGCGCGGGCTGTACCTGTATTTGAAAACAGCGATGGGATGAGCGACCGATTGCACCTGCGACCGGCCGAACGGTCCCCAGTACCTGGAGTCGAAGGAGAACCGGGGATCTCCTGCACCGTAGGCCCAGTATTGACCGGCTTTCAATGTGATCGTCCCCCGCCACTGTGGCAGGATGATTTGCGGCTTGCTGGTGGTGAACGGCAACGGCCTGCTATCCGGCAATGGCGCGCCATTGATCGTCACGCCATGACGGTCCTCATGAACCACATCCCCCGGGCCTGCAACAATGGTTTTGATATACGGCGTGCCGCCACCCGCGCATGCATTGGCCACCTGATCGTGACCCAGCCAGGAATACTCATATCCTGGAGGTAACTGTGGACAGAGGGTGACGATCTCGCCGACAGACAGGGGTTCACCGAGTTTGTACGACTGAACGGACCATAATCCCATCGGCTCGCTGGGGGACAAGTTCAGCCGCCAGTCTCCGTTATTCCAGGCGATAACAGCGCTGGCGATGACGGCTCCTGTGATTACAACGGGTATCAATCGCCGCCATTGCGGACGGCGGCGAATAAGGAACAAGTTAGTAAGGGTCTTCATCGAGCTCATCTCCATCGTCTTCAAGGGGACTGTCTTCACCAGATGGCATCTCCTCACTTTCCGTCTCAGGCGGGACAGGCCTTTCATCCTCATCGCATTGCGCCAAAATTTGCGCGGGATCCGGCAGTTCTTTATCTTCTGGCAATGGCTCCATCGGGATAACCATGTTCGTGGGGGAGGCTGGTAAAGTCTCGCCAGGCTCACCCGCTTTAATGGGTGGCAGTGTCTCCGATGGCCGAACAACCTGCGCTGCAGGCTTTTCCACGGGTGTAAAAGACTTGGCCGGCGGCCGGATCGCACTGCGCTTACTCAGGTTCTGGTCGGTGTAATAGATGATCTTTTGGCAATAGATCGGTGCGTGGCCAGACACAAAGACAATTTCATCGGATGCCGGCATACGCATCAGCTCTTCGGGGGTCAGCAGCGCTCTGGCAGATATCTGCTCATTGGTATTGACGTGCTGCAGGAGTACCGACAAACGCCCCCCGGAATACTGTCGCTGTGTATGCTTCGCCGTGAAGTTGCCGATGGTCTCGGAAAGCTCTTTCGCCGAGTCGATCCGATTGGGCGTATAGGCGACGCGGATGTGGCAGTTATCGGTAATGGCCTCATCCTTGGTATATTCCGCATAGAGCTGGCTTTTGCTCTGGATGATCAGTAAGGCCTTGAGTCCGTAACCGGCGATAAAGGCCAGCGCTTTCTGGAACACATCCAGTTTCCCCAGACTGGGGAACTCATCGATGAGTAACAGAAGCCTGTACGGGTGGATGCTATGACCCTGACCGCTTTCGTCGAAAGCCATTTCTTCGGTCAGGCGCCGTACCGTCTGGTTGAGCAATAAGCGCGTCAACGGCTTCAGGCGGTCCGCATCCGTTGGCGGATTGACCATATAGAAAGAAGTCTTGCGGGTGCAGGGCTTGCCATCCACATCGGGGCCACCCATCAGGCTCTCAATGGTAAAGTCAGAATAGGAAGTATTTCTGGCGACCAACGGGTCCCGGTAGATGGACAAAAAGCTCATGGCCGTGGACAGTACACCAGACGCCTCATTGCCCGCCTTGTTCAGATAGCTTTGTGCCGCCTCACCGGCGGCCTTCCACCCGAATAGCCGCCATTCGTCCGTTTCCTCACCGCTTTCCATCATCTCGTGTGCGGTGTCCCGCACGTAGGTCATGACCGCTGCAAAGCCCTCCATCATCTTGGTGTCATCTGCCTCGTCGCGCGTGGACGCTTTCTCTGCCTCTTTCTTTTCCGCAATCTTCCGTATCGGTCCGCCATCAGACAGAATGGCCTGAACCGTTGCCAGACACCGCTTTTTCTCCAGTGTCTCGCCGGTCAACTCCTTGGCCAGCTTCACAAAGATGACGACCCCGGTCATGAGGTCAAAGCCGGTCTTTGCCCAGTGGTCGCTGAGCCCCTTACCATCGGGATCCACGATCATCGTAGAGATATTCATCACGTCCTTGACCAAGTTATGATCGAGGCGGATTTCGTCGAGCGGGTTAAAATGCGCTGAGTCCAGGTCCCACGGTGCAAAACGGATACAGCGCTGACCCAGGACCTTCTCGCGGAAGCCCGAGGTCAGATGCCAGTTCTCGCCCTTGATATCGTAGACAAAGACACTCTGCAACCAGGACAGGAGGGTAGGGATTACAATGCCTACGCCCTTGCCAGATCGGGTCGGCGCATACACCAGAATATGCTCAGGCCCATTGTGACGAAGATAATAAACGGCCTTGTTCAGCATGGAATACGCGCCGAACAGGACGCCACCCGCATTCTTCTCGTTGGGCAACAGGTCCGTCGCGTGCACTTCCGTGTCGTCACAAAAATGTGCGGAGCCATGCATGTCATTCTGAACACCATCCAGTTTGCGCGTGCGCCGGTAGGCGTAGGCAATCGGAAGGATCAGGGCCAGCAATCCACCGACACCCATCATGACGTGCGCCACCATGAATACATGGGGCACGGGACCTGTCAGGCCGATGTCGTACTTCCAGCTCCAGATGACAATGTCGAAGGGCATGTAGATGTGGGGCATCCCTAATGTCGCCCCCAGCGCCGTCGAATATTGAAAGGCGTAAGCTGCATATTCGGTGGCGGCCCAGGTCGCCAAAAAACAGATCATGATAAACATCCCCAGCGCGGGCCATACGATACGGGTCATATCACCTTGCGCTTTGGCAATCTGGTAAATTTTATGCGGCTCTACTGCCATGGCACTCTCCAGTAAATTAAAGTCTGTCCCCTATGAATGGCCATCGGGGACCTGTTTTGGGTGCACGCTGACCACAAAAAACCCCGCACTGGGCGGGGGAGGTGACGAAGCGTTGGTGAGAGGGTTTACCGCTCCAGACCGACTTCCTTTTGCACGCGGGTACGGGTCACGGCCCGCTCCTGCGATTTATCGCGCTCCTGGGCTTTCCGTTCGATCTTCTTTTCCGTAGCCTTTTTCTCCTGTGCCTGCTGATCCTCATTACGGATATTGAGACGCTTTTGGTCCTGCACTTGAGCCTGAACGCCAGAATCCAGCGGCTTTAGCTCGGAGAAATCACTACGGCGATGTTCTTCTATAATCTCGGTCATGCCCTGCAACTGCCCAAAGGGTGCATATCCATGCAGCGTAGCAATAGCCTCCTCGGCCTGTTCCCTGCTGGGGTAGGGATTATGGGTAGGATGGGGTTGCTGTATCGGTGCATCCTCCTGGATGTTGGGCATCACCCGCGATGCGCTGATTTTGTGACCGCCCTGAAATTCCTGGGTGTAGTCGCGCACGACCGCATAGCCTTTTATCGTGCCATCCGGATGGTCCTTATCGGGATCAGACACAAACCGACTTCCATCCTTCACGACGATGGCCGCGACACGATCCTTGCTGGTCATACCCACGGGCAATTTCTCGGCGTGCAACGCATACCGGGCTGGCGATGTGATTTTTTCTTTCTCATCATCAATTGGTACTTGGCCACCATGCGCTTTCATTTCGAGCGCCAGGGACTCCGCGAGCGTGCCGCCGCGCACCGAGACACCATCCTTGCCCTGTAGCGTGGGCAAGGCCTGCTCCGCCTCTTCCCTGGTGGCAAAGGGCGACTGAAGACCACTTTTCTGCTCCTGTGGCTTTGTCTGGGGGTACGCCACCATGGAGCGCACCTCACCATTAGGCAAGGTCTGAATATACTCGCGCTGAACCGCATAACCCAACACCTTCACAGGCCCCGCCTCTTTCATGGCGGTCATCCGTTCCACGTTATGCGAACCAGCACGGCTTCCCTCCTGAAGTGTAACCGCCACGACGCGATCTTTTACAGTCATGCCTTCCGGTAAACGCGCTTCCACGAGATCAGGCCCAGATTTGCTCTGCTCCGGCGCTGCCTTTTCAACGGCAGGTGCCGCCTTCACCTGTGCCGCTTCATGCCCAGGCTTCAGCAGCGCTTTGTCGGATTCTGGCGCCCGCTCCCGGCGCAATTCCAATTGCCGATCACTGGTGATCACCGCGGCAACACCCTGGCGATTGAGTCCGTTTTCCTCAGCCAACCCTTCGGAGATCAGGGTGTGCTTTTCCAGGGGCTGCAATTCCGCAAAAGGTTTCTGGCTCACCTGGTGGATCGCGTGATGGCCGGCACTGGAGAGCACACTCAAATCCGCCTTCGCCGCAGCATAATCCGCTGGCGGAATAGCGACGTGGCCGTTCTCCACTGGATAGCCCAGTTCTGCCGCAGCAGCGCCGATATGCGGGCTGGCTTTGAGGGGTCTGTTCGCCACATCAATCGTAAAACTGTTGCGATTGGTGGTTTGCGTTTTGGGCGTGCCGTTGTCGTGCATCACCGGATTCTCGTCTTTATCCATGACGGGGATCGTCACCAGTTCCTTGCCCACATGCTTGAGCCGGATCAGATCGCCCTTTGAGGCCGCAGAATCCTCCATCGCCTTTTCCAGCCCCACGCCCCAGGTAACGTGCTCCTTGCCATAGGCATCCTGCGTCTTCACGTAGTAGCTTTTGGTGTTGCCTTCCTTGAACTGGTAAGGCGCGGCACCATGATCCAGCAACTTGCGTGGTGCGTCTTTGTCCACCACAGGCTCGACGGAGGTTGATGGGGCGACGTGCTCTGCATCCGGTACGTTACCCGCGTCAAGTGGCGTCTTCTCCTGTGTAGGCGCCGCTCGCTCC
>NZ_JAGDVS010000202.1 GCF_023255755.1 Acidithiobacillus sp. | reverse complement strand
CCAATCCTATCAAAGGAATCCTGCCAAATCAGCAGGGGTAACTGCCGAATTTAGGATTATAGAACCGGTCACGGCCAGTTGCGCTCAGAACCTGGGTATCATCCAAATGTGAAATATAGAGATCACCTCCATACTTTGCTAAGGTGAATATCCAAACCCGTCACAGGACCCTCCACCATGACTCTCCTGAGCATCATCACCTTCCTCATCATTGGCGGCATTGCGGGCTGGCTGGCGGGACTACTGATCAAGGGACGCGGCTTTGGGATCATCGGAGATATCATCGTTGGTATCATCGGCGCGTTCATCGGTGGCTTCGTACTCATCTTCTTCGGCCTGGCAGGTCTTTTCGGGGCGGGTATTATCAGCGCCATCGTTGTGGCTTTCATCGGCGCGGTCATCCTTCTGAGCATCATCAAGCTCGTCAAAAGGATATGAACTTAGCCAGATGAATGCTATGGCTGTTCTGGTTGGCGGGGGCGGCATCGCCCTGCCGCATAAGCGCAGCGCGTATTGAGCGGACAGGTATCACAGCGCGGACGAGGCCGACAGTAATCCTTGCCCAAAGAGACCAGCAGGGCATGCAGCGCATTACGTACCGCTGCGTCGCCCGGCACCAGCTCCGCCTCGATGGCAGCCTGCACCTCGGTATAGGACAGATGATCGCCTAACAGACCCACACGACCACCAATCCGGCGGGTGTAAGTGTCCACCACCATAACCGGCAGACCCAGGGCATAGAGCAGAATGGAATCTGCGGTTTCCTCACCGACACCATGGACCGCCAGCAAATCTCGCCGCAGTGCCGGAACGGCCGCCTGCCGGGCGATCTGTTCCGGCACCGCGCCCACACCCTGCGCCTCCAGAAACTGGCACAACGCCAGCAGGCGTTTGGTCTTTATCCGATAAAATCCGGATGGCCGGAGCAGTTCAGCCAGATCACTTTCCGGTAGAGCCAAAATGACGGCCACGCTCAGGGCATCCGCCGCCCGCAGATTGGCAATCGCTTTTTCGACATTGCGCCAGGCGGTATTCTGGGTCAGGATCGCGCCCACCATGACCTCAAAGGGCGACTGCGCGGGCCACCACTCCTGCGGGCCAAAAGCCTCTTGCAGCGTCCTGAATACGGCTAACCAACCATTTTCCCCACGCATCGATAGGCTCTAATCCCGGACCACCCGACGTCCCTGCCCCGTTCGGCCACGCGATGCCCCCTGTCGGGCTTCTCGCCGACTGTTATTTTTGCGCGGTTCGGACACATCTGTCCCTCGTCCCGCTTTGTCAGGAGGCGGTGTCGCGGGGTTGACCCACTGCACGCTGGCGAGCAAGGCTTCGCGCTCTTCGTCGGGCAATTCGTCAAAGTAACCGGTCTTGAGCAAACGCGGCATTTCCGCCACCCCGTAGCGCACCCGGATCAGGCGACTCACGGTTAGGCCGACTGCCTCGAAGAGTCGTCGCACTTCGCGATTACGCCCCTCGGCCAGAGTGACGTGATACCAGTGATTGAGGCCCTCACCACCGGCTTCCTGCACGGTCGTAAAACGCGCCTCACCGTCTTCCAGCGCCACACCCTGCAACAAACTGGTCTGCTGCTCCGGACTCACCACCCCCATCACCCGGACGGCATATTCCCGTTCGATACCCGCGCGCGGATGCATCAGCGCGTTGGCGAGGTCGCCGTCATTCGTCAGCAGTAACAAGCCTTCGGTGTTGTAGTCGAGACGCCCGACCGCAATCCAGCGGCTACCGCGCAGTCGCGGCAAGCGATCAAAAACCGTGGGCCGGCCCTCGGGGTCGCTGCGGGTAGTGAGTTCCCCCGCCGGCTTGTGATAGCGCAGCACGCGCAGGCGCGGACGCACCCAGGAGGGAATCCGCAATGCCTCCCCGTCAACAGTAATTTTGTCCTGTGCCGTCACCCGATCCCCCAGTTTGGCGGGCTGGCCATTCACCACCACGCGCCCTGCCGCGATCCACGCCTCCATCAGGCGGCGGGATCCCAGGCCAAAACGAGCAAGTACCTTCTGCAATTTTTCGTCCATGTTTCTCCAAAACCTACACAAGCTGCGGCAAATACTTTCCGGATCATATCCCGTCCACGCTTCCGCACCTACAAAAAAAACAACCCCCGCACAAGGCGGGGGTATTTTCACTGATCAACAGAACGATCAGGATACCTTACGATGGGTCTCGTCTTCCTTGAGACGGGTGATACCCATCATCTTAAACAGCACCTTCTCATAAAAAGGCTCGGAGACGCCCATCTTCATCTTGCGGATGAAGTACTTCTCAAAGGCCACCTTGGCCAGATGTACCCAGCGGCCATAGGCAAAGATGTCGACCTTACGGGGTCGCAACTGGGGCAAGGCAATAAACGCTGCACCGCGATCACCCATGTCGGCAAAACACACCGCATTCCAGGTGCCCATGGTCTGCTCACCCTTACGGCCTTCCAAATCCGCCTTGATATTGTGTACCGCCGCCGACACCATGGACTCGATCATATAACCGGTCTTGGGCGCGCCGGTCGGCACCGGGGTCACCTCCACCGGCGGAATCGCGATAGCGATACCCGCCGCAAAGATGTTCGCATACTTCTTGCTGCGCTGATGTTCGTCCACCAGGACAAAACCGCCGGGATTGCACAACCCCTCGACACCTGCCACGGCAGGCACGCCCTTGAAGGCCGGGATCATCATGCCGAACTTGACTGGCAGAACCATTTCTTTGACGGTTTCACCCTTCTCATCCACTTGGGTCACATACATCTTGTTGTCTTCGACCTTGGTGACCTTACAATTGGTGTAGGCCTCAATACCCTCTTCCTTGAGCCCCTTGGTCAGGATACCCGTAGAATCACCCACGCCCTGAATGCCCAGGTGACCAATGTAAGGCTCACTCGTGATAAAGGTGAAGGATGGAATCTTGTCGCGCATGCCCCGCTTTTTGAGGTCTGAGGCAACAATCATGGCATATTCATAAGCGGGACCAAAGCAACTGGCGCCCGCCATAGCGCCCATAACGATAGGGCCTGGCTCGCGTAACAACGCCTGATATTCAGCATAGGCCTTCTCTGCATGATCCACCGTACAAATGGACTGCACCGGACCTTCATGCGGGTTAGAACCTGGCACATTCTCAAAAGCCAGCTTCGGACCGGTAGTAATCAACAGATAGTCGTAATGAACCTTGCTACCATCGGCGAGGGTAATATCCTGCGCTTCGGCATCAATATGTTCGGCGGACTGCGGAATGAAATGTATCCCTTTGCGCTCCACATATGGTCTGATCGGAAAGGCGATGTCGTCGCGCTCTTTCCAGCCTACGCCCACCCACGGGTTGGACGGTACGAACTGGAAGTAATCATTGGCGCTGATCAGCGTCACCTCATGCCCGAAACCCAGGGCTTCTTTCATTTCGTAGGCGGCCGGCATTCCGCCTGTGCCCGCACCCAAAATTACGACATGTGCCATTGCTCGCTCCTCACGTAACTTACTGCGCCAGATTCCAGGTAAGCTACAGTACCTGTCTCCGCTTACCGAGCCCAATTTCAAATTCTGCTTTAGATATTATAGTACACCCCAAATTCGTCAAATCAGATTATTATAACTTTCCCAATATCTTTTTTATCATGTTTCGTTCTGATGCGCTTTTCACATTCCCCAAGTCTCTCCGCCGCCATGACCTTTGGCAATGCTTCCAACGAAGACAGCGAAAAATGCGCCAGGAAATCTGGTGTTGTCACCCAAAGTGCAGGTCGCCCCGGCGTATCCCGGTGCCCGGCGACCGTTATCCAGCCGCGCTCCTGAAGCTGCTGCATGATCTGCGCACTCACTGCAACCCCTCGCCAGTGCTCGATTTCCGGACGCGTTATCGGCTGCTGATAGGCGATCACGGCCAAGGTCTCCAGCATCGCCTTCGATAAAGGTCGTGGTGCCTCCACGTGAAGGCGCGCCAGGAGGGCATTATGACGGGGATGAATCTGCAAACGATAGCCACCGGCGACAGAGACCAGTTGCAGAGGTCCTTCGCCAATGGCTAACAGCATCTCCAGCGCCGCCTCCCATCCTGCGCAGTCGGGATCGTCGTCGAGGAGGGCCGCCAAGTGCTCGCGGGAGAGCGGCTCAGCGCTGGACAGAAACAATGCCAGGAGCGCTTCACGCATCAGGCATCACCAAGCCCATCGACACCAGCCACCGCAACCCGCCAGACCCCCTCTTCGCCTTCGACCAAAGCCAGTGCCTCTTGCCGGAGTAATTCCAATATGGCTAATAGTGACACTGCCAGAGCCAGGCGATCTGCCATGGGCGGCAAGAGCTCGTTAAGAAACCAGGGGCGCGGTTCTCGGCGGCAGTACAGTAGTAGCTCCACCATCCGTTGCCGTAATCCCATACGCGGATTCGTCAGGGTATGGGCGGGAGGTGGCTTGCGCGCGGGGCGCAGAAGCAACTCCTGCCAAGCGTTTACGATATCGATGAAGGCTACCAGCGGTGGTGCCAAAGGCAGATCGGGATGTGGCGCGGGGTAAATCGTCCAGAAATCCCGTCCAGCCTGAGGCAAAGTGTGGAGCGCCTCCGCTTGACTCTGCACTGTAGCCAGAGCCTCCAGGCGGCGCGCCAGTTCCAGACGGGGATCGAAGTCTTCATCCTCCGCTGCGGGCGGCACGGGCAGCAACATGCGTGCCTTGATCTCCGCCAGCCAGGCCGCCATCAACAGATATTCCGCCGCCAGTTCCAGATTGCGGCGACGCGCTTCGCGCAGGTAGTGCAGATACTGCCGGGTCACTTCGGCCACCGGAATATCGCGGATATCCATGCGGTTACGGCGGATCAGCCAGAGCAGCAATTCCAGCGGACCGGAAAAGCTTTCCAGCAACAGTTCCAAGGCATCCGGCGGAATGAAGAGGCCGTCAGGCAGGCCTTCCAGCGGTTGCCCATGAACCTGCATAGGCGCCGCCGACGGGCGGGATTCAGAGATGGCGCTGCTCATGCGCCAGACCCATGGCTGCGCGCACCCGCTCCAGCGTCTGCTCGGCGCGTTGGCGGGCACGCTGGGCGCCCGCATGGGCGATTTCCTGTAGTTGCTCCGGCCGTGCCGCCCAGTACTCCGCCCGCTCACGGATCGGCGCCTGTTCAGCGAGCACCGCTTCAATTACCGGTTGTTTACAATCCAGACAGCCGATACCTGCCGTTGTACAGCCGCTGCGGACCCATGCCTGCGTCTCTGGGCCGGAATAAACCTGATGCAGGGCCCAGACCGGGCATTTTTCGGGCGTACCAGGGTCCGTGCGTGCCACCCGGGCTGGGTCGGTGGGCATGGTACGGATTTTCTTCTGCACCACTTCCGGCGCTTCGCGCAAAGAGATGGTATTCCCGTAGGACTTGCTCATCTTCTGCCCGTCGAGCCCCGGCATTTTTGAGGCCGCCGTCAGCAATGCCTGCGGCTCGCGGAGAATTTCTCGACCCTTGCCCTCCAGGTGGGCCAGGAGTTGCTCGCACATCCCCGCACTGAGTCCCGCCTGCTGCCCCAGGAACGCCGCCGCTTCGGTCACCGCCAGACCGTCACCGTTCTGCTGAAAACGCCGCTGTAAGGAGGTAAAAGTCTTCGCCGCGCGCTTGCCCATGGCCTGCATGCCCTTTTCTACCTGCGCCGCCGCATCGGCATCGCGCCCGTAGAAACTGTTGAAACGCCGTGCAAGCTCCCGGCTGATCTCCAGATGCGCGACCTGGTCTGCCCCCACCGGTACCTTGTGAGCATCATAAAGCAGTATGTCGGCCGTCATCAGCAGCGGGTAACCCAGAAAACCGAAGGTGGCGAGATCTCGCTCCCGCAATTTTTCCTGCTGATCCTTGAAGGTCGGCACGCGCTCCAGCCAGGACAGCGGCGTCAGCATCCCCAGCAGCAGCGCCAGTTCGGCATGCTGTGGCACATGGGATTGGATAAAGAGCACGGACTTGTCCGGGTCTACCCCCACCGCCAGCCACTCAATGAGCAGATCCCAGACCGCCTCACTGATCCCCTGTGTTGTTTCATAATGGGTGGTCAGCGCATGCCAGTCGGCAACAAAGAAATAACACTCCGCCTCATCCTGCAAACGCAGCCAGTTTTTGAGTACGCCGTGATAATGCCCCAGATGCAAACGACCCGTTGGCCGCATGCCGGAAACGATGATCTCTGTCATCACAAACCGCCAATCGTCAGAAAAAAGTTACGCACCAACAGGAAAAGAGGACCCAGGACGGACCACAACACGCCGGTAAACAGCAGTACAATTAGAATGATGAATCCGTAAGGTTCAATCCGGCTCAGGGCAATACTGGCTGACGCCGGCAAAAGCCCCACCGCCACCCGACCACCGTCCAGAGGCGGAATGGGAATCAGATTAAAAATGATCAGGATGACATTGATCATAATGCCCGCCTCACCCATCAACTGCATGGGTTCACCGATATACGCCAGTGCGCCGGGGAGATGGCCGCCCAACCACAGCACCAGCGTCCAGAAAAAAGCCATCAACAAATTGGCGGCCGGCCCGGCGATGGCGACGAGCACCATATCGCGTTTGGGGTCTTTCAGCCCGCCAAAATTGACCGGCACCGGCTTGGCATAACCAAAGAGAAAGGGCGAGTGAAACAGGAGCAGTATGCCCGGCAGTAAAATTGTCCCAAAAGGATCAATATGTTTAATCGGATTCAGCGTTAAGCGACCCATGAGCATGGCGGTAGGATCACCCCGTTTCCAGGCGACCCAGCCATGGGCCACCTCATGCACCGTAATGGCGAACAGCACAGGTATGGCCCAAATGGCCAGGGTTCGGATAAATTGCGTGGCATCAGACATGGATGGAGTATATCAGCGTAATGCCCTACCCGCCTAATGCTGCAAGCGACTAAACGGCAACACTGAGACCGAGCAGCCGCGGGTCACCAGCGCCTTGACGGAGCACACGCGGCGGCCATTGCAAAAGATCCACCACCGTCGAACAGAGCACCCCACCCACACCCGAGAGCAGCACCATATCCACCTGACTCCCCAACACGTCGCAAATTTCATCGGGCTCCGTCAGCGGTGCATTGGCGCCAGGAAGTTGCAGGGTAGAGCTCATCAAGGGCTCTCCCAACTCCGTGAGCAGCATTTCACACAGGGGATTGGCGGGTATGCGCACACCAATACTGCGCTTTTTCGGGTCAGCGAGGCGCCGCGGCACATCTTTGGTCGCTGGTAGAATGAAGGTGTAGGGTCCGGGCAAGGTCTTACGCAGCAGCGCGTAGGCACGATCATCCAACTTGGCATAGTCCGTCACTTGGGAAATGCTGGAAAACAGCAGCGACAGGTCATGCTGCAAATCCAGTTGCCGGATGCGCCGCAGCCGTTCTTGGGACTCTCGTGCCGCCACCATACAACCCAAGGCGTAGCAGGTGTCCGTTGGATAAACCAGCAAACCTCCGGCACGCAGTACCTCAACCGCTTGCGCCAGCAGTCGCGGCTGTGGATTCAGGGGATGCAATTCTACACATAACGCCATGACATCCTCCTTAGGACGCAAGATGGCCTTCAACGGGCAGACACCCCGAGACACGAAATGGATACCGCCACAACTCAAGCGGGAATGATACGTCAGCCACGCCCGGTCCCGCCAGCCTTTCCCCGACCCTCGACGCGCCCCATGACAGACTGACCAAGACAGAGCCCATTGAGAGCGCTGCCACTGAGGAGCGCCCCGGCGCGCCTCCTACCGCTGCCTGCTGGGTCGTGGTGAATTACTGTGCGGACACTGCCCGCAATGTCAGGGGCGAACCCCTTTGTTGCCACAGGGGCACCACAACAAGATGTGCGCTATAATCATCAACCCCACTGACAGAATTTTAAGGAGGCGGCAAATACAATGCCCGCAGATAACGTCCGTCCGACCTGGTCTCAGGCCGATATTCCTTACGCTGCCATTGAAAAGGAAAAGATCATCGGCAACATGGACTGGTTCTATCTATTAGCCAGTGCTTCCTTTGTAGAAACACTGTCTGATCTCTACACCCGTAACCTGGTGGAATACTATCAGGAAAATGTGAGCGCCACCATGTGGTTGCGCCAGGAATGGGAGCTCGAAGAGGTACAACATGGGCGCGCATTGCGCCAATATGTGCTCACCATTTGGCCGGATTTTGATTGGGAACGTGCTTATCAGGGCTTTGTAGACGCTTATGTGCCCTACTGTCGCACCGATTTACTAGGACCCACTCACGCCTTGGAAATGGCTTCACGCTGCGTCGTCGAGACGGGTACGGCCAGCTTCTATACGATGATTCAGGCGGCCAGCCCGGAGCCCGTACTGTGCCAGCTCGCTGCACGCATCCGCGCCGACGAAGTCCATCACTACAAATATTTCTACCAATTTTTTCTGCAATACCAAGCACGCGAGAAAAATTCACGCTGGCGCATTGGCCGTGAACTCTGGAAACGTGTAGCCGAGGTGGATCAGGAAGACAGCTATCTTGCCCTCAAAAATGCTTTTGAAGTAAAAAATCCGGGGCAGCAATTTTCCCTGGAGGATTTCTCGGCATTTCGACAACGCATGAGCAGTTGGATAAGTCGTCACTATCCTTTTGACATGGCGATGAAAATGCTGCTCAAACCGGTCGCCCTACCCCCCATGCTGCAAAAGGCCGTACTCCCCTTACTGACGCGCAGCGCACGGCGCGCCATCATCAATTAACCGCGTCACCGTGGGAGTGCTACCTGCCAGCTCCATCAATCGTCATCGCCCCAGCCACGGTCGTGCTCATGGTGCCAGTAATGCTCATGACGCCGATACCAGCGCGGAGGCGGAGGCGGTGCATAATAGTAAGCCGGTGGAGCGGCATAATAGGTGGGCGCTGGATAGACAACGCCGGGAACGCCGATGGATAAGCGCACTGCCGGGCCACCCCAGCCATCCCGATCCGCAAACGCAGGATTCGACAGCAACAGGATACCCGCACCCAACACTGTCGCCGACAGCAGAAAACGCCATTTACATTTATTAGTGGACATCACTTCCTCCGCATTCTTCTCAATAATGACGGGAGACGGTCACCCGTCGGCTACAGGGACCGTACCGTAACAGACGCATACTGTGGGTGAGGGGCGGCCGAAGATTGATGGGCAGACTCTTCCGGCGTGAGCAGCAGCCAGTCCGCCCGCTCAACATGGCCCACCACCATCTGCGCGTCGCCCACCATTCGCAGGCCGTTGGACACCATCGGCCGGGCAGAGGTAGTCGTTGTTGGATCCAGTGGCGTTATCTCATGCACAAAACCCCCCAAAGCGATGAAAGGTGCGGCAATCAGTGCCGTGAACAGGGCATTATAGATGGGCTTCTTCATAGCTAATTCCTCTACGATGATCATTACACACCCTCACTTAAGCAGTTTTCATGCCATACCACCGAAAAATCAGCGGCGCCAACATGCAGGGAAGCCTGAAACGCCCACCCATAGGGCCACGGCCCCTTTGGTGATCATTCACCGTCAGATACGCCGCTGCAAAAAAGTTTAGCCTCAGGATCAGGGTTCACACCAGGCTGTCGCCATATGCCGACGGCACATTCCCTTCTCGTTATTTTATATCGTGCAAATAACCACCTAGCAACGTGGCCAAGTGACTACAACAAGCAGCATGAACAGAAGCGCTCAGTCATCACCTGTGATAGGATAGCGCTCCACGCAACCCAATGCCCATTTATGGCTCCATAAATGGCTTCAGCAAAGGAGCGGCATGTGATTCAGCGGACGATCATTTTACCGATCAGCATCTGGAATTCTTCAAACAATAGACCTATCTTTTCATATTTATCCTGGTTAGGCACATGCCTTGTCATACTGATCTTTCCGCTGTTGGCACATGCCTCCAGCACGCCGGTGTCACAGGCCAGCGCAGCGCTACAATCGATACACCACGATTTGTCAAAAAATGTCGATTTACAGCAACTTCTGAGCTGGCAAAAAGTCGTAAGCGTGACCAACGACAACGCGCACCGGTGCATAACCGAAAGGAGCAGCAACCTCAGTCAAATAGATAAGGGTCTGGGCATACTGGGACCCGCTGCTGCCGGCGAACCAAAGAATCTCAGTGCATTACGCCTGAAACTACAGGATGAGCAAAAAAATCTCAGCGGAGAACTCGCTACCTGCAAGGTTCTCGCCGTCGCAAGCGCAGATCTAAGCGAGCAAATCAGCAAAAAACGTGATGCACTACATGACGAATTGCTCTTACGCCATGATCACAGCATCTGGAAACAGGCAATTGCCCTTCAATCCGTCCCTGCCGCTACCTGGATTGACGAACAACATTTCTGGCTCGGTCATAATGGACGTTCTATTTTTGCACAACAGAACTTACAGATATCCATAGGAATTGGTGTATTTATATTTGTGTTATTATTTATTTTACGTGCGTCCCTAGCCAAAATAATTTATCACACACTGAACTTACCTGCTGTACAACATAATTTTTATCACTATATACCATTGCTGGCTGGCATCGCTGCCGTTGCAACGGCAACCGATCTCACAGACACTCTTTCGCCCCTCGTTGCCCTCATTTTAGGCACCTGGGGCGGCTACGTCTTTATCTCCATGTTACTCGCATTGGCTCTCAGTCCGTCGGGAGTAGTCAGCCGTCATTCGCCTTGGAAACTGCAAACGCTACGCCCCGCACTGCGAACCTTACGATTCATCGCTGCCTTATCCATATTTGGTCTCACCTGGATCAGCATTTCTCCCAATGATCCATTATCGCCGATAGGGCCGGCCTTTTTTGGATCTATTTTCCACCTGGTACTTCTCGGCGCAGTGTTTTGGCTGGTCTGGCAGACCGAACATCGAAAATATTTCCGTGCCTATCCGCTGCTTAGGATACTCATACTCTTAGCCTTGATCGCTACCGCCATATTCACTACCACCGGTTATCGCAATCTTTCTAACTATCTGTTATTCGGCCTATTAACGTCCATGCTCGCCTTCGGCGTGGGGCTATTTTTTTCCTGGACGCTTGCCGATTTTTGGATACAGACAGCGCAAAAATCCGGGCGCTGGCAACGTCTCCTGCGCCAACGCCTCGGTCTGAAAGAAGATCAACCATTGCCCTGGATAACATGGTTCAGTGCAATGAGTTACACCGCCGTGTGGTTAGGCATAGTGGCTTTTATTTTATATGCCTGGGGTCTGACGCATACCGGATTTACGCTGATCGGGAAATATTTCATCACCGGTTTCTCCATTGGTAGCTTTCATATTCAGCCTTTTCGCTGGGTGATTGCTGTGCTCCTGCTCATGCTGCTGTTCAACATTAACACCCTGATCCAGAAATACCTGTCCGACAACTCCCGGATTATTGGACACTTGGAAAGCGGGGCCCGCCACTCCGTACTGTCCATCGTCAGATATATGGGATTTATCATCGCCGTACTGATTGCGCTTTCCACCGCGGGTGTAGCGCTGCACAATCTTGCCATCATCGCGGGCGCATTATCCGTTGGCATCGGCTTTGGGCTGCAAAATATCGTCAATAATTTTGTGTCTGGCCTGATTCTGCTATTGGAGCGTCCCATTCGTGTTGGTGACTGGATTCAGGTGGGTACCACTCAGGGATATGTGCAGAAGATGAGCATCCGTTACACCCTGATCCTTACTTTTGACCGCACTGAAGTCTTCGTTCCTAATTCTGAACTGATCTCTAGCCAGGTGACCAACTGGATGTACACAAATAGCGTGTTGCGCCTCATGATCCCCTTCAGCATTGCCCATGATGCCGATATCCCGCTGGTAAAGGAGTTGCTGGTAGCGGAAGGTCAAAATCACCCCGACGTATTGCAAGATGATCCGCGCGGCATTCCGCCCACCGCATTATTGCTGGATGTCAGCGAAAATGCACTGCAGTTCTATCTGCGGGTGTATCTGGACGACTGTAACAAGAGTTATAACGTGCAGACTGACCTGCGTGCTTCCGTGGTGGAAAGTCTGCTCCGCCACAACGTAGCACTGGCGCACCAGCAGCAGGACGTCCACATTATTCCCGGCCAGATTTTACCCACGGACGGGAATATGGCTCAGCCGACGGGGGGGCATTAACCATCAGGTTATCGCGATGGATCAGCATCGGTACATCCCCTGTCACTTCGGGATCGTCAGCCAGTTCACCACTTTTTCAGAGTAACAAGTCGTTGATTACCAAATTATCACGATGAATCAGCACATCTTCCAACACCTCAGGATCATCCGCCAGTTCATGACTCTGTTTCCGGCAGCAGCGGGCGGCGACCGGCGCGTCGAGATTGATCAAACCGCGAGCGATGTCCCGCCCCAGCGGATCTTTGCAAACGACCAAATCGCCCCGCCGGAATGCACCTTCCACCGCGATAACTCCCACCGGCAGTAAGCTGCTTCCCTCCTCCAAAATCGCCCGGGCCGCTCCCTGATCCAGATGCAGCACTCCGTGGCTGCGCAGATGCCCGGCGAGCCAGCGCTTCCGCGCAGCCAGCCTAGGTAAGCGGGCATGAACGAAGGTACCGATCGCTTCCCCTTGCTGCAAGCGCGGCAAGACTTCCGGGCTGCGTCCATCCGCAATGATCGTCGATGTACCAGAACGCGCGGCACGTGCTGCAGCACGCACCTTGGCCAGCATACCGCCCGTTCCCACCCGGGATCCACCTCCCCCGGCAATGCGCTCCAGCATCGGATCACCTGCACCAACCTCCGTCAGGAGTGTTGCTTCGGGATGACTGCGCGGATCAGCGTCAAACAGTCCCGCCTGATCGGTAAGAATGACCAGGATATCGGCATCCAGCAGATTGCTCACCAGTGCAGCCAGGGTGTCGTTGTCGCCCAGATTGATCGCACTGTAAGAAACCACATCATTTTCGTTGATGATGGGCAGCACATTCATGTCCAGCAGCGTACGTAACGTGGAGCGTGCATTCAGGTAGCGCCGGCGGGTACGAAGATCATCGTGAGTCAACAGCACTTGACCACAGTATAAACGGTCATTCTCGGGCTGCGCGCATTCCTGCAGCATCTTCTCATAGGTATGTATCAGGGCGGATTGACCGACGCTGGCCGCCGCTTGTCGGGCTTTGAGTGAAACAGGCCGGTCTGTCCAGCCCAGACGTTGCATTCCAGCGCTTACCGATCCGGAGGACACCAGTACCACTTCCACACCGCGCTGATGCAACTGCAGAATTTGCTGCATCCAAGCGTGTATTGCGGTGGTATCCAGATGCTGGCCGTCGTTCGTCAGCAGGCTGCTGCCAATTTTAATCACCCAACGCTTCGCATCCGTTTGCAGATTTGAACGATTCGACCATCGGTTAGGTGCTGTTGCCCGTTTTTTCCCGATGCGATCCGTCATGCATCCCTCCTGTTCACCGAATAGATCTGTGATTGAAAAAAGTAAGCCCATGCCGGTAGCACTGTCACCCATTACATGCTTACATGCTGCTCACGGCGCATCTGCTTCCCGCTTTCTAAAATGCTGCATGTACGCTCTCATGGTGCTATCCGCCACCGCCTGATGAATGGCCACGTAAAATATCAGCAGGCTCAACACGGCCACGGCCGCCATGCCGGAAAAAAATCCAAGCACCCCTGTTCCGCCCAGAACCGCCGGACTCAGCCAGCTGATCCCCCACAAACCTAGAAAATAGGGAATAATCCACCACATATACTGCCACCCCATTGCGGACCATCTGCCTTTCCGCCAGATGCCGGTGAGGGCATAAAGGATTAGCAAGGCGAACAAAGTGCCGAAAATGAAATTCAGGGTATTCAGACCCGACCAGAACACGATCCAGCTTGCCACGACGAAGGTGAGCGGTGCGATAACTGGTGCTGCCCACAAGCGAAAAGGGCGCTCCAGATCAGGCATCGCGCGACGCAACTGAATCAGGGCAACGGGACCGATGACATAGGACAGTACCGTCATAGAAGCGATGTAACCCACCATTTTCTGCCAGGAGGGAAACGGAAAAAAGAATACCGCACCGACAGCGTACAGCAAAATCAGGCTGGCCCAGGGAACCCCATGCCGATTGATGCGTGCCACCCACTTGGGCGCTGCTCCGGTATCGGCGGTCGCCAGGGTAACCCGGGCTGCGGTGGTGGTATAAATCAATGCGGCTCCGCCCGGTGACACAAACGCATCGACGTACAGGAGCACAGCCAGCCAGCCGGCCCCCACCGCAGCGGCAAGGGCGGCAAAAGGACCGTTGATTCCGGAAAAATGGAGGTGTTGCCAGCCTCCCGCCGCCAAATCGGCAGGATGTATCGCACCAATAAAAGCTATCTGTAAAGCGATATAAATTCCCGATGCAATCAAGACGGAGCCGATAACGGCAATCGGTACATCCCGTTTCGGGTTTTTACTTTCTCCGGCCAGGTCGATAGCATGACGAAAACCCAGCAGGCTGAAAATCACACCGCCGGTGGCCACGGCAACGAACATCCCGTGAAAATCGGCCGTGGCATTCTGTGCATGCACCACGAAATTACCTGGGTGCCACGAAGTGGCGAGCAACACCCCAATCGTCAGCACGGGAATCGAAATTTTCCACCAGGTAGCGCCATTGTTGATTTTCAACACCCAGCGCACCACCAGAAAATTGATGGCAACAAAGAAGGCCAGCAACACCAGCGCGACAGCGAAACCTTTGACGCTGAGCAGGTCGGAATGCTGCTGCAGCAATCCCGGCAGGTAATTATTAGCGTAGGTCAGTATGGCCGTAACTTCGATGGGCGCGATGGTGGCGTAAGAGAGAAAGAGAATCCAGCTCCACATATGACCAACGATCGGGCCGTTTCCCACATGGGCCAGATGAACCACTGCACCCGCTCGGGGAATCAGCGGACCAAGTTCGGCAAAAACCAATGCCAGCAAAAGGATAGCGAAGGCGCCGATCATCCATGAACCGACCGCGTAGGGGCCTGCCTGCTGCGCGGTATATAGTGGTCCGAACAACCACCCTGAGCCAATTGAAGCACCCACACAGGCGAGTATAAGGCCTTGCAGAGAACCTTCTCGCCGCAGCCTGTTTTTTATATTCTGGAGCTTTATGGATGCCATGATTTCTCCCAAAATGTGGTGAATATCACGGTGCAGAATGACCAAGGAATTGCGCGTTACAGCCACACCGAATGTTTTTAATATGTATTACTGATAAATATTTATGTTTTTTATTATCACATTTCGCAACAAAAATGTCAACACTATTTATTTAACGTACAAAATAATTAGCGTATTTCACATAAAAAATAATGCGAGGAACCCGTAAAATGGCGTGACGTGAAGCAGCATATACTGCGGGAAAGCGCTACGGAAGACGCACATAGTCGAAAAGCGGGAACAAGGGACTTTTCATAAAAGATAACGGCAACTCAGGTGCAAAGAAACGCCCAATTGCCGCCATATATACATACTTACCGCCTGGTCATTCCCACTCGATTATCAACAATCACAGAAATATTTTTCACAACAAATACTTACGAATACGCCACTGATCGATGCCATGTGAAATACCACGCTCAGATCATGAGAGTGAACATGGCTTGCCCTGGCGGCGGCTGATCGCCTTGGCCAGCGTCTCGCCGGGCTGCCAGCCGAACAGTTCGCGGATGCTCGCTGTTCGCGCAAGGCCCGGCGCCCCGAACACGTAACCGGCGGCGATCAGCTCGGCCACCACGTCCTCGGTGATGAAGAACGGCTCGGCCTGATTACCTTGGTGCAGTTTTATCATGCCCTGTCCTCCTGTCACGGTCGGCAATATGGCGCCACCCACTTAGTGCCTCAGTAGGATCTTGAACTTCCCTTGATCGGTCACTCTCCCAGCTTTTGGAAGGTGACTGAGTGTGGTCAGCCAAATTGATGGTTCTCTGGTCAACTTATTTGAGGGGCGGCCGGCGGCATAAAAAAGCCACACCGCCCGATTTTGTGAACGGGGCGGCATGGCTCGGAGCGAGCGATTTCTCAGCTCAG
>NZ_JAGDVS010000088.1 GCF_023255755.1 Acidithiobacillus sp. | reverse complement strand
TGGAGCCTATTTTACCATGCCAACCATTAAACGGCATCAAGAATGCAACACTACACTAGATAGCCAACGCGCAGGCAATGCTGAGCTGTATTCGCGTCCCTTTCCTCGATGGCGACATAGATCGCCTGATCTACGCAATTCATGGCGTCTCACGGAAACTAATAATATTTCTAAATCTATAGTACACATTTCTTAATTGCGCAAATCAGAGGGGCGGTTTGTGATTGGATGCGCGAAGCTGCGATGGAAAATTGGGGACGTATTATTCGACGGGTGCCGGGTGGAGCGAAAGAATGGGCCAGCCCCGTGCTTCGGCGATGGCGCGCAGGCGCGGATCCGGGTCAACGGCGACCGGATGGGTGACGGTGTCCAGTAAAGGCAGATCGTTGTGTGAGTCGCTGTAAAAGGTGCTATTCCGCAGCGTGTTCTCCCAGTCCAACCCCTGCGTCCGCAGCCAGTCACGCAAGCGTTGCACCTTGCCCGCCTGAAAGCAGGGAATGCCGACGCTACGACCTGTAAAGTCACCCGATGTCGTCTCCTCGGGTTCCGTCGCGAGCAGATGGGTGATGCCTAGTTCTTCAGCAATGGGCGCTGTCACAAAGCGATTGGTCGCGGTAATGATGACCAGGATATCACCTTGCTGGCGATGATCTTCTACCAGCGCGCGCGCGCGATCCGAAATCATCGGCAGCACCCGTTCCTGCAGATATTCCCGGTGCCAGGCATCAAGATGGGCACGGGGATGTGCCGCCAGGGGGGCCAACTGAAAATCCAGAAATGCCTGAATATCTAAAGTGCCAGCCTGATATTCGGCATAAAACCGATCATTGAGGTGGTTAAAGCGTTCCGTATCGACAATGCCGCGGCTGCCGAGAAACTCCATCCAGGCATGGTCGGAGTCGCCGGACAGCAGGGTGTTGTCCAGATCAAAAAGGGTGAGGGCCATAGGTTCTCCGTCCAGTGAGGTGGGCCATAGCGAATGCCCCGCGGATTATACCAGAAAGTGCATTTGCGATATGCTGGCGCGGCAAATGTTTCCGGCTTTTACAGAAGGAGCGGGCGGTGGAGCGGGGCAACCCTACTGACTTCGAGCGTATTCAGCAGTTGCGTGACGAATTGCTGGCCGCCAATAAAGCGTATTATCAGCAGGATGCACCGACCCTGAGTGACGCGGAGTATGATGCCCATCTGCGCGAGCTCCGCGCTCTGGAGGACCGTAATCCGCAGTGGCAAAGCGCCGACTCGCCGACCCAGAGGATAGGGGCAGCCCCTCTGGAGGTGTTTGCGGAAGTACACTATGCCGTACCGATGACCTCTCTCGACAATGTGTTTGATCGGGGTGGTTTCGGCGACTGGCTGGCGCGTGTGCAGAAGGGGCTCGGTCGCGAGGATGTTCCGCTCAGCGCTGAACCCAAATTTGACGGCCTCTCGGTCAACATCCGTTACGTAGAGGGCAAGCTGGTGCAGGCCGGGACCCGCGGAGATGGCCAAACCGGTGAGGATGTTACTGCCAATGTCCGCACGATCCGCAACATTCCTCTGCAACTGGCGGGCAAGGGCTGGCCGGACCTGCTGGAGGTGCGCGGGGAGGTGGTGATTCCCGTGGCAGCTTTCCAGCGGTTGAATGAAGAGCGCTTGCGTGCCGGAGAAAATGCCTTCGCCAATCCGCGCAATGCGGCAGCGGGCAGCCTGCGGCAACTGGATTCCAAAGTGACGGCGAAGCGCCCCCTGGCGTTTTTTCCCTGGGGATGGGGAGAAAGCAGGGCGCCACTGGGAGAGTCGCACCGTGCGGTGATGCACAGCCTTTCTGTCTGGGGTTTTGAAGTGACATCTTACTTGCGTAGTGTTCATCATCTTGCGGAATGCGAAAGCTATTTCAATGAAATGCAGAAATCGCGCGAAGGCATGCCTTTTGAAATAGATGGTCTCGTGTTCAAAGTCGATGATCTGGCAGCCAGGGAACGGTTAGGCTTCACCGCCCGCGCACCGCGTTGGGCCATTGCCTATAAATTTCCGGCCCACGAAGAGCGTACCGTGGTTGAAGATATCCTGGCTTCCGTAGGGCGCACCGGCGTGATTACTCCGGTGGCGGTCTTGCAGCCCGTGCAAGTGGGCGGCGTGACCGTGAGCCGCGCCAGTTTGCATAATCAAGATGAAGTGGATCGTAAAGATATTCGCGTAGGCGACACGGTACTGGTACGCCGTGCAGGGGATGTGATCCCCGAAGTGGTCATGGTGCTCAAGGAAGAACGGCCAGCGGCGGCACAGCCCTGGCAAATGCCGTTGCGTTGTCCGGTTTGTGACTCAGAAGTCTTGCGTCTGGCCAACGAATCGGCGCACCGTTGCATGGGTGGGTTGTATTGCCCGGCGCAACGGATGGGCGCTATCGAGCACTTCGCTTCGCGCAAGGCCATGGACATCCGGGGCCTGGGCGAGAAACTCGTGCAGCAACTAGTCGAGCAAGGTCTGGTGCACTCCGTAGCCGATATTTACCATCTGGACGAAGCAGCACTTTGCGGATTGGAGCGCATGGCCAGTCGCTCCGCCCAAAAATTGCTTGCGGAAATAGAGCATTCCCGCCATACCAGCCTACCTCGCTTCCTCTACGCCCTGGGTATCCGCCAGGTGGGAGAAAGCACGGCCAAATCTCTGGCAGCCTATTTCGGGGATCTGGATCCCTTACTGGCCGCGACGCCGGAGGTTTTGCAGAATATTCCCGATGTGGGACCCATCGTGGCAGAATCTATCGTACATTTTTTTGCCCAGCCCCATAACCGTGACGTTATTGCCGCTTTGCGCACGGCGGGAGTACAGTGGCAAGCGGTCCAGCCGCAACGAGGCGGGCGTTTTCAGGGGATGACCCTAGTGCTCACCGGTGCTTTGGATAGGATGACCCGGGAAGAGGCCAAAGCCGCCATAGAAAACGCGGGCGGGAAAGTCAGCAGCTCCGTTTCTGCTAAAACAAGCTATGTGATTGTCGGGAAAGAAGCGGGCAGCAAGGCGGAAAAAGCCGTAAAGCTGGGTCTGGAACAGCTCACTGAAGCACAATTTTTGGCGATGCTTTCAGAAAAGGAATAAACATGCAGCAGAACAGAACGTTCCGCATCAATGTGGTCGATATCCATGGTGAAGTGTACAGCGGTATGGCGCGTTTTGCGGCAGTGCCGGCGGAACTGGGCGAGATCGGAATACTGCCGGGGCATGCGCCCTTGCTGTCGGGGCTACGCGCCGGAGAGTTGCGTATTACCCAGGCCGATGGCCAAACACAGATTCTTTTTCTGGAAGGCGGACTCCTGGAGATCCAGCCGGATATCGTGACCATACTCGCCAACGCCAGCCTGCGGATTATGGATATCGATATTCATGACAGCAAGGAACGCATTAAAGACGCACAAAGCACATTAGCGAAAGCCGCGGTTCTGCCGATGGATTTTGCCCGCGCCGAGCTGGAATTACAGAGGGAGGTGGCAAAAGTGCATGCGTACCAGCGCTATCAGGCACACGAACAACGGGGCGGCAGCACGAGTGATTACAATTGGGAGCGCCCGCCCCTGCAGAATGTGCCGAAGGTGAATGTGCAGGAACTGGAGGAATGACGGCGTTGGGCCGCATCAGGAACGGTTATCTCGGCGCGCCAGAATAGGCGGAAAATGCGCCTCCGACTCCCGCAAAAACTTATAGTAATGACTCTGCACCCGCAAAAATCGGAAGTAGCTAAAGCTACCCACAATCACTGATAACAAGAGGAATATCGCGCCGAGAACAATGACGATTTGATAATCAAAGAAGTGAATAAGTACCAAGCCAGCGATTGCCAAGTCCAGCATGGTGCGTAAAAAAGAATATAAAACCCGGCGATTGGCAGCTGCTGTGCGGTCCAGTGCGAGCCAGTCACGTAACACCAGCTTGCTTTTGGGGTAAGTATGAAAATTTTGCCGGTGCGCATCCAGATGATTGAATAAGAATCTGGATTTCATTGCAGATCATCCTCTATCTTTTCGTAATCTTCCATTCTCTGTAGCTCTTTGTGGTGCGTTTTAATTTTCAGATAGAGCGAAAGGCCTGCGGCAAAGACAATCAGCGCGAGAATAAAGCCCAGATAGAAGAGATGATCCTCAAGATGACCATGGAAAAAACGAATAAAAATGAGCGTGGCAATGATTAAAGTTAAGGTCACACGAATATAGCCCAGGAAAGTACGCGTACCCGCAAACACTGTTCTGTCCATGGCGAGAAAGTCACGCAGAACCATCTCTTTTTTATTGCAGTCATCATAGGGCAGACGGCGCATGATACTCTTTAAGTTCCTTTCGTAAGGGTGGTGAGCGAGGCGTAGCACCAGGCATTATAAGGCAATGTGGACGGATAAGGAACACTCCGGAGTGTCTGGCCACATGCATGCCAGGAGCTGAAACCTACGTTGACCGCGGCAGTCACAACGGTTGCGTGACAGTGTATCCTAAGCCGGAGAAGCCACTCTGGCTGACCCGTCAAACGTGGCTATAATCCACTTTGTACAGGAGTAAGCGATATGCCCCTCGCAAGCTTGCTTAAGAAACCATGGAAACCTTTGCTGCTATTGGCCGCGTGTTCTTTGCGGCTGGCGGGCGCCGCAGGCTGATGGACGCCGCCGCCTATGACGCCTGGTATGATACCCCTCGCGGGCGGTGGATCGGCACGGCGGAGTTCCGCCTGCTTTCCAGGCTCCTGCAGACGCAGCCGGGGAACACGCTTCTGGACGTGGGCTGTGGTACCGGCTGGTTCACCCGCCGCTTTGCCGAAGAGGGCCTCCTCGTCACTGGCCTGGATCCCAACCCGGACTGGCTTGCCTTCGCCCGCGCCAAGGGCCCTCCCGCGATCCGCTGGGTAGCCGGAGACACCCGCTCCCTGCCTTTTCCTGACCGTAGTTTCGACCAGGTGGTTTCGGTTGCGGCCCTGTGTTTTTTGGAGGATGAACGGCAGGCCGTGGCCGAGGTCGTGCGGGTGGCGCGCCAGCGTTTTGCCATCGGCTGGCTCAACCGGGCAAGCCTGCTCTATGCGCAGAAAGGGCAGGGCGGCGGGAGCGGGGCCTACCATGGGGCGCGCTGGCATCGTCCCGACGAGTTGCTCGGCTTCTTCTCTGGTTTGCCGGTACGCCGACTAGCAGTGCATTCCGCCATATTTCTTCCTGCCGGAAATCGGGTGGCACGGACGATGGAACGGCTGCTGCCCCACACGTTGCCCTGGGGCGGCCTGGTAGCCATTTCGGGGGAGACGGGATAGCACAGATCGGAGTGTACTGGAATGCATTGACAAATGGCGGGGGTTCTTTTAGTTTCGTTGTTGCAAAGTCTATTGACTAACGAATATTCGAGGTGCCCCATGTTTTTCAAACAACGCAGCAATGCTGATGGTACCCTGTCCTACTTCTACGGATGTGGCAGCAAGGGTTCGGCGGTGGTGGTGGATGTCGTGGCTGGCGATGAGCAGTGGTTTCTGGATGAAGCGCAAAAGGCCGTCGTGCGGATCGGCTTTGTGATTGACACCCACATTCATGCCGATCATTTTTCCGGCGGCCGGAAACTGGCGGAACTGGCGGATGCACCCTACTGCCTGCACGAAAGCGATGTGGGCAAGGTCCATTTCCCGATCCGCGGGCTCAAGGACGGCGAGGTCCTGGAGAGCGGTAATGTCATCACCAAAGTTCTGCATACCCCCGGTCATACCACCGACAGCATCTGCCTGCTGGTCAGTGACCTGCGGCGCAGCGCCGACCCCTGGTTCGTGCTCACCGGCGACACCCTCTTTGTCAGTAGCGTCGGTCGGCCCGATTTGGGGGGAACGCCGGAGGAAATGGCGGGCTGGATCTTCGACAGCATCCACGCCAAGCTCCTCACCCTGCCCGACGACCTGGAAATGTTCCCCGGCCATGCGGCGGGCAGTGTCTGTGGTGCGGGGCTGTCCGGCAAGCCGTCCTCCACCATCGGCTTCGAGAAGCGCTGGGACCCCTATCTGTCCATGACCGACCGGGACGCCTTCATCCGCGAACTCACAGCCAATATCCCGGAGCGGCCGACGGAGATGGCGCGCATCGTGGCGGCCAATCTGGGGGCGGCGGCATGAGCGCGGAGACGGTGCGCTTCGCCCTCTTTGCCGAGGTCTTTGCTGCGCTGGCTCATCCCAAGCGCCTGGAGATCATCCACTACCTGGGAGAACGGCAGCATACGGCGGGGGAGTTGACCGAGCTGACCGGGCTGTCCAAGGCCAATGTCTCGCAACACCTCAACGTGCTCAAGGCGCGTGGCTTGGTCCATTGCGACAAGTGCGGCACTTTCTGCCATTACCGTCTCACCAGCCCCGACGTGCTGGAGACCTGCGAGATCGTGCGGAAGCTGATCCTTGACCAGATGGATATCACCACCGCCTGCCGCCAGCAACTGGCGGAAGTTGTGCCGCTGCGCAAAACACCTTCATGAACCCGGTGCAGGCAGCCGCCGGGGCTTATCAGCGGGGAATCGCCCGCAACAGTGGCCAGTTTCTGCTGCAGACCATGCAGGTATTCCTTGTCGGTCTGGTCATCGGCATGGAGCGCACGGTGCTGCCCTCTCTGGCCCACGATTTCGGGGTGACCAAGGGGGCGTTTCTCTTTCTCGCGAGCTTCGTGATTTCCTTTGGCCTGGTCAAAGGGGCGCTCAATCTGGTGGCCGGCACCCTTTCCGATCGCATCGGGCGCAAGCGTGTCCTGCTGTTCGGCTGGATCGCCGGCATCCCCATCCCCCTGCTGATCTTCTTCGCCCCCAACTGGTGGTGGATCATTGCTGCCAACGTCTTTCTCGGCATCAACCAGGCCTTCACCTGGACCATGACGGTGACCAGCCAGATCGACCTGGCGGGCAGCCGACAACGGGGCCTGGCGGTGGGGATCAATGAGGCGGCGGGGTATGTGGGCATGGGTCTCGCGGGTCTCGCCACCGGTTATCTGGCGGTGCTCTATGGCCCGCGCTGGGCCTTGCTGCTCTTCGGGCTGGGCGCGATCCTGATCGCCCTGGTACTGCTGGTGCGGGTGCGCGATACCATCGCCTGGGTCCATGCCG
This sequence comes from Acidithiobacillus sp., assembly GCF_023255755.1. Lineage (GTDB taxonomy): Bacteria > Pseudomonadota > Gammaproteobacteria > Acidithiobacillales > Acidithiobacillaceae > Acidithiobacillus. The sequence goes on along the minus strand of NZ_JAGDVS010000088.1, from coordinate 9,281 downwards.
AGCATGCCACCCATCCCGTATCTGCGCCTCCGGCTACCACGAGCTGGATGCACGGCTTTATCGACGTCTCTTTCCGGAACCCGCGCTACCGCGCCTTTTGTCAGGCGGGGGTGGCCAACAAGGTGGCAGATACCCTCGTCTGGGTGCTCTTTCCCCTCTACTTCCTGCAGCACGCCATGGGGGTGGTGGCCATCGGCTGGATCACTGGCGTCTACGGGGCCGTCTGGGGGTTCTCGCAACTCTGGACCGGTCATCTGGCCGATCGCATTGGGCGCAAGATTCCCATCGTCAGCGGCTTTTTTCTGTTGTCTGCGGGCTTGGTGACCACTGCCCTGGTGCAAGGCTTTGTTTTGTGGATGTCGGCGGCGCTCATCATGGGCCTGGGCATGGCGCTCCTATACCCGAATCTGGTCGCCGCCATGTCCGACACGGCCCCGCCGCTGGAGCGAGGGCGTATCCTCGGTGTCTATCGATACTGGCGCGATACCGGTTATGCCATCGGCGGGTTGCTGCTGGGGCTGGTGGCGCAATGGAGTAACGAAATTCTTCCCGCCATCTGGGCTACGGCCGGTATTGTCGCCCTTTCGGGGCTGTGGATCGCGCTGGTGGTGCGGGAAACCCATCCCCACTCCCAGGGTCAGCACCGCTGACGGAATGGCCCGCTTTCGAGGCGGCAGTATGCGTCATTTCAGCCGCCCAATGGTTCAGCGGCAGACCGTTTGACGTTTCTTTTTTCCTGCATTTCCATTGCCTCCCGTAATAATGCCTGGGTCGGTTCCCAATAGCCACGACACAAGCCTCTGAAGTGATCCCTTTCCAGGTTGTCGGGAAGATCAGACAGGGTTTCTAACCTCTCCAGTTCAGGAATGGTGGCTTGATAGTCAGATATCGATCTTTTATATTCCTGACGGGCTTCTGTGGGTACCACAATAGGCGGGAAACCTGAGCGTAGAACGGGAAGATTGGCAATCAGACGCGCCACCCGGCCACTACCGTCAAAAAAGGGGTGGATCGTGACGAAATCGAGATGAAGACCCGCATATGCTTCCACCGCATTGATCCCCATTAAGGGCTTTGTGCAAAATCTGTTCAACTTTTCCAGCCATTGCGACATTAATGTAGGGACTTTTTCCGGTGCAGGGAACTCTCGTAGATGTTGGCGGCCGTCATTACCGATATAGTTGGTGAAATTAGATTCATTTTTCCACTTTCCTACAGGCTTGTAGATATCCATTACTGCTTCAGTAAGTACGGCACGATGCAGCGCAAACAAATCCTCTTCCTGCAGGGATGATTGCTTATCCATCAATGCGTAGACAATCTCTATGGCTTTGGCATGACCATAGATTTCCTGATGGTCGCGAAGCGGTTTGCCGGCAACGGTAAGTCCTTCCTCAAGGACGAAGGCGGTATCACCGAGTGTGAGGCTATTCCCCTCGATCGCCGTGGACGTGTGGGTCCAGAGATTGCGGATCTGGGCCAAGAGCGTGGCCTTGATATCCGCATCCAGCTTCGCATAAAAAGGATTCACTACGCCCACCAACTTTCAACTAAGACATTCCGATGAAGCTCAAACGCGAGCGATGGGCGCATGGCATCTCTCCGATCCTCAATATAACCAGTCAATATTATATGGTATTTTCATCTTTTCCACATCCTCCGGCCCCTCCAGTGATCCGTGTGCAATCCGCTAGGCCAATCCGTCTCGATGGGCGCTTCCGCTGTATACCGTCCATTCACCCATCGAAGATATGGATGGATATTTTTAGTGGATGTGGCGCCTCGTTGCCTCAGTAAAAATCATCGTAGATGTAATCTACCGGAACGCGCCGTAGTGCTCCGCCTGTAACCGCGTAGCGGTTCAGGGGGTGGTGAAGCGGCGCTATCGCCCGCAGGGCGATCATTCCGGCCTTTCCTGTTGCTCAATGTATTGTTTGAGCACGGACAGTGGCGCACCACCCACCGTGAGGATGCAATAACTGCGTCTCCAGAATACCGGCTTACTCCAATAATACCGTTTCAGATGATCGGCAAACTCTTTACGCAGCAATCGGCTGGTGACTGTTTTCAGGTTGTTCACAAATGCCGATGGGAGCACTTTCGGTGTCAAAGCCAAGAGCAGATGCACATGATCCGCCTCACCGTTGAATTCCAGCACCTCGCACTCCCATTTTGCCGCCGTAATCCGGCAGATGGCTTCCAGCCGGTCCAGCATGGGGCCGGTCATACATCTGCGGCGATATTTCGTGACCAGAACCAAATGGTAGTTCAGGTTATAAACGCAATGATGTAGAGTACTTAGAGTTTGCATAGTCATGGTAACCGAGTATAATGGAAACATGCCGAATCGCAAAGTGACCTATCGTTTGTATCCCAACGCCGAGCAGGAAGCGCGGCTGCAGGAGACGCTTGGTTTGCATCAGCGGTTGTATAACACGGCGCTGGAAGAACGCATCCGCGTGTACAAGGAAACCGGCAAGGGATTGTCGTTTGCTGATCAATGCAAGGTGCTCACGCAATGGCGCAAAGCGGTACCCGCTCTAGCCGGACTGAATGCCCAATCGGAGCAGGTGACGCTCAAGCGTCTGCACCTGGCCTTTCAGCACTTCTTCCGGCGTGTGAAGAACGGCGAAACGCCGGGTTTCCCGCGATTCAAAAACATCCATCGCTATCCCGGTTGGGGATACAAGACCCACGGGGATGGCTGGAAACTGCACCCTTCGCAGGGCGCAAGCCCCGGTGAGAACTGTGCCCACGGCAAGCTGTATCTTCAGGGTCTCGGTCATATACCCATTCGCGGCAAGGCCAGAACGGCTGGCACCCCCGTTACCTGCGAGATTATTCACAAAGCGGGACGGTGGTACACATCCGTCACGTTGGAAATAGAGGCGATACAGAGGGCGTGTGGCACGGAGATGGGCGCGTTCGATTGGGGTCTGAAAGAATTTTTGACCGTAGCCACACCACAAGGCATAGAGACAGTCGCCAATCCCCGCCATCTTCGAAATCAACTGGCGGAACTCAAGCGGTTGGGGCAGGAAGTTGCCCGTAAAATTCGCATGGCGCAAAAGTTGAGCGGCAGACAACGGGGATTCTCCGTATCGGCCAACCTGCGTCGAGCCATTCAACATTTAGCCAGGCTGCACGCCAAGGTGGCCCGGCAGCGCAAAGACTTTATGCACCAGGCCAGCGCCTGGTTGGTAAAGCGATTCGGTGCCATCGGCACTGAGGCGTTAGCGGTAAAAAATATGGTGCATAACGGCGGCGCTCATAAAAAAGGGCTCAACCGTGAGATTCACGCTGCCGCACCAGCGACTTTTCTCAAAATGACCAGGACCAAAGCGGAAGAGGCTGGGTCGTGGTACGAGGAAGCGCCGACGCGGGAGATCAAGCCAACGCAACGCTGTCATGCGTGCTGGAAATTACCAGATGAGAAGAAAACGCTCTCGGACAGGGAACACCAGTGCCCGCATTGCGGCGTCACCTGTGGCCGCGACGAAAATGCGGCTTTGGTACTGTTGCGGTGGCTTGAAATGAGATTGGCCGGTGTTTCCGGCTCCGGGCGGGAACCGTCCGAGATGTGGAGCGGTGGAAGTTTCGCCGCGATGAAGCACGAAACTCACGCCATAGCCGTATAGGCTTGGCGGGAGCAGTTCATCGAGGCTAATTCGCGTCGTGCTGTCTTGATCCAGCGTTTGAGATAGGCTGGTTGCGAAAGTTGTTTCATCTCCTGTCGTAACTCGCTAATGGCCTGTCGGGTTGCCTGAATGGTTTCCTGAAGATCCTGCGACAGGGCACGCGGTGACTGCATCGCAAAAAGGGATATCTCTTGCCAAAACGCGCATTCACCCGATCCGGAACACCCTTGCCGTTCGGCTAACTCTTCCCCTTGCCGGGCAAGTAGAGGGCTTCGACCTCCAAGTGGGTGCGCCCTGCTGTGCGCACCACAAAAAAACGCCGCAAGAGAGCGGCGTCCTGTGGCGACCATCCGGTAAAGGATTATGCCTCGCGCACGTCCTCAGCCTGCATGCCTTTCGGGCCGCGAACGCTGTTAAATGTTACACGCGCGCCTTCCGCCAAGGTCTTAAAGCCGCTGCCTTGAATAGCAGAATGATGCACAAAAACATCCTCCTTACCATCTTCTGGAGTGATAAAACCAAATCCTTTGCTGTCGTTGAACCACTTTACTGTGCCAGTTGCCATGTTTGGGGACTTCCTACTTACGTTAAATTCGGACCACTTGTCCGCAGTTCACCTTAATGATTTTTATGGAGACATGCAAGGTTTTTTTGTGGTTCCAAAAATCCTGATGTTCATGGTCGTGGCGGCAACCCAGACCTCCCCGATCAGGAAGGGATGCCCCCGGATCCATGAAAATGATGTCGAGGATGACACCCTATTGTCCGTTAACGTTAATTGCTCAACAGGTCTATATAGGATTGGTAACTGTTGTAAAGCGGGGCATCATGGGGAACATCTCGAACAGCCGGTAACTGGCAGGCCCAACTTTGGACGATGCCAGCAGGCGATGGCGGTCTGTAGACATCAGGCTGGCAATCGAAATAATGCTGCGTTCGGCATCGGACGCGGCGATCGCCACCCCCTCCAGAAAAAACGCAACCCAGGACTCCCAGTCCCCTTCGCTGCGGATATTGGAAAGTTGGCGGTAATATTCGGCTTGATGCTGCTTGAGGTAACCGCTCAGGTACATGATTGGCTCGGCAAGTAGCCCCCAATGCTCCAGCAGTGCCGCAATCAGTAGTCGGCCAAGGCGTCCATTGCCATCCAGGAATGGGTGGATGGTTTCAAACTGGGCATGGACGAGCGCGATTTTCACGAGAGGTGGAAGTGCCGGGGATGTGTCGTGGATGAATCGCTCCATGTCACTGAGCAAGGCGGCGACCCGGTCTGCGGGCGGCGGAACGAAAACAGCGTTACCCGGACGCGTTCCTTTAATGGCTATGCCATCCATTAAGGTATTTTTTAATTGGCGCGGTCAATATTAAACGATGCTTTAATAGAAATCATTGTCCTCGCGGGCTGGCTGGCCAGTAGCACTTCTGCCAGAGGCCGACGTGAACCTGTGACGCTTTTCGCATAGATCCGCTTGCTGCGAACATGCTTAATGAGCGAGGCGGTCCTCTTCTTGGCCTTTGATGACTATACCGTGCCGCCCAAAGAATCAGGCGCGGACCAGTAGCTGGTCCAGTGCATTCGCAAATGCCTGGCGGTCCGCTTGGCTCAGGGCAGCGGGGCCACCAGTGCGCACGCCGGAGTCCCGGAGTTGCTCCATCATGTCACGAATCCGCAGGCGCTCGTGGATGGTTTCGGGGGAATAACGCTCCCCGCGCGGGCTGAGGGCATGGCTGTTTTTTTCTAGCACGGCGGCGGCCAGCGGAATATCGGCGGTGATTACCAGATCACCCGCTACGATGTGCCGGACGATTTCCTCATCGGCCACATCAAAGCCCCTCGGCACGACCACAGTGCGGATATAGGCAGAGCGGTGTACGCGCAGAGCTTGATTGGCTACCAGGGTCAAGGGCAGTTTCAGACGATCGCTGGCGCGATACAAAATGTCTTTAATGACGTTGGGACAAGCGTCGGCATCAACCCAGATATGCATGTGACGGCTCTTAGGAATTTTTTGAGTGGGAACACCATGTCACAGATGTGACTTCCCGACAATGTGTGCACCCACGGAGGGCATTCACCCGAGTCTCCCAAACGCCGACTAATTCAGTAATGTGGTGGCACAGATCCGATGCCGGATTGATCTTGGCATGGCAGGAGACCATAATGATCATTATGGTTAATGAGGGTGATGCCATGATTACGGAAACCAGCGCGGTCAATTTTCGCCAGAACCTGGGAGAAATGCTCAACCAGGTGCAGTATCGCCACGACAGCGTGATGATTAACAAAGATGGGAAACCCGTTGCCGTGCTCATCGATGCTCGTCTTTTCGAGCGCATTCGCCGGATGCAGGGTCGCTTTGATGCGCTGTGCCAAAGGATCGAAGCGGTATTTTCGCAAGTACCTGAATCTACCGGGATAGCGGAGATCGAGGCAGCCCTCGCTCAAGAACGGCGGGAATCGCCCATTGCCGCTGAGGATCACTAACCGTTCATGGCGGCATTGCGGGTGGTGCTGGACACCAACGTGCTGCTTTCCGGCATAGCATACCCGGCCAGCGTGCCGGGCAAGATCCTGACCGCGTGGCGACATGCTTCCATCGATGTACTGCTATCAGACTATATCCTCGATGAACTGCGCCGGGTACTGCCCCGTCTGGCGCACCGCCATGGGCTGACGGTGGCCGAGATGAGCGATCTGGTAGATATTCTGGCCATCCAAGCAGAACTGATCGCCCCATGGCCTGGGTTGGACCCGCACTTGCGTGACGACAAGGATCAAGCGGTGCTGCACACTCTGCTGGCCGCTCTCAAGACGTCTAGTGCTGACTACCTCATCACGGGAGACAAAGACCTTCCGGCGTCGGCTGATCGATATCCTATAATCACCCCAATGGAATTCTGGCGGACGCATGGGGGAGTGTAACTCCGTGAATGGGCGGTTAGCGCTGCCCTGCCGCCGTTGAGCCCTGATGGTCGGCGGTAGACTGGTAGAGGACGTTGAGTTGGATTACCCTTCGACGAGGATGATGGGTGGTGCTCAGGGGCGGCCTGCAGGGCGGGTCAAGACTGGAAGCAGTCATTCATTGGCGATGACCAAATGACATTACCGGGCGAGCGTTGAGCGCGGGACGGAGATCCCGGCCTGGTGTCCGTGAAATCGGGGGTGAACCCCATCAGTTTTGTCGACTCAGTTCGGGGAGATCTGGCCGACCGACACTTTGCCTCTGACTCGTCCTTGCAACTGCTCGGCCATGACACTTTCAATCGCCACTGCAACCTTCGCGGGCGCGTCTACTCAAGTGGGGCTCGAACAGAAGTGCATCGGTAATACGATGTTCACATCCTCAAGGCCGCCGACATCCAGAAGGGCCTTCTTGAAGATTAACGAGGCGATCCCTTGAACTACCTGGCTGACCGTGGAGCGTTGCTCCCTCGCGGTCAGCGGGTCCTTCCTGTCCCTTGGATCTTACTGGGTGCCATGGCTTGGGTCTTTGTATGGGGTTTGGTGGGCTGGTGGGTAGTGGGATATGTACCGCTGACGTAAGAAAAAGGGTCACCTGGATTCAGATTGCATCAATCTGGCAGGGAAGGTCTATAATGAGTTTTTTGTACCTACCCATCGGTCCACGTGCATGCCCGATCACTCCATAGCGGCAGCCGTGCCGCGTTCTATACAATCGTTTCTTCTCCTGGCCCCGGGAGAATGGCGAGATCTCTTTTCCAGTTGCCACCATCCCCGCCTTTTCCAGCGCGAACGGGCGCGTTTTATTCTCTCCCGTGTCCGTATCATTGCCGCCCTGCTGGCTATTCTCGCCCCATTCCGACTCGCTGTAGATGATCTGCAACTCCCCCATCATCTTTTCATTCTTCTGGATAGCGGACGGATTATCGTGGCCGTGGTGTTTGCCATACTGGCGTTCTTTTGCCGATGCCGTCCAACGCCACGGAACGCCCGGTTGGCTATGGTCATGCTCTTTTTAATTCCCGCTTTTTTCTTCCTTTTTTCACACGTACTACTTGCCCATGCTCAGCTTAATGGCGCGGCGGAACACTTCGATAAGTACACTTATCTACCCTTTATACTCGTGGCAATTATAGGGGTATTTCCTATGGCCCTGCTGGAAATCCTGGTCCTCACCCTTTCCCTTCTTACGGTTTTTGCACTTCCCTTATGGTTGCGGGAGGATCCTCGAATTCTACCGGAACTCATTGATCTGGCGCTTGTAGCCAGTGTTGCCGCCCTGGCCGCCATGAGCCAGCTTCAAAGCATGAAAAGACTTTTCGTGCAATCTTCTACGGACCCCCTGACCGGGTTGTTTAACCGACGCGCCGGCGAAGATCTGTTGACCCTATTGTTTGCTCAGGCCGAACGTCATTCTCACGCACTCTCTATCGCCATGCTGGATGTGGATAACTTCAAGGGCGTCAATGACACCTGGGGACACGAGGTGGGTGATCGGGTGCTTCAGGACGTAGCACAATTGCTGCAATCCGGGGTACGGATGGGAGATGCCGTCATACGGTGGGGCGGTGAAGAGTTTGTGGTAGTGATGCCCTATGCGAATTCCGGACAGGCGCAAGCACGCCTGCAGGTCATCCTTGACGGACATATAGTGCAGAAGCCGAACGGGCAACCCATAAGGATGAGCGGGGGCATTGCCGAATTACAAGACGAAAGTGGCAAAAACTGGAGGGACTTGATCAAACTGGCTGACAACCGTATGTATCAGGTCAAAATCGGTGGAAAGGGCCGAATAGCGACCGGTATTCGCCTTGAAAAAGTAGATATGTGGGTGGATGAACACGGATAACGTTCAATCATCTCTGATTATAGTGATCGGTACCGACACCTCAGGTGTAGAACGTATGGCGCCATGCCTTTCAAGCCGAAAGCCGAACAGTTACCGCTTCAGATGGCAGTCGAAGATGTCACGCCCACGATCTGGCGCTAGGTATGGGTGACTCGTATATGTGGTTGCTACAGCCTCCTTATGCCATTATCGCTTGGTATCGTTGCCTGGCTGAAACAATCCTACGACTGCGGCGTGGCTCCCTGTAAGTAGTTGGTACATTAGCAGCGGCAACTTCAGCAAAACCAATGCGGCCAAGCCAGTGGTTACGTTATATACTGAGCTCATGCATGTCCAAACTAGAGCCATTCAGAAAAAACTTAACTTATTTGAAAAGGAGCGCTATCCTGCGATATGGACTCCATATTATCGACAGAAAATAAAATACTGGCAGGCTTTAGCCTGGCCGTTTTAGCGCTTGTTCTGGTGGGGGCGCTGGCCTTTCGCACAGCGACTGGCTATGTCCGAGCGTCTTATTGGGTGGAACATACTCAGACGGTACTACGGAGCCTTGACCGCTGCTGGGCGCTGATCAATGAGGCGGAAACCGCGCAGCGCGGCTATCTCCTTACCGGCAACTCTTTCTATCTCCAGGAACGTCAGGATGTAACCCAGCGTTTTCAGACCGTGCTGGATGATTTGCCGAACAAGGTGACGGACAACCCACTCGAAGAGCGTCGGGCAGTGGCGCTACGGCGGCAGGCGCTGAGGCGTTTAGAGATTCTTGATCATGTTCTTGACGCTTAGTGCGCCGGTACAAACTGGCGTGAGGTAATTGATGAAAGTTCAACAC
>NZ_JAGDVS010000108.1:7679-16356 GCF_023255755.1 Acidithiobacillus sp. | reverse complement strand
TTACCAGATGGGGCGATTCCTGCTCTGGCCGGGCCGTAACTGCTTTTTTTAGGTTGATGGCTTCCACATAGGCGGGGAACTGGTTTGACGAACTGCAGGAGATGCGCCTGCTGTTCCGCTGGCAGGGTATCGAAGAGCTCTTTCAGAATCGTGCCTTCGGGTTCATCTGTACAGGGGATTTCCCGGCGCACGGGGGTGTCTGGGCCTGGAGGACCTCGTCCACCTCAACAGCATAGCGGCGGGCCAGGCGTTCGGCTTCCCGGCGGTTGCCGGTACCCAGGGAAAACCGCAAATAGCCGTTCCCGCCAACCTTGCGGGGGCCGGACGCGAGGTTCAGATTCTGGCCTTGAAAAGCATCGGGGAGCTTGTGGAAAAAATGGAAGAGCGCGCCTCTGCGGAGCAGGTACATAGGGTTCTTGACCTCACTTTTAGCTACACTTCTAGCCACAGTGTCTAGTCGCAACCCATTGAAAGCTTTCTTCCTTTATGGAAGATCAGGCAGTTATATAACATGGCGGAGAGGGTGGGATTCGAACCCACGGTACCCTTTTGGAGTACACAGCATTTCCAGTGCTGCACCTTCGGCCGCTCGGTCACCTCTCCTGAGGGGACGGAGTGTAACCCAGACGCCGGTGATAGAGCAATGACTCCGCACGGAGCGGGCCAAAACGGCGCATCCTAAAAACTCAACACCTCGCCATCGTTCCTGGGTAAGCCCGATAGCGCGTTTTGAATACGAATCAGGACACCAGTGCGATCATTTACGAACTGAACACCAATGGCTGGCGGTCGGCCCTCGCGGTTATCCGGCGGGGTCACCCACACCACCTTCCCCATTATGGGTGCACGTGGCTGGCTGTCAGGAAGACTGATCATGAGCAGCACCTCCGTGCCTATGGGCAGAAGATTCGGTGTCTCCACCAGCACACCGCCGCCTTTGATGCTGGGCATGTAGTAGCGCTGCACTGCCATAGCGTCCCGCAGCACTACGGACAGCGCTTTTGCCGCACCTCCGGTCTCAGCTTGTAATTCCATGCGCCCTCTCTCCTGACCAAATGCCTACCCAACTCAACAATAACGTTTCCAGCATCATGCCCACATTGCGATTCTGCACGAGAGACTCAGGCAACCGGATCCAACTCTCCAGCGTCTCCCAGAGGGATGTCTCCTGAGCAGATTGCGCCATGACCTCTAACGACTGCAAATAGTCCAAATGCACGATGCTGTCCAGGCGCTGATTACGGAGACGAAGCAAATCCGCCGACAAGCTCAACATCAACTCGCGCAGCAGAAGCAATTCTGTGTCTTTAGCCCAGTTATCGGCCAAACGCAAAGCCGCAACAGGACCTTGCCGAGGGAGGTTCAATAACGTGTCGATCCAGGTTTGGCGCAGCGTCACCCAGCCGGATTCCCAGAGCTGACAGGCACGCAGCGGCCGATTCGCAAACTGTCGGCTTAACAAGAGTGCCTCCGCAGGGGGGATGCCCTGCCCTTCCAGCCAGACCATGCACTGCCCGAGCCGCAGCGCTGGGAAAGGCAACTTTTGCAAACGCGACCGGATGGTGGCCAGAAGCTGCGACGGACGCTCACTGAGCAAAAGAATGTGCGCGCGCGCCGCAGGCTCTTCCAGGGTTTTGAGCAGGGCGTTAGCGGCTGCCGCGGTCATCGCTTCGGCCGGCTCGATGCGCAGCCAGCGACGCGCGCTGACCTGGGGGGTGAAGGCGAGAAAGTCATAGGCATGGCGCACCGACTCAATCGCAATACGCTTTCCCGTTTCTGCCGTAATAACGAGCAGATCCGGATGATTACCTTCTGCCAGCAACCGACAGGAACGGCAGGTTCCACAGGACAGCCCCTGCGCTGATGGCGCGAAACACAAGGCCGCCTGCTGCAAATCATCGCAGTACTGTCCGACCAGCGTCCCCGATTCGCCGACAGCGAGCATCGCCTGGGGTAATCCCGCTTGCAGCAGACTTTGTATCGGCTGCCATTCGGCGGGTGGCGGACGGTGCGCACTCATGAACAATGGGCTGCTAGGCGCAGCGCCAGATGTACCCGCAAAATATCATGCACCACCGGCAGAGCTTGGGTCGCATCCACGCGCAAGATTCTTTGTGGTTCGGCCGCGCAGCGTTCCGCGAAAACCGCCCTCGCCCGGCCAAAGAAGGCTTGATCTTCTTGCTCCAGACGATCCGGTCGACGTGCGCGAATGCGTGTCGCGCCCAATTCCGGCGGCACATCAAACCACAACGTCAGGTCTGGACGACGCGTAATCCCCGCCCAGCGTGCCAATTCCGCAATATGTTCGGGGGTGACACCCCGTCCGCCGCTCTGATAGGCATAGGTGGAATCTTCATAGCGGTCACTGATAACCACTTTCCCGGCAGCCAGCGCGGGAGCAATACGCGTCAGCCAATGATCCCGACGCCCGGCATACAGCAGGAGCAATTCCTCGTCCGCATCCAGGCGCAGGCGGTCGTCCAGAAAAATCGCACGCAAAGCCTCACCGAGAGGTCCTCCGCCCGGTTCCCGGGTGAGTTCCACCGCGTAACCCTGCTGACGACAATATTCCGCCAACACCGGCACCGCTGAACTCTTTCCTGCGCCCTCGATACCCTCTAAGGTGACGAAAAATCCATTCTTCAGTGATGCCGCCCCCGTGTTCACAAACCTGCTCCTCCGGCATGCTGGAGATAACGCTGTATCTGCTCAAGATGTTTCGTGTAACTCTCTGAATAATGGTATTCATCGCCTTGCGCGATAAAATAGAGGTCGGCACTGTCCGCAGGATGCAGTACAGCCATCAGACTACTGAGTCCCGGCATCGCAATGGGGGTAGGCGGCAATCCGGTGTGCAAGTAGGTGTTATAGGGGCTCTCCACATGCATCTCCTGAGGCGTCAAAAGTCCAGTATAGCGCTCGCCCAAAGCGTAAATCACGGTGGGATCAGATTGCAAAGGCATCCCCTGCCGCAAGCGATTGAGAAACACGGCGGCAATATGCGCCTGCTCTGCGGGCGGCGCCCCCTCCTTTTGTACGATAGAAGCCAGAATCAGGGCCTGGTAGGGATCACCCAGCGGCAATCCAGGAGCACGTCCGGCCCACAAGGACTGTAATTCCCGTTGCATGCGCACATAGGCGCGCTGCAGCACACTCAGCGCGGTGGTACCCGGAACGTAACGGTAACTATCGGGGAAAAGCCAGCCCTCCGCACTTCCTTGCGCACCGACACCCTGCTCTGCGAGGCGACGTGCCGCTGTCTCACCCTGTGGCAGGTTCTGCTGGCCCAGATAAGGAGCTTTATCGCGTATTTCCTGATAGATATTCTGCAAACGCCAGCCGGGCACAATCAGCAGGTTAAGTGGCGTGGATTGCCCGGCAATTAACCGGTGGAGTACCTGCGCCTGGTTAATACGTCCCTGAAACTCATACAGCCCGGCCTGTATGGGCGGATACCCGGCCAAAGCCCAAGCCAGATGAAATAGTCGTGGATGCGGCAATACCCCGGAATGCGCCAGACTAGCGATACTTTGCGCGTTACTGGCGCCCAGAGGAATGGGGACCGTCACCCCCTTCGCCGGCAAAGTTTCCGGCCAATACATGGCGATGCCGTAAAATCCAAAAGGGAATAACGCGATCAATAGAATTAACAGGGCGGCATGGCGCTTGCGGGTCATGATTGCGGCCCCAACCCCATGTCCCTGCACCATGCGAGCAAAGCGGATGCTATCGGTCCATCATGTCCGGGTAACAAGCGTTCCACAAAGTGGTGCACTGGCCAGATGCCAATCAGGCTATTGCTGAAGAATATTTCGTCAGCCTCCTGAAGTGCCGCGGCCCGATAGCGACCCAGCATGGTCGGCACGCCACACGCGCGCAGCCACTCCAGAATAGCGCCCCGCTGAATGCCGGCGATGCCCCCATCTGCCAGCTCGGGGGTGTAGACAATACCGGCCTTTACCCAAAACAGATTGGACATGATTCCCTCGCGCAGCACCCCTGAATGGTCCAACATGACTCCCTCCGCATATTCCGGAGTCAGGGCATCGCGGGCTACCACCTGATTCAGGCGATTCAGCGATTTAACGCCGAGATACGGCGCACCGGTTAACAAGGCGACCGGACAGATCGTGGCGGAGATACCAGGTTCCCAATAGTGAGCATCACGCTCCGGCCATTGGGATAACCACAGATAGCGTCGCGCGGGACCGGCACCGGAACTGCCATACCCCCAACCCGCGCCACGACTGAGGAGCAGCTTGACGAAGAGGCGTGGGTAAGCTGGGACGCCATTCAACACATGCTGTAAATCATCATACCAGAGGCTTGGCGGAGGCATCGGGATATTCAGAATGGCCGCGCCACGCCTGAGACGCGCCAGATGGGCATCCCAAAACAGCGGGACGCCCTTTATTACCGCGATGGTTTCAAAAAGTCCATCCCCGTAATGTAATGCGCGGTCTAAGGCAGCGCCGCACTCCCCTGCCACGAAGTGATTTCCATCCACCGTGGCGGCAATCACTCCCACGGAGCGAATCAGTCGCTAAAGCGGCGGAAAACCAGAGAACTGTTGGTACCGCCAAATCCGAAGGAATTGCTTAACGCAACTTCTACAACTGCTTTTCGCGCCTTAAGGGGCACATAATCCAGGTCACAACCCTCATCGGCCTGATCCAGATTGATGGTGGGTGGCAGAATGCCATGATAGAGCGCTAGCGCCGTAAAAATGGCTTCGATCCCCCCTGCGGCACCCAGAAGATGGCCCGTCATGGACTTGGTGGAGCTCATGGCCAATCGCCGTGCATGGTCGCCGAAGACCACATGCACGGCGTCGGTTTCTGAACGGTCTCCAAGCGGGGTCGACGTCCCGTGCGCGTTGATGTACCCCACCATTTCCGGAGTCACTGCAGCGTTACGCAAAGCGGCTTGCATACAGCGGGCGGCACCTTCCCCTGCAGGAGCAGGCTGTGTCATATGGTAAGCATCAGAGCTCATGCCATAGCCGGACAACTCCGCATAGATCCGTGCGCCACGGCACCGGGCAAATTCGTACTCCTCCAGAACGAGCACACCCGCACCTTCACCCAGTACAAAACCGTCCCGGTCTTTATCCCAGGGACGACTGGCCTTCTCAGGATCATCATTACGCGTTGAAAGCGCCCGCGCTGCGCAGAATCCACCCAGCCCCAAGGGACTGATAGCCGCCTCGGCACCACCAGCAATCATGACATCGGCGTCACCATACTCAATGAGTCGGGCCGCATCGCCGATGGAGTGCGTACCTGTAGAACAGGCCGTCGCCATGGCGATGTTCGGTCCCTTGGCACCATACATGATAGAAACATGGCCCGACACCATATTGACGATACAACGCGGAATAAAAAAGGGTGAGATCCGGCGCGGGCCGCTCTCGGTGACAATCTGATGCTCGGATTCAATACCGGGCAAGCCGCCAATGCCGCTGCCAATGGATACCCCCACCCGATCCGCAATGTCTGCACTGATCTGCAATCCGGAATCCGCAATCGCTTCCATCGCCGCAACAAGGCCATAATGAATAAATAAATCCATCTTGCGGGCTTCCTTGGCCGGGATGTACTGACCAATATCAAAGCCACGCACCTCTCCCGCAATCTGGGAGCTATATAAGGCAGGATCAATGCGGGTCACCCGACCAATACCGCTACGTCCTTGGCTTATGGAATTCCACGCCGCCGGAACACCCACCCCGACGGGTGACACAATTCCCAGCCCTGTAATCACTACACGTCTCTTCAAACGCCTGTTCTCCTCATCACCCTGCTGGGGAATGCTCAGGCATCCTTGTCTGGCATATGCGCAGACACATAGTCAATGGCCTGTTGCACGGTCGCAATCTTCTCCGCTTCTTCATCGGGGATTTCGCAATCAAATTCTTCTTCCAGCGCCATCACCAGTTCCACAGTATCCAGCGAGTCAGCACCCAGGTCGTCGACAAAAGAGGCTTCGTTGGTCACTTCATCTTCATTGACACCTAACTGCTCTACAACGACCTTCTTTACACGTTCTGCCACATTATCCATTAGGAGAAGCTCCTCTGTTGGTAAAAAAATTATTGTCGGCGAGATTGGACCACAGGGCGTACAGTCCTGTAAAGCCACGAATGCATTACCCCATCCACATGCCCCCATTGACATGCAGAATCTGTCCGGTTACGTAACCCGCATCCGGGCCCGCTAAATAAGCGACTGCAGCGGCCACATCGGCCACCACACCCAGTCTTCCCGCGGGAATCTGTTGCAGGAGCGTGCCGCGGTGCGCTTCATTCAGCCCTTCGGTCATGTCCGTGCTGATGAAGCCAGGGGCCACACAATTGACCGTCACCTGCCGCGCCGCCACTTCCCTCGCCATAGCTCGGGTAAAACCAGCCACCCCTGCCTTGGCGGCCGCATAATTCGTCTGTCCAGCATTGCCCATCACACCGACCACCGAAGTAATGTTAATAATACGGCCGAAACGGGCTTTGAGCATATCGCGCACACACAGCTTGCTCAAGCGGTATACCGCACGCAAATTGGTCGCCATGACCTCATCCCAGTCGTCATCCTTCATCCGCAACAGCAATTGATCACGGGTGATCCCCGCATTGTTCACCAAAATAGTCGGCGCACCATGGGATGCCTGTATCTGCGCGAGCACAGCGGACATGGCCATATCATCGGTCACATCCAGTGCCACCCCCGTACCACAGATGCCCTGCGCCGCCAGATCTGCACTGATCCGTTCCGCACCAGCAGGCGTGGTTGCCGTGGCGACAACCCGTGCGCCCTGCCTGCCGAGGACGCGGGTGATCTCCTGTCCGATGCCACGACTGCCACCGGTGATCAGGGCCAACTGACCCTCTAACGACCCCGCCATTAGATCGCCTCCAGGGTGGCCTTGAGGCTTTTGCCATCTTCGATATGGAGCATGGTCAAACCAGGCTCAATGCGCTTCCCCAACCCCGACAGCACGCGACCTGGCCCCATTTCCACGAAGGTCATGGCCCCCTGTCGGGCAAGATGGCGAATCGTATCGGTCCAGCGTACCGGCGAATAGAGCTGCTTAGCAAGGGCGGCACGAATGGAATCAGGCGTGTTGTGGCTTTGCACATCGGCGTTATGCACCACCATCGCCTTGGGGCTGCGGAACTGCACAGATTCCAGGGTGGTCTGAAAACGTTCGGCAGCCGGTATCATCAGACTGCAATGACTGGGCACACTGACCGGAAGCACGACAACACGCTTCGCGCCTGCGGCGCGCGCCGACTCTACCAGGCGCTCAATGGCGGCCTGATTGCCTGCGGCCACCACCTGTCCGGGCGCGTTAAAATTGGCCGCTGCGAGCACTTCACCTCGTGCTTCCTGAGCGCAAAGTTGTTTCACCTCATCATCGCCGAGACCAATGATGGCAGCCATGGCACCCACACCTTCCGGCACCGCTTGCTGCATCAGACGACCGCGTTCCGCGACCAGACGTACTGCATCCGGGAAGTCCACCGCATCTGCGACCACCAAGGCCGTGTATTCACCCAGAGAGTGACCGGCGACAAAGTCGGGGAAAATACCACCCTCCTCTTCCCAGACCCGATAAACGGCATATCCAGCAGCCAGCATCACCGGTTGCGTCCAGCGCGTCTGATTCAGTTTTTCGACGGGGCCATCCTGAGTAAGCGACCACAGGTCCTCGCCCAACTGGGCAGAAGCTTCTGCAAAAATCTCTTTGACCAACGGATGACTGGTAGCAAGATCAGTCAGCATATTCAAAGACTGCGAACCCTGACCGGGAAAAACAAAGGCGATAGAGCCGTGCAAGCGAACCTCCTCTCAGTACAAATTGGTATGCAGGGCGTTCAGCCCCAACGCAGGAGCGCTGATCCCCAAGTGAAGCCACCCCCGAACGCCTCCAGCAGGAGACGTTGCCCAGGCTGAAAACAACGACGTCGGGCTGCGTCATCTAGCGCTAAAGGTACCGAAGCAGCGGAAGTATTACCATGATGTTCCACTGTCATCACCACCCGCTCCATAGGCAGGCCTAACTTATCGGCCGTCGCCTGAATAATGCGGATATTGGCCTGGTGTGGCACTAGCCAGTCAATGTCTTCTGGTGTCAGGGTATTTGCTGCAAGCGTCTCCTGCACAATCTCACCCAGGGTACGCACGGCCATGCGAAAGACCGCGTTGCCCTGCATGGTCATCCGTGTCTCGCCGCCAGGCACCTGCAGTAATTCGGCATAGGCACCGTCAGCATGAATGTGCGTGGAGATAATACCGGGTTCGTCGCTGGCACTAAGGACAACGGCTCCAGCGCCGTCGGCGAAGAGAATGCAGGTTCCACGATCTGTCCAGTCGACGACGCGGGACATGCTGTCTACGCCAATGACCAGCGCATGCCGCACCCCGCCGCTACGGATAAAGCGATCGGCCGTCGCCAGCGCATAGATAAAGCCAGTGCAAACTGCCTGAATATCAAAGGCGGGCGCACCATGATTACCCAAGCGGGCTTGCAGCAGGCAGGCGGTACTGGGGAATATCTGATCCGGGGTGGTCGTCGCCACAACAATAAGGTCGAGATCCTCGGCTTGCAGACCGGCATCCGCCAACGCCTGGCGCGCCGCCGCTTCCGCCATGTCTACCGTTTTCTCGTCGGGAGCGGCGAT
>NZ_JAGDVS010000108.1:0-7669 GCF_023255755.1 Acidithiobacillus sp. | reverse complement strand
GGGAGCGGATGCCGGTGCGCGCAAAGATCCAGGCATCACTGGTATCCACCATCTGCTCCAGGTCATGGTTGCTGAGGATACGTTCCGGCAGATAGCCACCGGTGGCGACAATACGGCTAAAAATGGGTTTCACGCGCTGTTTCGCACCGCCGAGGCGAGATTTTCCTGAATCACTTCGGCAATATGCAAGGTCAGGCGATGTTTGGCCTCGGCAATAGCCACCTCTACGGCACAGGCAAAGGCAAAGCGGTCGGCATTCCCATGGCTCTTGATGACGATCCCATTTAAGCCCAACAGCGTAGCGCCGTTGTATTGACGGGAATCCAGGCGCCGACGCAAGCGTTGCAAAATAGGACGATTGACCAAATACGCAATACGCCCATACCAGCCATGGGTGTAGCTAGCACGTAATTCGTGGCTGATCATCGTCGCCAGCCCTTCAGAGGTCTTGAGCGCTACATTACCCACAAAACCATCACAAACCACCACGTCAGCAACACCCCGATAAATATCGGAACCCTCCACGTTGCCGATAAAGTTCAATTTAGCAGCGCGCAGGAGCTGCGAAGCCTCTTTGACCTGCTCATTACCCTTAATGTCTTCAGAGCCAATGTTGAGCAGGCCGACTCGCGGTTTGGCAAGGCCCATGACGCGCTCGGCAAATATAGAGCCCATTACCGCAAACTGCAGGAGGTGTTCCGGATGACAATCGACATTGGCACCCAGATCCAGGGCGAGGAGACGCCCTGTCGTCGTCGGCAGAAATGCAGCAATGGCCGGCCGGTCTATGCCGGGAATGGTGCGAAGAAACACTTTACCGAGTGCCATCAGTGCACCGGTATTACCCGCACTGACCACCGCATCGGCATGCCCTTCCCGCACCAGGCCGATGGCGACGTGCATGGACGAATCTCGTTTGCCGCGCAGGGCCTGTGACGGTGCCTCATCCATCGCCACCACCTGACTGGCGTGATGTACGACGATCTGTACCGAGCCCTGCAGGCGTGCTCGCGCAAGCTCTGCCTGGAGAGCCTCCGTGTCGCCGACCATGTGAAAAATGACATCGGGGTGACCCTTGAGCAGATCACGGATGGCGAGAACCACCGTCGACGGGCCGGAATCACCACTCATGGCATCTACCGCAATATGCGGCATCGCGAAACCTCCGAGACGCTCTGGCGTAATAGCGTGGTCAGGCTTCGACCGCCTTCTTCACGATCTCGCGACCTTTATAGAAACCACATTCCGGGCACACATGGTGGGGCAGCTTGGCTGCACCGCAATGGGCACATACGGAACGGTTCACCGCTACCAGGAAATCGTGAGCGCGTCGCATGTCACGACGTGAACGGGAAGTTTTACTTTGTGGAACGGCCATGACTCAATCTCTCCCAATCTGTATCAAGATGTACTGCACTTCATTTGACAACCACTAACGGCTCAAGCCCCGAAACCGGGCATATGCCTGATTTCCAATCCACGCAGCGAGGAATCATGGGCAGGGCCAGTAGTACTTCATCCTCTAACCAACTTTGCTGAGCGACAACGCCATTTTCAGCGAGGACCACCTCCAGCCCAGGATCCAGCGCGGCAACTGCGCACTCCTGTTCTGCCAATCCGCTGTGCACGGTCACGGAAAGCTGTAAGGGCATAACACCCATGCAGCGTTCGCAACGAATCTCACCAAGCACCTCTATATGGCCATCGGCAGCGATCACCTGCCCCCTGCGGATCAGATCAAGGTCTACACTCACTGCCTGCACGCTGACCAGCGCATCGCCTAAGCGCAACCACGCGCGAGAATCAATAACACCCTCCAGTCTGTCACCGTGGACAGACACCCGGGCAATCGGCAGGCTGGATGCTTTGGCGGAAAACATAAGCGCGGGATATTAGCGATCACGGCGCCGCAAGTAAAGCGTTTGCCCGCGACTTTCCAGCGGCATTCCGCATACTGCTGCGCGCAGTGCACTATCCCTTGCAGCCATCACAGATTTATCGCAGCCGCCGCCATCTCCGCACCGAACAAAATACTCGCCCAGGCCATATATAACCAGAGGAGAAAAATAGGAAAGGCGCCCAAAGCACCATAAATAGTTTCGAAGGTTGAAAATTGCAGATAACCGGCCAGCGCAATTTTCGCGGCATCAAACAGGATGGCGGCGGACACCCCGCCAACAAAGACATCCCGCCAGCGCGTGGGTGCCGAAGACAGTATTTTGTAGAGCAGCGCCATCACTACTGTGACCACCAGAAAGGTAAGCACATAACTCATAAAAGGGGGCAG
This sequence comes from Acidithiobacillus sp., assembly GCF_023255755.1. Classification (GTDB taxonomy): domain Bacteria; phylum Pseudomonadota; class Gammaproteobacteria; order Acidithiobacillales; family Acidithiobacillaceae; genus Acidithiobacillus. Next base: position 5,382 of record NZ_JAGDVS010000108.1, on the reverse strand, counting down.
GATGGGGAAATACGCCAAGTAAGCCAGCAAGGGTTGCAGGGGACCAAGCAGGGGCAGGATGAGCGCGATGCTGAGCGGACCCACCAGAAGCATGGCCACGTAGCGCAGAACCCGACACCACAGACAAGTCGGTGTGACACCCCAGATGGCGTTGAAATGTCGCTCTACCTCACGAAGCAGAAAAATCGCGGTGACGCCCAACCCTGATACGCCCAAAAAACCCAATTGCGCACCGCGTGCTGCGAGGCTGTTTACCTGGCGCAGAATCGCATCCCCCGTCCGGGGGACAAAACTGCGCAAAATCAGATGGTCAACCTGGGCACGATGAAGTGGGCTGAAACCCACCAGATTCCACAGACTGAAGACCAGCACCATCGCCGGTACCAAACCAAAGAGCGTGGTATAAGCGAGCAATCCTGCACGGTCGATACATTCGTCGTTCCAGAAACCATGCCAGGCCCTGAATACCCGGTAAAACATACGCTGCCAACGATTGGCATGCTCTTCGGGAACAGATGCCAGTGCCTTGTCATTCTGGCGAAAGCATTGGCGCGGTGGTGTTTTTTCCGTCATCACGATTTCTCCGCAACCAGACAAAGGCGTATGAAAGGGATGGTCACTTCTCGTTGCTGCTCCCAACTTCGGGCATCCAGCACACCCAACAAGTGGTCCAGTGCACCAAGATCGCGCGGATAATGCCGCAACAGATAGTGAGCGGCGTCCACACCAATCTGCAGGCCGCGGCGCTGCGCCATTTCTTGCAAAATGACACTTCTCTCCGCATCACTGGGGAAACGCAGAGCGTATTGCAAACCCGCACTCACCCGGCTTGCCCAGTCCGGGAGCACCCAGTCAGTGAGCTGCGGTGACCGTCGACTGGCAAGGAGCATCGGTTGCCCGCGGCCCATGCGTTCATTATAGAGATCGAAAAAAAAAGTTTCCTTATCGCGCTGACCCGCCCAGCTTTCAACATTGTCCAGACACAACAGAGGAGCCTCTGCCAGACTGGAGAACGTCTCTGGATCCGTTATTCTATTAAACGGATTAGTGATATCGCCGCAGTCTATATAAGGTACCCATCCAGGAACAGCGGATGCTGCCCCCAGCAGCAAATGACTTTTACCCACTCCACCCGGCCCATAAAGGTAAAGACAGAGGCACTGTTGTTCAGCCACCAGATTCAACACCGCACGCAGCGCCTCCGCATTGGGATGGGGATAATACCCCTCCAACGTTGCTTGTGACTTCACCCCCAAGGGGAGAATAAGCTGCCGCATGCCGGTCATGATTCGCCGGAGACCCCCTCCTGAGCAATCGCCTTACGGCTCCAGACCCAGACATACTGCACCCCGGACGCAACGGCCATCAGGAACGCCAGAACGAAGGCTGGCAGCAGCGAGACACGCCAATGGCATGCTGCCTGTAACAGCACCAGCACAATGACGATAAACTGTAGCGCGGTGTTCCATTTCGACAGCAGCGTCGGGCGGACACTAAATTTTCCGATCAATAGCAGGTAGAGCAGGCCGCCACCGACGATCAGCAGGTCCCGGGAGATAACGGCGACGGTCATCCACAAAGGAATACGCTGCAACCAGGTCAGCGTGATAACCGTCGTCACTACGAGTAGTTTATCCGCTATCGGATCAAGAACGGCCCCCAAACGGGTCTGAAGATGATAATGACGGGCTATCCAACCATCCAGTGCATCGGTAATCGCCGCCGCCAAAAAAATGATCAGGGTCACGGCAAAAAGCCCTTTCGCCAGCGCGTAGAAGATCACTGGCACCAGAAAGAGTCGTAACAAGGTCAACAGATTCGGCAGGTTCATCGCAGTGAAGCTAGGCAAGGGGGCGAGGACTGTCAAGAAAAATCGAGGGCACAGTCACCACTCAAACGACAGGGAGGTCGTTTGCAGGTAGCTCTGGCACTGACTACAATCTACCAAGCATTAGTTCAGTTCTAAACTTGAAATCAGGAGAATAGCGAATGTCCGAATATAGCGTGCGCGAAGAATTAAAGCCCGGCAGTCTGGATGGCATTTCCGATGCCCAGATTAATGATCACTGGGGACTTTATGTTGGTTACGTCAATCAAAGCAACGCATTGCGCAAAGAGCTTGCGGAAATGCGTGCCGCAGGCAAAACCGGCTCACTTACCTATGCAGACCGCCGCCGGCGCTTTGGCTTCGAATATAACGGCATGGTTTTACACGAGTACTACTTTGCCCAGTTGAAGCCCGGCAGCAGCATTGATCAGGCACCCGGCTTTAAGGCAGCGGTCACTGAGCAGTTTGGCAGTACCGAGGTGTGGCATGAAGATCTGATGTCTGCCGCCAAGAGCCGTAGCGTAGGTTGGGCTATCGCCTACTACGATGGCACCACCGGTCAGATGAATAATCACTTTGTCCAGCTTCATGAAGACGGTAATGTGGGCGGCTTTGTGCCGCTGGTCATCGTTGATGTCTTCGAGCATGCCTACATGGTGGACTGGAAGGCTCTTGGCCGCGCGGATTACCTAGCCGCCATTCACAAGAACATGAACTGGGGCGTGGTGGAAGCGCGCTTCCAGGCGGCCAAAAGTGGTCAGATTTTCAAGCGGTTCTAATCATCTGTAGGGATTTGACTCGTAAAAGAGCGGTTCGCCGCTCTTTTTTATTGGACGCCGTTCACCGCACGACTCTGCTGGTTGCCCCTTTGACAGGCGCCAGAGGCCCTCATACCATGACCCAAACCCCTTTGAGGAAGTCACCGTGGATACCCCGAAACCTTTGACCTATCGCAGTGCCGGAGTCAACATCGATGCTGGCAATGCGCTGGTGGACCGTATCAAACCCCTTGCCGAAAGTACCCACCGCCCCGGCGTGCTCGGCGGCATTGGCGGTTTCGGCGGACTGTTCGCCCTACCCAGCGGTTATCGCGAGCCGGTACTGGTGTCAGGCACCGATGGGGTAGGCACCAAGCTGTTGCTCGCCTTGGAAGCCAATCAACATGACAGTATCGGCATTGATCTGGTCGCTATGTGTGTCAACGACATTCTCGTCCCCGGCGCAGAGCCCCTCTGGTTCCTCGACTATTATGCCTGCGGGCAGTTGGATAATGCCGTAGCCGAAGCGGTTATCACCGGGGTGGCCGAGGGTTGCCGGCAGGCTGGCTGTGCTTTGCTGGGAGGGGAAACTGCAGAAATGCCCGGCATGTACGCGGCTGGGCATTATGATCTTGCGGGCTTTGCGGTGGGTATCGTCGAGAAGTCTGATATCCTGACGGGTGCGGCCTGCCGGGAGGGAGATGCGGTGATTGGCATTGCCTCGTCCGGGCCGCACAGTAACGGCTACTCTCTGATTCGGGAAATTCTCGTACGCAGCGGCGCCCACTCCCATGTCCAAATCAACGGTGAGCCGCTAGTGGATCTGCTGCTGCAACCGACCCGGATTTATGTGAATGCCATTCAGGCCCTGCGCAAGGCGGTTACGGTACACGCCCTCTCTCACATTACCGGCGGTGGATTGGTAGAAAACTTGCCCCGTTCACTGCCCGCAGCGCTTGCCGCTCGCATTGATCCCCAAACCTGGCAAATGCCGGCCATTTTCCAATGGTTACAGGAGCAGGGACAGGTCTCCGTGGAGGAAATGCGGCGGGTTTTCAACATGGGTATCGGCATGGTCGCAATGGTCCCCTGGGAATCCAGGCAGGCCGCCGTGCAATCTATAACAGAGAACGGTGAGCAGGCCTTCGTTGTCGGGCAGTTGGTGCCACGTCAGGACGGTGAGGGAGTACGTTTTCTTGACTAAAAGGCTGGTGATTCTGGTTTCCGGCCGGGGAAGCAACCTGCAAAGCATCCTTGCCGCTTGCCATAGCGGACAGATACCGGACACGCAAGTCGTTGCAGTCATCAGTAACCGCCCAGCCGCTAGAGCACTGGCACTGGCGATGACGGCAGGCATTCCTGCCCTTACTGTCGATCATCGGGACTATGGGACCAGGGCAAACTTCGATGCCGCACTGCAAAAGCAGATTGACGACTACGCCCCGGATGTCGTGGTGCTGGCTGGGTTCATGCGTCAGCTCACCCCCGCTTTCGTTCAACACTATGAGGGTAGAATGCTGAATGTTCATCCTTCCCTGCTTCCCGCCTTTCCCGGATTGCATACCCATGCCCAGGCGCTGGAGCAGGGTGTGTGCTGGCATGGTGCCAGCGTCCATTTTGTGACGGCGGAGTTGGATGCTGGCCCTATTATCATCCAGGCGGCCGTGGCAGTCCTGCCAGCAGATGATGAACAGTCTCTTGCCGCGCGCGTGCTCGACGCAGAACATCGTATTTATCCGCAGGCGCTGGCGTGGCTGCTGGGTGGCCGGGTGGCTCTCGCCGCCGGGCGCACCCAGTGGCGAGAGCCACCACAGACGGCCACGCGCGAGGCCATTGCCCCTTCTCTGGAGAGTTCCCCATGAGCAAAGATGTTGGCCTGGTGATCATCGGCACCGAGATACTCTCCGGTAAACGGGAAGACCGCCATTTTCTCCGCAGCCGCCAGCAACTGGCGCGACGCGGTTATGGCGTCGCCTGGTGCCTGATCGTGCCCGATACCCGGGATATTCTGCTGACCCAGTTGCGCTCGGCCATGGCGCAATCTGTGCCATTCTTCTCCTTTGGCGGTTTAGGCGCAACGCCCGACGACCTGACCCGCGATTGCGCCGCAGCAGCTGCCGGCGTTACCTTGTCCCGGCACACTGAGGCAGAGGCATTGATTCGCCAACAGTTCGGTGACGAGGCGGAACCGGTGCGGGTACGGATGGCCGATCTGCCCGCCGGGGCAAGACTGATCCCTAACCCGGTCAATAATGTGCCGGGATTTTCCATAGGTAATGGATACTTCTTCCCGGGATTTCCGCAAATGGCGGAGCCCATGAGCGACTGGGTGCTGGAGCAGTATTTTCCTCCCTTGGTGGCTGACATAGAGGCACGGGTTCTTTTACCCAGTGCACGGGAAGGCAACCTGGTCCCTCTTATGGAAAGCTTTTGTGCTGCCCATCCGGACATACGCTTTTCCAGCCTGCCCAGCTTCACGGCGACTGGTCCGCAAATCGAAATGGGTGTGGCAGGGCAAGAGGCGCACGTTCAGGTCGCCATCCGCGACTTGAAGGCCCGCCTGAACCTGATGGGGCTCGAAGTTCAGGATCTGAGCCTCCCCGAATCGTAATCAGGCCAGCGCTTCAGGCGAGTTTGCCCGGCAAGTAACCGCAAGCCGGGAATATCTGCTGTCCTAATGAACTAGACTTTCCCATATGGCCCATATGGAGGTGTGCAATGGCCATCCAACACGTTGACTTGTTGACCATCGGCGCTGGCGGGGGCGCTTATCCCGCCGCTTTTCGACTGGCTAAA
>NZ_JAGDVS010000141.1 GCF_023255755.1 Acidithiobacillus sp. | reverse complement strand
CGCCTTTGAAGAAGGCAATACCAAACACAGCGGAAAAATCGTGCTAATCAGGAAAAAGAATGCCCCGATGGCTGCCGTGATGTTGACCACCAGCACAAGCAGAATGGTCTGCCGGGTATTGAAATGGAACACCTGGCTGGCGTAAATCGCGGCCAGGGTAATCACCGCCTGGATGCCGGCCTGATACAGCACGGTGCAGATCAGAAAGCGTTTCAGGTCGGGCAGGCGTTCGAGATGACTGAGCGTGCGTCGCACCTGAGCCCAGGCGCTGCGCGCTGTGCGCTCGGTTTGCGGCACCGCGCGCTCGCGCAGCAACAACAGCGTGGGCAAACTCACGAGCAGGAAAAGCGTAGCGGTAATCAGCATGGAAACCGGCACAAAGTCCACCGTGCCCTGCCCCTGTGCCTGCGCCCAGTTGATGTAAGCCAAGCTCGCACCCAGCGACATCAGCCCGCCCACATATCCCAGCGCCCACCCCCAGCCCGACACCCGGCCGAGCGCACGCGGACGTGCCAGTTCAGGTAGAAACGCGGCGATCAGGTTTTCGCCGGTGCCGAAAAAAAAGTTGGACAGCACCAGCGCGATAATCGCCAGCCCCAGTGCGCCGGGCGCCGCAAAAACCAGCAGCGCGGTGAAGCCGACGCAGCCCAGCGTAGTGAGCCACAGCAGTTTTTTCTTGCAGGCGTGGGCGTCAGCATAGGCACCGACCAGCGGTGCAGTGAACATCACCAGCGCGTAGGAAGCCGACAAGGCCAGCGTCCAGGCAAAGGTTGCCCAGGGCGCATTGTCGGCGACGACGGAGACAAAATACGCGCTGAACACGGCGGTGATGACCACCGTCGTATAGCCGGAATTGGCGAAGTCGTACATCGCCCATGCCCACACCTCGCGGCGGCGCACACCGGGTTGAAGCAAGACATTCATTTACAAAATGTCACGAAATATGATGTTAAGAAAACCGAGGCCGCAGACATCACGGCGCTGCGGGCGCATTGGTGAAAATGTGGGGGTTTGCTTCCCCCAAGCAGAAGATGGCTAATTCGGGAAGCAGGCGTTCAATAGGACCCAATGAGTTACTTGAGAGAAACAACGTTTTCCTCCCAGTGCCGGCCATCGAACTGAACAATCTCTGGGCTTTCGCGTGCGAGGTCATAGTCATCGAGAACTCTGACGTTAACAGTATAAAGATCAGGCGCAGCCCGAGGTCGGGTAAAGACGTGAATGCCACAGGTCTTGCAGAAGTGATGTTTTGCGAGCTTGGACCCAAACTGATATGTACCAAGGTTGGCCTCACCAGATAACAGGCGGAAGCGATCCGGAGTGACACGGTGATGAAGGATGCCCTTTTTATAGCAGATCGAGCAGTTGCATTCGGTCACACGATCAATGACCGTTTCGATCTCGAAGCGCACGGCACCGCAGTGGCAGCTTCCGATGTAGCGTGGCATCTCCGTAGGCCCTAGCGTGGAGTTCAGCGGAGCGCCGCATCGCGGCGCGTCCGTTGGAACGTAGCGTTAGAAGCAGACTCTTCAAGGCGTTCAGCGAGCCACACCTTAATAATGGATTGCCGGGTAATGCCGAGCTTTCCTGCCTCTCGATCTAATGATTCAATCATCCACGTAGGAAAATCGACATTAACGCGCTTTTGCTCCTGCAACACGCGTTTCGCCTTGGATAACTCCAGAGCAGCAGTAATATCAACACCCTCATCAAACTGTTTATCGAACGTTTTAGCTTTCATATAGTGCTGCCTCCTCTGTTCGTGATCGACGAACAGAAATAAGTCGAATATTTGCCGTTTCCCTAGCCTTCGGCTCTGCGAAAACCTGGCCATAGGACTTCCACTTATGAAGTAACGCGCCATACCCGGCGCACACGAATGATGTAACCGGCCGCCGGACCCGCGTAGTGGCGGAGGGAACCTGCAGGCGCAGCTTGCGGGCAGTCCGGTTACCGATGGATTGGCGTCAAGCAGTCTTCTGCGGCACAAGCTTCACTTGAAGCTCGCACCCCACGGCCTGGGCATACCGCTTGAGGGTTGCGAGCGAGGGCGCATGCTTTCCGGCCGACTCGAGCCTCGAAACCGCACTCTTGGTTGTTCCCATCCGTTCCGCGACGGCGTCTTGCGTCAGGCCCGCACGGGATCGTGCCTTGAGCATTTGGCTGGCAACTTGGTACTCAAGGGCAAGGGCGTCATAGGCTTCGACGAACCCCTTGCGGGTTGCCGCCTTGGCAAGGAATTCCTTGTGGGAATGACGGACGGGTTTAAATTTCAGTTCAGCCATTTGAAACCTCCTTCAGGCGCTTGCGCGCCAACTTAAGTTCTCGATCAGGCGTCTCCTGCGCCTTCTTGATGAAGGCGTGGAGGACGACGGCCCGTTTGCCAACGAGAAAGCAATAGAACGCTCTACCGATGCCGGAACGACCGCGAGGCCGAAGCTCAAACAAGCCATCACCGAAAGCCCGCGAGTGCGGCAGCCTGAGACTCGGCCCATATTCGGCCAGCAGTTCGACCAAACGCGCGTAGTCGGCGAGGACATCTACGGGCCACGACTCAATCTCGTGGAGAACGCGCTCGTGGAAGTACTCGATCTCGAAGGACATGAACGGACGTTAGCAAATACGCGAACACGAAGCAATGTGCGCTGCCTCTGACGCCCAACGTAAAGCAGTCGGCTGGAGCGCATGGTTGGAATGGTGTTAGGGCGCAATTCGCCGGGGTTGGATGTCGTTTGAATCTTGGCCGAGGGCGCGCCATCCATTTTTATTCTTTCTCCGGCTCGTAGGTGGCGATCACCACGCCGGCGGACGATGTGACGCAGTGTGTCAACCGCAGCGCCAGTTTCACTTGTTCTGGGAAAAGCCGACGACCGGTGCCGAGAACCAGTGGGTGGATCATCAGCAAGTATTCGTCAATCACGTCAGCGGACAACAGGGCCTTAATCAATTCCCCACTGCCCATGATTCCCAGCACACCATTCGTTTGATCCTTGAGTATCCGCACGACCTCCGGGATATCGCCGCGTAGCAGCGTCGAATTTGGCCACGGCAGAGGGTCCGTGAGAGGTCCACCATATCACCTGCTGGAGTCGGGTCAGGACATTCGCACGGTGCAGGAATTGCTGGGGCATTCCGATGTGAGTACCACCATGATCTATACCCATGTCCTGAATAGCGGGCCGAGCGGCGTGATCAGCCCCCTGGACCGCCTGCCGCAGCTTTGATGGGACAGGGTTTTCCCACTCCCCCGATAACCTCTGTCCAGCAGCGTCGCTGGTGATATGGCATGGGGTGGATTTCAATGCGGTTCACCCATGGTAACCCCGACCACCATCGCACTTGCCATGAGCCCCTTCAGCGTGTACTGTACTTTTATACAGTAACCACCGAAGGAGGCATCACATGGCACCCCATCATTTTGCATCGCAGTTCCGGCCCAAGACGGCGGGCATTCTGGTCTTTGGCACGCTGATTGGCCTCTGGCTGGGACATCAGGAAAAAGGTTATCAGCCCGGCCCGACGTCCTCTATGGAGTCTGTGGTACTTCAGCAGACTCAGCAAACGGCTACCTTCCAGCGCACCGCACAAGACCAACCCGCCACGGAGCCTTTTATGGTGCGGCCGTGATAAACTGCGCCGGACAAAAATGGCTTTAGGGCCGATCACACACGGCAAATTAGGGAGTTACTTTGGAACTGGATCACAAGGCCCGCGAGGCCATAGAAGACATCATCAATCGCCGGGAGGGCATCAACTCCATACAGGCGCAACTGAAGGAGGACATCAAGGCGATAGCCGAGTACCTTGCGGTAAAACCCGCGCAGGTGGCCCGGATCATCAGCCTGGTGGAGCGGGAGCGTGCCAAGGGGGATGTACTGGAGGCCGAGCGTGGGGTGATTGACGCGGCGGAGTCCATGGTCCCCGTAACGGCGTCGGCGGAAGCGCAGGATGCTTAACGCAGCGATGCGGCTGCGGTGTCTGACGCATGCACTGCATCCGCATCCAGAAATTGCAGAAATGCCTGGATGGTATGGGACTGGTAAATGGGCTGCGGTCTGGCCATATACAGTGTCCATTGAATGCCGTGCGGTGACGGTAAGCGGCGTACGTGGACGCGCCAGTCTTTTCGGCAGCGCAAGGCTGCGGCAGTCACAAACCCGATGCCTAGCCCGGCGTCTACGGCGGCACCTACCGCCTCGACACCGGTCACTTCGATGGATTGTTTGGGCGTCAAGTGTGCGTCATGAAACACCCGCTCCACAGAGCGGCGAATACCCGAGGCGCGTTCCCGCCAGATCATGGGGTAGGACATGAGGCTTTCCAGGGTGAGGTCATCTTGCGCCAGCAGCGCGTGGCCCTCCGGGAAAATCGTCATGATTTCATCGTGTAACCATGGCGTTACCGTATAGTAGGAAGGCAACCCTTCCAGATCCAGCCCGCCTTCCAGAAAGAACAAATCCCAGTCGGACAACGAGATGTCCGACCAGTCGATGATGCCACCGCGCAGTTGGAGTTCCACATCGGGGAACTGGCGCTGAAAGGCCACCAGACGTTGCGGCAAAAAATAATTGGCCACCGTATTGGTCGCGGCAATGCGCAGCACGCCGTTTTGCAGGCGCTGCCGACGCAACACGATGTCGTCAAATTCGTCGACCACATCGCGCAGCCGCTGCGCGGTGGAGAGCAATGCCTCCCCGGCCGGCGTGAGGCGAATACCGCGGCCGCTGCGCATGGTAAGTGGTTCCCCCACTTGCTGGGTGAGTTTCTGTAAACGTTCCGTCACCGCCGGCTGACTGCGGTGCAGCACCCTGGCCGCCGCGCTGATACCCCCGGACCGGGCTACCGTTAGAAAAGTCAGCAAAAGCTCGGTGTCCATATATCGCTATCCCCTATAGGTTAGTTATAAATTTCCAATTTGACCTATATATTCACGGGCCGCATTATCGCTACGTCTTCCGAAAAATAGCAAACGCAACCGCCCGTGACGTCTTCCCTCCGTATTGCCGCCCCGATACCAGCGCTCAGCGCGTCTATGGTGGCACTCCTCAACCTGGTGATCGGGCTGGGTCACTTCCTTGTACTCTTCAACACCGGGGCCTATCTACCCATGATCCCCCACGTTGCCGGGAGTCTGGGCGTCAACCCCGCCTATGCAGACTGGACCCAGGCGAATTTTTTCCTGGCTATGGCGCTGGCCTTTCCCACCGCGACATGGTTTTTGCACCGCTGGGGGGAGATGCGCAGCCTGCTCGGCGCCTTTCTCACCTTTGCCCTGGCTTCCTCCGTATGCGCCCAGACCTCCAATTACGATTGGTTTTTGGCCGCGCGCGTCGTCCAGGGTTATGCGGGCGGACTGACTATTCCCATCTCTCTTGGCGTCATCCTGCGTCACTACACCCCACAACGGCGCAATATTGGCCTGAGTCTGTGGGGCATCGCCGCCATTACACCGTTCACCTTAGGGCCGACCATCGGCGGCTGGATCACCGACACCCTGGGTTGGCGTTGGCTTTTTTACCTCAACATACCCATTGCCGTCGCAGTCGCCTTGATCAGTGCGATACTTCTAATCGGGCGCGAAGCGGAACACCGCCATCCACCATTAGACTGGCCTGGTCTGATTTTCCTGCTGATCGCCTTGGCGGCGCTGGAGTCTGCGCTCAACTCCGGAGAAATCATCAGTTGGTGGCGTTCCAATACCATCATTTTTCTGACGACTATCGGCGCTGCCGCGCTTGTTTTCTTCGCACTCTGGGAATGGCACAGCACCCATCCCCTGCTGGAACTGCGTTTTCTGCGACGCCGTAATTTTCTGATTGGAGCGATAGGGCTATTTTTCACTGCGCTCTTTTTTCAGGGCGCTATGGCCATCTATATTGTGGAATTTCAGTTGACCATGGGATATTCCGCCTGGATGGTTGGCCTCCTATTGTTGCCCATGGCTATTTTCTCAAAACTCAGTGCCACGCTCACGCAGCATTTTTTGAATCACATTGATGCGCGCATACTCGGGATGATTGCCTTGCTGGGGTTTTCGGCAGGCAGTTTCTGGGTTTCTTCCTACAATCGGACGGCTTCTTTTGATGAATTGCTCTGGCCACAAATACTCGTGGGCATGTTTCTGGGCGGTCTATTCCCGCCGTTAATCGCCATTGCGCTTTCCGGGTTGCGCGGAGCTGCCGAAATGCGTGGTACGGCCTTTTTAAACCTGCTGCGGGTATGTGGACAGGCCATGGGTATTCCTATTATGGCCACCTTATGGGGCAGACGCCTTATTTTCCACGAGCATTTTCTCACCGAAGACAATGCGACGGGAAAGCATGGGATCAGCACATCAGTGGGGCATGAGACGTTGGCCAACCACATAGCGCATCAGGCCGCATTGCTGACTTTTAATGAAATATTCTACATCGCCGCATGGGGATTTCTGATCGTGGCCGGTCTGTTATTGTTAGCCAAACGGGTGGTTTTCGCCGAGCCGGATGTCCGGGTGCGCCGGGCGCTGGAAGAACTGGCGGAGCCCTGATGAAACGCAGCATCGCCCTTATCCTACTGCTGTTGCTGCTCGGCGCCTGCGCGCGTCTGCCGCCGCATCTCCCCGGCGGCAAAACGGCGCATGATACCCAAATCAGTGGGATACTGGCCCAGTTTAACGGCCACGCCGGGTTAACTCCGGGTGCTTGGCCCGCGTCAAACTGGTGGGCATCGGCACAGCTACCCGCCCTGAATAACTTAATCAGCGAAGCGCTGCGAAACAATCCGTCGCTACAGGTCGCCAGTGCGCGCGTTCTGGAAGCCAAAGCGGCGGCGGCAAACCAGCATGCCGCCCTCCTCCCGCACTTTTCCGCAGGGGCGTCGGTGACTCAGGAGTACTTTTCCCGGCAAGGCTTGCACGCCCCCTTGAACGGCAAAACCATCACCTATGGTGCTCTCAATCCTTTGGAAATGCGCTATCACCTGGATTTGTGGGGACGTGACAGCGATCGCTTTCGTGCCGCCCTGGGGGAAGTACGCGTACACCAGGCGGATTACGCCGAGGCAAAATTATTGCTTTCCACTCAGTTGGCATGGCACTACTTTTTGCTGGCGGGTGATGTACAACGTCTCCGGCAGGTGGATCGCGCGGAAGTCCTGCACACGTCCTTACTCCATCTGGAACAACAGCGCTGGCACGACGGCCTGAGCGATGCCCGTACCGTTTATCTTCAGGAAGAGGCACGCGCAGGGGCACGCCAGTCGGTAGCCGACATGCAGGCAGCCGTTGCTCAACAGCGCTACATATTGGCGGCACTGGCCGGACACGGACCCGATTGGGGGCGGGATATTCCGGCAGAGCCGCTGCCCACGTTATCCACGATCACCATGCCCCGGAATTTGCCCCTACGCCTCATTGCGCACCGTCCGGATATAGTCGCTGCGCGCTGGGAAACAGAAGTCGCGGCGCAACAGGTGGGCGCGGCACGCGCGGCCTTTTATCCCGATGTGAATATCGCCTTGTTTGCGGGATGGAACAGCATTCACCTGGGAGATTTGTTCAGCCCTGGAAATCTCGCACATGCCCTTGGCCCGGTCATATCCCTGCCCATTTTCGAAGGGGGGAGATTACGCGCCCAACTGAAGGAGAAAAATGCATTATATATAGCCACGGAAGACCATTATCGCGCCACCATCCTCGACGCAGTGCGCGAGATTGCCGGTCGTCTGGCCACCTGGCGGCAGATACGCAAAAAACTCCGGGCACAACGGCAGATGATTTTCGCCGCCGAGCATACCACGGCGCTGGCTGAATCTGCCTTTCATTCTGGAATTACGGATAAAGCAGAAGCCTATAGCGCGCAGATTCAGGAAACGGAAATAAAAAATCAACTGCTGGCCTTAAAGATGCAAAATGCGCAATCCTGGGTATTGCTGAATTCAGCGCTGGGTGGCAGATATAGCTCGTTGAAAAATCCCACATGAGCGTGCAAAAGCCCGAATACTCGAGTTCTCCCATCCAATCGGAAAAACGCACCCGGATGCTGGTGCTCGTTACCCTCATTTTTGTACTTGCCGGATTGATCTGGGCCGCGTGGTGGTTTTTGCGGGGGCAGTACCGGATAGAAACCAACGATGCCTACGTCGCGGGCAATATTACGCCGGTGAATAGCCAAACGGCCGGTACCATCAGTAGGGTACTAGTAGAAAATACCGAATTCGTCAACGCCGGACAGGTAATGGCTACCCTTCAGGCCAATCATTCCCAGCTCGCACTGCAACAGGCAGGGGCGCATCTGGCAGCGACGGTCAGGCAGGTACGCAGAGATTTCGCCAAGGTCACCGCACTGCAACAGAGCGTCACTGCCAAAAACGCCGAACTCCACAAATTAAGCAGCGATTTAATCCGCTATAAACAATCTCTGCCGAGTGGCGCTGTTTCCGCCATCCGCATTGAAGACACGCAAAACGAAATTGCTGCTGCGACAGCACAAGTAGCAGCGGCCCAAGCGGCGCTAAAAGGCACGCAAGCCATCATAGCGGGCACCACCCTGCAAACGAATCCCCTCGTGCGCCAGGCCGCGGCGCAGTTCGAACAGGCCGATATTCAATGGCAACGCCGAGTTATCCGTGCACCGGTATCGGGTTATGTCGCGGAGCGCGCCGCCTACCCCGGACTGATGGTGCACCCCGGTCAGCGCCTATTTTCCGTGGTGCCCCTCAATGATTTGTGGGTCGTAGCCAACGTCAGAGAAACCGCCATGCGGCATGTCCGCCCCGGACAACGCGTTCAATTGACCAGTTATTACTATGGCGGCGATGTCCATTATCACGGTAAAGTTCTGGGGCTGTTGCCGGGTGCCGGTAGTGCCTTCAGCATCCTGCCGCCGGAGAATGCCACCGGAAATTACATCCATATCGTCGAACGGGTGCCGGTACGTATCGCATTACCCGCCGCAGAACTCGCCAGGCATCCACTGCGGCCCGGACTCTCCATGGTTGCAGAGATTCACTGGACGCGCTCACAAAAGCATTCTGTGCTCAAAGCTCTCACTACCACACCGGTACGAGGATACCAAACTGCTATATACAATGGGGAGTTACGGCATGCCCAGCAACGCGCCGCCGCCATTATCCGCGATAACGCGTAAGCCGGCGTGACTTAGCCAAACTTGACCGAAATCAAGGAATGCACACAGGCAACCGGCTAAGCTGCAAAACGTACGGCGTTTTACTGAAGTAAATCCACGGTTCAACCACAAGGAGCAACAACAGATGGCGATCAATATCCAACTCATCCAATCCAGCGGCGCGGCAGTTAAGGACTTAGGCGTTCAGGTTGCCGAATATTTTTATAACCATATGTTCACCCATTTCCCTGAAGTGCGGAAAATGTTTCCAGGGGATATGACGGAGCAGCGGGTACGCCTTTTCAATTCCGTTATTCTGATCGCCACCAATATCAACACCATGGAAGTGCTGGTCCCCTATCTGAGGGAACTCGGTATCGGGCACATTAAATACGATACCCGCCCGGAACATTACCCCATTGTCGGCAAAAGCCTGCTCAATACCCTGAAGCACTTCCTGGGTGCGGCCTGGACGCAGGAAATGGCAGAATCCTGGATTGAGGCATACAACCTGGCCTCCACCGTTTGCATCGAGGCAGCCTACGAGGCCATGGCCCCTTCCCGCTTCGTCCCAGTGACCATCGACGACGTACCTCCCGCCGTCTGATAGACCCTTGCCATTGGCGTACCGGTTGCTCAGGTACGCCATTATTTTGAGGTATATCCGTTATGGAATATGAAATTTGTCTGGAGCCATCCGGCATCCACTTTATGGCGGATGAGCGCCAAAATATTGTCGAAGCGGCGAAACAACACGGAATTCCCATCAAACATGGTTGTGCCAGTGGTTCCTGCGGTGATTGCAAAGGCACCATTTTGTCCGGCGCCAGCGAACAGGGGCCTTTTATGCCCCTGCTGCTCCTATCCACGGAACGTGCCGCTGGCATGGCCATTCTCTGTAAACTGTATCCACGTAGTGACCTGCGTTTGCGTGCCGAGGTGGTTCCGAAGGACACCTGGACGGCCGAGATTACCCGACTCACACCACTGGCCTGGAATGTACTGGAGTTACGGCTGCGGCCAGAACGGCCTTATCCCTACCGGACCGGACAATATGCCCGCGTAGCGGTGCCGGGGCGCCCAGATCAGTGGCGCTCTTATTCCATGGCGACGCCACCGGATTCCACCGGAGAACTGGTTTTTCATATCCGTGAATTACCTGGCGGCGTATTTAGCCAATGGCTTTTTCATGCCGCGCAAACGGGTGATGCATTAACCCTGGGCGCTGCACAGGGCCAATTCACACTATGCCCGGATAATGACCGTGATATGCTCTGTATTGCCGCCGGAACCGGTCTGGCCCCCATTGAGGCGATTATTCAGGAAAGTATCGATTTGGGGCGGACCCGGCCTATCCATCTTTTTTACGGGGCCAGAAAACAGGCCGATCTTTATCATCTGGAAGAACTGGCCAGATGGTCACAACAATATCCGCATATCACCATCACATCGACACTTTCCGATATGCATGACACCTCCTGGGCCGGCGCCCACCGTCTCTTGCCCACGGTTGCCGCCAACGGCCACTGGAAGGATCATGAAGTGTATCTCTGCGGTAGCCCCGGCATGATAGAAGCCGCCATCGACCTGCTGCTCTCCCATGAAGTGCAGCATGACCATATTCACTTCGATGCTTTTGCGCCTAATGGATAGTGTTCTACGATACCGCGTTTATGATGCGCCGAGCATCTTCAGCACTTCCCCCAAAGGCTGCGCACCTACTGTCTTTAGGGCGCCATCCACCACGATGGCCGGAACGGTCTTAATGCGCAGGTTACTGACTATTTCGCGCCCTTCACGATCAGCAACATCCAGCACTTCCAGCTCCATAGGCACTTTCTGGGAAGCTTCTTTCCAAACTTTTTCTGCTTGGGGACAAACAGGACACCACTTTGAAACCAGTATTTGTACTTTCATATTTCACCTTATCAACAATACCAGTCTAATATTATGGATACACGTTCAGATACTAGCATAGCTCACGCCGCCCAACATCATTTCTCACACGATGGAGAACGTTATGGCCGATATAGACCAGATTATGGAACACGATCATGAACGCCTGGATCAACTATTGGGACAGAGCGCACACGCTGTTTCGACTGGGGCATGGCGGGAGGCTGCCCATTTACTAGAGGTATTCCGTCACGGGATTGTTGATGGCCATATGGTGGTGGAAGAAAGCACGCTTTTCCCAGCCTTCGAGCGTAAAGAGGGTGGTGACGATCATCCACTGACAGCATTGCTACGTAAGGGCCATCAGGATTTGCGGATATTTTTTGAGGAGATGGCTGAAGCCATCCAGGATCAGGATGCGGAAACCTTCGATGATCTGCTGAGCACGGTGCAATCCATTCTCAAACAACACGATGCCAAGGAAGAGATGGAACTCTATCCCTATCTCGCAGCCGCCTTACCGGATCGTGGTGAAGCAGCGGGCAAACGCATTCTGGCCTGTGAAGCGGAGACACCATCATGAGTGAATATCACGGCTGTGAATTGCCTGAGGATCTGTTTTACGATCTCGACTATGTATGGGTGCGCCCAGAAGATGACGGCACACTGACTATTGGGGTCACGGATCCCGCCCAAACCATGTCGGGGCGTTTACAAAAGGCCAGAATTAAAAAAATCGGCACCCATCTGGATGCAGGACGGCATGTGGCCACACTGGAAAGTGGTAAATGGGCAGGCGGCGTACCAGTGCCATTTGCAGGTGAAGTCATAGCACGGAATGAAGCGCTGCTGGAGGACCCGCACCTGATTAATGTTGCTCCCTATAGCGACGCCTGGATCGCCCGGATAAAACCCGATGATCCGCAACATGCATTGGATAATGTCAAAACCGGACCCGACGCTATTGAAGCGTTGGAAGCCTGGATCAAGCGTTACGGTGTGCAGTGTATGCGCTGCTCTGACTGATCTGTTTGGGAACGGCGATAATAATGCAGGATTCCGTTACCACATGCGTCATGACGGTACTCCTTTGTCAGGCCCGCGACGCCGCCAATGGTCATGGATGCTGAAAGTCAGGTGCAGCAACCACAAAACCAGCAAGATAACAGCCAACACACGGTGCCATGGAAGGTATCCACCATGTCTCTGCCACAGCAGAATACCGATAACCACCGTGATGCTGGCAAAAATCAGGAAAAGGCCTTGCACTGGAGCATCGAGCCCCTCGCGAAATGAGGCCGAAAAGCCTATCTCTCCACGGATCTGTCGTCCCAATTGATGCCGAGTTTCTGTCGAGAATAAAAACATACGCGCCATGACCTTGTTTCCCTGCGGAGTCGCAAGCAACCAACCCCACTCCCCCACGATGAGGACGCCAGCCACCAAACCATCCGCGACATGAAAAGAAAATATCCAGTGCATCCCCGCACCCAGCAAAAAGCCCGATAGTATCTGCATGGTTACCGTCAGCACGGCACCCAGGAGGATGAATAATGCCCAGCGCGGGCGGCGGATCGTGGTCATACGATTATTTTGTCCTCCGTCACACCATCGCCGCACCCATCTCTGCGCATTTGCCATTGTCCAGCAATCCCTCGGCGGCGGCGGTATATTTCTCCATTTTCCAATGCCACATAGACTCGATTCATGCCCACAAAGGGTCCCAGAGATAGCATCACGACTTTACCTTCCTCTTCAACGGCTGCAGAGTCATAGTAATTTTGACTGCTATACTCAACAACTCCTTAACCCAGGTCAAGAAATCCCAGCCACTATACTGGGTTAATTTATTTTCCCTATTGCTGCTCCGTCTGCAAAAAGACGGCAGCCTGATGCGTAATGACTAAAATGACTTTAGACCGCTCTCAGCACATTGAAATCACGACTTGGCGCGTATATGCGCGTCCCCTGCCCATAGGTTACCACGTACTGGCTGAGCGCCTCTGGCCTCGTGGCGTGCGCAAGGCCGACCTCTCGCTGGATGCCTGGCCCAAAGACCTCACCCCCAGCACCGCCCTGCGCCAGTGGTTCGCCCACGATCCTGAGCGCTGGGACGAATTCCGCCGCCGCTACCTGGCGGAGCTGGCGACGCAAAAAGAAAACGCTCTGACGCTGCTGGCCGAAGCCGCCGGGGCACCTATTATCCTGCTCTATGCTGCCCACGACCAAGAGCACAACGGTGCGTTGGTGCTCTGCGATTTTCTGCAGACATTGGCGGAACCAACCCCCGACGCGCCCTGAATGGTCGCAGGACATCAAGGCACATCACCTCAATGCCCTTCGGCCCAGCGCCGCAGAGCGAGCGGGTCAGGGATGGCAATGATCCGGCGCTCCACTTCTATGAGTCCGGCCTTGCGTATGCGGGTCAGCACCCGGGACAGTGTCTCAGGCGTTAACCCCAGACGCGCCGCCACCACCGCTTTCTTGGCGGGGAGTTCGATGGCCGTGGGGCCATTTACCATCGGGCACAGCTCCAGCAGATAACTCACCAGCCGCTGCTCCGCCGACTCCACACTCAGATGACGCAGTTCCTTGACCAAAAAATGCAGGCGCATACTGAGGCGCGCCAGCATCTGGCGCATCAACAATGGCCGTTGCTCCAGGCTCTCGACGAAGAGGTCCAGTGGAATCTCCAGCACCGTGGTCGCCGCATCGGCCTGCGCCGTCACCGGATAGCGGCCGCCGAGAAAGGCCACAGCCTCGGCGAAAAGATCATCGGGCTGGATGATTTCGACAATTTTCTCCTGCCCGGTCGCCGCCGCCGCAATCAGATCAATTCGCCCCGATGCCAGGAAATAGAAGGATCGGGCCGACGATCCCTCGGCAAAGAGGATATCTCCTGACTCCAGAGTCAGCGGCCGGGACTGCGCCAGTAGCGGCGCGATGACGTCCTCGGGCCAGGCGGCGAAGAGCGGAGTTTGCCGCAGGCGGGGGAGCAACACCTCCTTGTTATTCTCCATGGGAAGCACTTTCTCCAGAATATGGGACGGGCAGGAAGATCAGCATCTCTTGCCACTTGCTCGCCGTCAACCACCTTGGCCGGCGTAAGGAACTATGTGGATGAAATGTCCCGCTTGCGGCGCGGCGGAGGTCATCCAGGACAGGTGCGTACGGTCAGATGGCTGTATGGCGTTTTGCCATCCATCATGGATAGAAAAGACCAAACAAGCGAAGCAACGAGTGAAACGATTGGCGTGTTTCTTGCTGTAGTTAAAACATTCTGGACAACGACGTCCTCGCTACCTGATTCTGGGCTGCGAGGATTTTTTGTAGGTGCCGCTTATTTTGGAGAAATTGTCATGGCGCGTGAACACTCTCTCAGCGTTGGCTACGTAGCTCTGGTCGATAGCGCGCCGCTGATTGTGGCCCGCGAGGGCGGCTTCTTTGCCGAACAGGGTCTACAGGTGGTCTTGCAGCGGGAACCGTCCTGGGCGAGTTTGCGCGATCATCTGCTTTTCGGTGATCTGCTGGCAGCGCATGCCCTGGCGCCGCTGCCGCTGGCAGCAACACTGGGCATCGCCTCACCGCGGGTACCGGTGATGACAGCGCTGACACTGTCCTTGAACGGCAATGCGATCACCGTGAGCACCACGCTGCACCAGCGTTTGTCAGATGCAGGCCTGACGGGCGGTGACCAGCCCCTCCTGGCGGGTCTGGCTTTGCAGCAGGTCATTCAGGCCAAACCCGCCGCCAAGCTGCGCTTTGCGGTGGTGTCACCGGTATCTAACCATCATTATCAACTGCGCCACTGGCTACAGGCGGCGGGCATTGATCCGGCAACACAGGTGCAGATCAGCGTGGTGCCACCGCGTTATATGGTAGAGGCGCTGCGCGCCGGCGAGATTGACGGATATTGTGTTGGTGAACCGTGGGGGAGCCTGGCTGCGGTCGAAGGGGTCGGGATGCCTATTGTCAGCAGTTACGCGCTCTGGAACAACATAATGGAGAAGGTGCTGGCAGTGCGCGAGGACTGGGCTTTGGCGCAGCCCGAGGTACACCAGGCCCTGATTCGCGCGGTACTGGCGGCAGGGCGCTGGCTGGATGACCCACAACACCGGCTGGAGGCGGCACCTTGGGTGGCGGCGGCCATTGATGTGCCTGCAGAAGTCGTCGCACTGGCACTGACCGGCTCGGTGCCGGGCTTGCCGCAGCGGGAGGATTTCCATGTGTTTACGCGCTATTCAGCGAATTTTCCCTGGCATTCCCATGCGCATTGGCTGGTGCGGCAGATGCAGGCGGCGGGTCAATGGCCGGAGGGTGCGGATGCCCCAACGCTCATTCCGAGGGTGTATCGCAGCGCCGAATACCGGCAGGCGGCCTATGCCCTGCAGATTCCTGTGCCGAAAGAGGATTTCGTGGCCTGGGGTGGGGAAGCACAGCCCTGGTTGCTGGCGGATGATCAGGGGGGCACGATCCGCATGGGTACCAGCCGCATTTTTGACGGGAGCAGCGTGCTGCCGTAAAGCCGCTTGCACCATGATGATGCGAAATTCTGGTGCATCTGCACCGGTATTGCGCATCGCCCGCGCTACCCGGAGGGGTTTCGCGCCCCCGCATTCCTGTGATTTTTCGGCAGAATGTCCTGTGAATACGCCGCGCGGCGGCACAGCGCCAGCACGTTCGGTCGCACAACGCAGATAATGGCACGATAACTGCTTAAAGACTCACGAGCACTGTTCACCGACGGACAGCGTTTTGGAACGAAGGCGTTCCTGGCCCACCAGCCAGGAGCGCCTTTTTTCATGTCCAGCACTCTGCCTTTAAGGAGGCCATGATGAAAGAATTTTTGACGCTGCTGCGCACCGGCAACTGGCGGGCACTGGTTGCCAGCTTTCTCTATTTCGATACCGGTTTCACAGTCTGGCTGCTCTACGGACCCCTCGCGCCGTACATGGTCAAAACCATGGGATTGACGTCAGCGGACCAGGGTTTTCTGGTAGCCGTGCCGGTGCTGGCGGCGGCAATTTTACGGGTCGGTATGGGCAATCTCTATCAGACCATGGACGGCCGTTGGCTGGCGCTCGCTGGCATTGCCCTCTCCGCCATTCCCCCACTTTTCCTGCTCTTTTATGCGGAGGCGCCCAGCTTTCCCCTGCTGATTGTCCTCGGCATTCTGCTCGGTGTGGGGGGTGCGAGTTTTGCGGTGGCCCTGCCCATGGCGGGGAGCAATTATTCCGCCAGGGTACAGGGGACGGTCCTGGGGATCGCGGCGGCTGGTAACATCGGTGCGGTGCTGGATGGCTTTCTGTTTCCGCCACTGGCTGCCCAGTTCGGCTGGGGCCACGCCACAGCCGCCGCCCTGCCCCTGC
>NZ_JAGDVS010000020.1 GCF_023255755.1 Acidithiobacillus sp. | reverse complement strand
AGGTCATCCGCGCTAACGGCCATTTAAGCAGTAAACAGAATGCAACACTACACTAGATGTGCCAGCACCGAGCAAAACCGAACAGCAACACATCGTGGCGCGCATCCAGGCCGCCATGACCGAAATCGACGCATTAGAAAATTCAAGCAAGGCAGCGCTGGAAGAGATCAACTGCCTGCCAAGCCGTGTGCTTGCGCAAGCCTTCAATCAATAGGAAGACGACCATGACCGACAAACGCATCACCAAACAACATCACGCCACCTTCGAGGAAGTCCGCCAGTTCGACGAGGACGGTAACGAATTCTGGTCGGCGCGCGACATTGCTCCGTTACTGGAATACCAGGATTGGCGCAACTTCATGCAGGTGGTGGATAAGGCACGGCTGGCCTGCGAACAGTCCGGTCGGCCAGTTGCCGACCATTTCGGTGATGTCACCAAAATGGTCGGTATCGGTTCCGGCGCACAGCGCCCGGTGCCGGATGTGCATCTGTCACGCTACGCTTGTTACCTGATCGTGCAGAACGGCGACCCCGCAAAGCCGGTGATCGCCAATGGACAGACCTATTTCGCCATGCAGACGCGACGGCAGGAACTTGCTGACGATGCGAAATTCGCCCAACTCAGCGAGGACGAAAAGCGCCTCGCCATCCGCAACGAACTTGCCACGCACAACAAGCATCTGGCCGCTGCCGCCAAGGATGCGGGCGTGGAGTCCAGCCTCGACTACGCCATCTTTCAGGATCATGGTTACAGAGGGCTGTATGGCGGTTTGGGCAACAAGGAAATCCACGCCCGCAAGGGGCTGAAGAAGAGCCAGAAGATTCTCGATCACATGGGCAGCACCGAGCTGGCTGCCAACCTGTTCCGCGCCACGCAAACCGAAGAAAAACTGCGCCGTGATCAGGTGCAGGGTAAGTCACAAGCCAACAAGACCCACTTTGAGGTGGGTCGCAAGGTACGCCAGACCATTGAAGAGTTAGGCGGCACCATGCCCGAGAATCTGCCCAAACCCGACAACAGCATTCAGCAGATTGAATCTGCCAGAAAGAAGCTGGACAGGAAACCCCCCAAGGAACCGCGCTAATGGCTCGCCCTAAAAAAAACACCGATGGCATGGCTTCGCCCAGCACGACCAAAGCACCTAAAGCCATCGCTTCGACACAATCCCTTTCTGCCTTCGTCAAAAGCATCTGCGATGTGATGCGCCGTTCCAACTGCGCCAGCGCCTTGCAGTACGTGCCGGAGCTGACCTGGATTCTGTTCCTGCGCATTCTGGACGCGCAGGAAGCCAAGGCGCGCGAAGAGGCCGAAGTGTTGGGCGCGAACTTCTCACCCGCGCTGCACAGCCCTTACCGTTGGCAGGACTGGGCCGCGCCGTATTCAGACAAGCCTGAGCATCCGAAAACCGCAGAGGGTAAGCCCTTCGGCTGGAAACGACAGGAATTGTTCGCGGCGGGCGATGGCAAGCTGTTTGACTTCATTAATAAAGAGCTACTGCCACACCTGCACAGTCTGGACATTGATACCCGCACCGGCCTGCCTAACTTCAATGCCAGCCGCAAACAACGCATCATGGGTCGCACCATGACAGCGGTGGAAAAAGTGCGCGTCGATAGTGAAACTAATCTGCGCGATATTCTGGATAAGGTGCATCAGATCAATATCGACTATGTGGATGACCAGCATTTTTTCACTCTGTCGCAGGTGTATGAAGACTTGCTGTTGAAAATGGGTGAAAAGAACTCCGACGGCGGGCAGTTCTTCACCCCGCGTGAGGTGATCCGCGCCATGGTGCATACGGTGAATCCGCAGCTCGGGCAGACGGTGTACGACCCTTGCTGTGGCACCGGCGGCTTTCTGGCGATTGCCTACGAGCACATTGCCCGCCAACTCGGCCAAAGTGCCACCAGTACCGATATTGACACCCTCAAGCACGACACCTTTTTTGGCCGCGAAAAAGAGAATCTGGTCTTTCCCATTGCGCTGGCTAATCTGGTACTGCATGGCATTGATCAGCCCAATTTGTGGCACGGCAATTCATTGACCCGCCGCACGACTTACGGTGCCCTATTCGACCAAGCGCCCCCAACCTTTGATGTGATTCTGACCAACCCGCCCTTCGGCGGCAAGGAGGGCAAGGACGCACAGAAGAATTTCGCCTACGAAACCAGCGCCACTCAGGTACTGTTTGTGCAGGATATCTTGGACGAGCTGGCCCCCAAGGGTACCTGCGCCATCGTGCTGGACGAGGGCTTACTGTTCCGCACCAACGAAAGCGCTTTTCTGGAAACCAAACGCAAGCTGGTGGATGAGTGTGATCTGTGGGCCATTGTCAGCCTGCCGGGTGGCGTGTTCTCTACTGCTGGTGCTGGTGTGAAGACCAATCTGCTGTTTTTCACCAAGGGCAAGAAGACTGGGAAGATTTGGTATTACGACCTGTCTTACGTGAAGGTCGGCAAAAAAACACCGCTGACGTTGGCGCACTTTGGCTTTGACCAAAACGGCGATGTACTGGCCGATATGCAATTGCCCGCCATCCTCACTGCCGACTGGCATGCGGACGAGGCGAATGCGGGCAAGCCCTTCCCCAGCTATGCCCGCATGCTGCAACAGCGCGGCAGGCCGGAGGGCGACAGCCGTTATTCGTGGACGATGGATTTCGCCGCTCGCCGCGCTAAAGCTCGCGCCGAGATGCAACCGCTGCTCAATGAAGCGGCGCAAATCAAAGCCACCGTGGTGGACTTGAAAGAGCAGCTCAAGCGGTTGAAGAAAGACAAGGCCAGTGACGCCGAGTTGGAGGCACTGGATGCGCAGATCAAGGAGAAAGATAAAGCCGCCCGCGATTTGGAAACTAAGGCCGCCGACATGGACGCAGCCGTGTTTGACCTGAAGGCGGTCAACCCGACAGCAGTAATGGATGTGGATACCCGCACGCCGCAAGAAATCATTCAGAACATCGACACTCAGGGGCGCATCATCGCCGAGACACTGGCGAGGTTGAACGCACTATTGGCGGCGGGCGTTTTAAGCGGATGACAGGCAATTGAAGAGGTTGTAAAAATGGGTAGTTTGATCAACGCTGCTCACTGACCGCCGCAATAGTCCATTTGCCGCCAAGCCTCGAAGACCGCGACAGCACAGGCGTTGGACAAATTCAGGCTGCGCTGGCCGGGGCGCATGGGCAGGCGCAGTACCTGCGTGGCGGGCAGGCTGTCCAGGAGGCTGGCAGGCAAGCCGCGGGTCTCCGGGCCGAAAAGCAGCGCATCGCCAGGCTGGTACGCGACCTGCTGATAAGATTGCGTGCCTTTGGTGCTGAAGGCGAATATGCGCGCATCCCCCAAAAACGCCCGGCAGGCCGCCCAGTCCGCATGGCGATGTACCTGCGCGAACTCGTGATAATCCAGCCCGGCGCGGCGCAGGCGGCGGTCGTCCCAGGCAAAACCCAAGGGCTCCACAAGATGCAGGGTGGCCCCGGTGTTAGCGCAGAGGCGGATGACATTACCGGTGTTGGGAGGGATCTCCGGCTCATACAGGATGACGTGCAAAAATGGCTCAGGCGCCAATGGACTCTCAGAGGACACGGGCGAGCACCCAGATGTCGATGCGCTGTACACCGGCATCCCGCAGGGTGCTGGCAATCTGCGCGGCAGTGGTTCCGGTCGTAAGTACGTCATCGACGACGGCGACGTGATCCGGAACGCGTCCGCGCAGAGCAAAGGCCGCATCCAGATTGTCTCGCCGGGCGGCTGCGCTCAGTCCGAGTTGGTGGCCGGTATTGCGGCGACGCTGCAGCGCTCCGGGGATGACCGGGATTCTCCAGCGTTTGCCCCAGTGACGGGCGAGCAGCATGGATTGGTTGTAACCGCGTTCGCGCAGGCGCTGGCGATGCAGAGGCACGGGCAGCAGCGCGTCCGGGCGGGACGGCGGATGCTTGCCCCAGGCACTGGCCCAGGCATCGGCCAGTGGCCTGGTCCAGTCCAGACGCTGCTGAAACTTCCATGCGATGATGGCGGTGTTCAGTGGTTCGGCATAGATAAACGGAGTATAGACGTGGTCATAGGCGGGGGCTTCCACCGCGCAGACCCGGCAGTCCCCGTTGTCTGACAAGGGTAGCGCGCAATAACTGCAACGCTCGGCGGGCAGACGCGGCCAGTCGCCGAAACAGCCGACACAGAGCGGGGCACCGGGCGCGGCACAGGCACGACAATGTTCCGGAAACAGCCAGTGGCTGAAGCGCCCCACTGCGTCGTGTAGCCGATACAGGCGTGGAAGGATCCGTTGCAAGAAGCTCCTTTGCTTATTAGTCAAGTCGTTTGGCAACGCCAGTCGTTGTCACCGGATCTGATTCTCTCGCCCTCGCCCTCCATTGACAAGGCACAGGCCCCTCCCTATAAGAAGCTATGCATACGGAACGGGAAGAACAATGGCGTGTGGAATTGTCCGCCTTGCGTGCGCACGACCTCTGGCGGGAGTTGCAGGTCCTGCAACCTGTGCCGAAGCGTGGGCCGCCCACTTTTGTGGGGGCGCAGGGCGAACTGCTCCTGTCTTTCGCCAGTAATGATTATCTGGGCCTGAGCGCAGAGCCCGCCTTACGTGACGCCGCCATCGCCGAGATCCAGCAGAGCGGCGTAGGGGCTGGTGCCGCGCCCCTGCTCGGTGGCGAGCGGCCCGCCCATGCGACGCTGGCAGACGCCTTGGCCCGCTGGCTGGGAGTGGAGGCGGTGCTGCTCTTTGGTAGCGGTTACCTGGCCAATTTGGGGGTCATCTCCACGCTGGTCGGACGCGGTGATCGCGTCTATGCCGACCGTCTCAACCACGCCTCGCTGGTGGATGGGGTGCGTCTCTCCGGCGCGCGCCTGCATCGCTACCGGCATGGCGACATGACGCATCTGGCGCAATGGTTGGAACGCGGCGGCCGGGGACAGGCCTGGATCATCACTGACGGGGTGTTCAGCATGGATGGCGATATCGCCCCGCTCCCTGAACTCGCCACCCTGGCGCAGCAGTATGGCGCAGGGATCATCCTCGACGAAGCCCATGCCTTTGGAGTGCTGGGGACGGAGGGGCAAGGCACTGCGGCGCACTGGAACATGGACATCCACGGGGTAGACGTCATCATGGGCACCTTGGGTAAGGCCTTCGGTGTTTACGGCGCCTTCGTGGCGGGGAGTCAGGACGTGGTGGATCTCCTGCGCAATCGCGCCCGCAGCTTCATCTACCATACCGCCCTGCCCTCCGCCTTGACGGCTGCCGCCCTCGTCGCGCTCGACCTTTTACGGCATGGGGATGCCCGGCGCGAGCGCCTGACACGGCACCGGCAGCATCTGCGTGCGCAAGTGCCCGACGCCCCCTGGTTGGCCAGCGAGACACCCATTCAGGGCCTCCTGCTGGGCGATGCGCGGCGGGCGCTGACCGTCAGCGCCCAATTGCGCCGTGCCGGCCTCTACTGTCCAGCGGTGCGGCCACCGACGGTGCCTGCCGATAGTGCCCGTCTGCGTATCACCCTCAGTGCGGCACACCGTCACGATGATATCGAGCTTCTGGCTACCGCGCTCCGGGAGATCTTATGAGCTGGGCGCGTCAGGTCAGTGGTCAGGGACGCCCGCTGGTGCTGCTCCATGGCTGGGGGATGGAAAGCCGGGTCTTCGCTTCCTGGCGGCCCCTTCTGGATGCGCATTTCACCTGCATCAGCTACGATCTCCCCGGTCACGGGCAGACGCCCTGTGCGCCCTCCGGCCTGGCTTGGTCTGCCAGTCTGGAGCGTCTCCGCCAGATGCTTGCTCAGGAGGCCCCCAAGCCCCTGTTGCTCGGCTGGTCCCTTGGGGGCTTATTGGCCCTGGGCATCGCCTTGCAGCACCCTGAATTATTGGAGGGACTGGTGCTGATATCCAGTTCCCCGGCCTTTTGCCAGCGCCCCGACTGGTCTCCGGCCATCCCTGCCGCGACTCTGGAGGACTTCGCTCAACGCCTGCGCGAAGATCCCCAGGGTACCCGGCGGCGCTTCCTCGCCCTGCAAGTGTTGAACGATCCACAAGGACGCCGCGCTCTGGAGGGCCTCAGCGCCTGGCCCATGCCGGATCAGGCCTGTCTTGCCGATGGGCTGGGCCTGCTGCGGGAAGTGGATTTGCGTAGCCAACTGATGGCACTACCCATGCCGGTGCATCTCGTGCATGGGCGACAGGATCGGATCGTGCCCGTCGGTGCCAGCGAATATCTCCACCAGCATCTGACCGGCAGCCGGTTTACCCTCCTGGAACAGGCTGGTCACGTCCCTTTTCTGTCGCATCCGCAAGCCTGTACCCACGCGCTGCTGGAGACCTGGGGATGAGCTCCGGTAACCCGTCCTTCTTCATGGAAAAACGCGCCGTGCGGCGGGCTTTTGAGCAGGCAGCGGCCGCGTATGAAACCAGTGCCGTCTTGCAGGATCAGGTCGGCGCGCAGCTCATTGAGCGACTGGACCTCGTCAAGCTGGAACCCCAATGGATACTCGATATGGGTAGTGGTACCGGCCTGCAAAGCCGCCGTCTCAATCGCCGTTATCCCCGTGCGCGGCTGCTCGCCCTGGATCTGGCGTCAAACATGTTACAGCAGGCGCGGCGTCGCAAAGGCTGGCGTCAGCGTCAGTATTTCTGCCAGGGCGACGCGGAAAATTTGCCACTGGCGACGGCCAGCATCGACCTACTCTACGCCAATATGTCCATTCAGTGGTGCAATGATCTGGATCAGGTGTTACGCGAGTTTGCGCGGGTGCTGCGTCCTGGCGGCCTGCTCATGTTCAGCACCCTCGGTCCGGATACCCTCAAAGAACTGCGTCAGGCCTTTGTGGCGGTGGACGACCAGCCCCATGTCAGTCATTTCATCGACATGCATGATATTGGCGATGCTTTGGTGCGTCAGGGCTACGAAATGCCGGTCCTGGATGTAGAACATTATCAGCTCACCTATGCGGTGGTAGACGATCTCCTGCGGGATCTGCGTAACATCGGTGCCACCAATGCCGCCGCAGGTCGCGCCCGTGGCCTGCTCACTCCCCGGCGTTTACAGGCACTGCGGCAGGCCTACGAGGGTTTTCGCGCCGACGGCCGCCTGCCGGCCACCTATGAAGTCGTCTACGGACATGCCTGGAGCAGCGGACCGCGCGCCCTTCCGCATGCAGACGGCGGTGTAGCTTTTCCCTTGATCCAACGGCATCGCCGCCGGTGACGCAGGAACAGCCCTCGCCGAAGCAGCAAGTGCGTCAGGCGCGCGGACTTTTCATTACCGGTACCGACACGGGTGTCGGCAAAACCGCTGTCACGGCGGCGCTGGCCCGGCTCTGCGCCGGTCACGGCATGCGCGTTGCGGCCCTCAAACCCATTGTCTCTGGGGTCGGAGTCGACGGTACCTGGGAGGACGTGGAAATTTTGCGCGCCGCTAGCCAGCCCCCGCGCAGCATTACCGAAACCAATCTTTACGCCTTCGACCCGCCGCTGGCCCCCCACTGGGCGGCGCAGCGGGCGGGCGTCACCGTGGATCGTGGGCGCGTCGTGGCCTTCGTCCGGGCGCAATCCGTGGCGACGGACTGCGTGCTGGTGGAGGGCGCGGGTGGTTTTCTCGTGCCGTTGGGCGCTGACTGGGGCTTTGCCGAACTGGCCGAGGACCTACATTTCCCGGTGCTGCTGGTGGTGGGTTTGCGGCTGGGAGCCATCAACCACACCCTGCTGAGTGTCGAGGCCATCCGCACACGGGGCCTGTCCTTCGCCGGATGGGTGGCGAACATCTTGAATCCTGCGGTCGCAGAGGGCACCCTGGAGACCTTGCAACAGTGTTTACCGGCGCCTTGCCTGGGGGTGTTGCCCTATATCCCGCACTGGTCCGCCGCTGTTCTGAGTCCTTATCTGTCTCTTCCTGCGTCCTTATATTGATGTTAGACTGATTCCGCATTGCCATAAAAAACAAAAGGCAATCAGCCGCGATGTCGGGGTGAACGGTTCGCTATATCGCGGGAAGGGTCAAGGTATTCTGATGGAGCGTGCGTGTCATGAAATCATTCAAGAGCATATTGCTGTTGGTGGTGACGAACCTGCTGATATTTGTCAGCCTGTCGATCAGTTTTACCATTCTGGTCAATTTTATTCTACCGCTGTTCGGTGTGGACCTGCGTGGCTCGGTGAGCAACGCGGATCTGCTCTGGGCGCTGGTGATCGGTTTTGGCGGCGCCTTTATTTCGCTGCTGATGTCGAAACATCTGGCGCGCGCGGGGCTGCAGATGCAACGCATCGACACACCACAGTCGGCCAAGGAACATTTGGTGTACGACTCGGCCGCACAGCTAGCTAATCGCCTGGGCATCCGCATGCCGGAAGTCTGGGTGTACTGGAATGACGAGGCTAATGCCTTCGCCACCGGACCGGGCCGCAATCATAGCATGGTCGCGGTGAGTAGTGGTCTGGTCAACCTGCTCAGCGACAATGAGGTGCGGGCGGTACTGGCCCATGAAATGGGGCACGTATACAATGGCGATATGGTGAGTACCACCTTACTACAAGGTTTGATGAATACGTTTGTATTCTGGCTGTCCATGCTGGCCGCGCGGCAGTTTGATGACCGGCCCATGATCGCTTTTATGGTGTCCATAGTTTTGCAGATTGGTCTGTCTTTCTTGGCGCTGATTCCCATCACCTGGTTTTCGCGCCGCCGGGAGTTCGCGGCGGATCGTTTTGCTGCCGAGCAGGTGGGCGTGGCCCCGATGGTCTCGGCGCTGCAAAAGCTGCATCAGCAGGCGGAAGCCATGCATGTGGTGCATGACGTGGTGCGCGATCCCATGGCGACAGCCTACATTTCCGGAAGCTGGCGCGGCTGGTTTGCTACGCACCCCAGTCTGGAAGCGCGGGTGGCGGCCCTGCAAGCACTTCAAAACGGGTATAGTTACCGGTAGTTAGTACCGAAATGGGGGATTGGTCTTTGATGCAGGCAGGAGGCAGTGCAGTTGCGCCCTGAAGGCGTACGTCCGGTCCTCCTGCGCAGTCATGACCGGTCAGCCCCTTTTCCCGACCCGGAGCAGGCCGACGGCAACCTGGTCGCCATCGGTGGAGATTTATCCCGGGAGCGCCTGCTCAGTGCCTACGCGCAGGGCATCTTCCCCTGGTTTGGCGAGGAGGACCCCATTCTCTGGTGGTCCCCTGATCCCCGTGCTGTCCTGGAACCTTCGGCGGTACATATTAGCCGCAGTTTACGCAAGTCGGCCTGTAACAGGGACTGGCAATACCACATGGACAGCGACTTTGCCGGTGTCATCGACGCTTGTGCGGAGCCGCGTGCCGGACAGGGTGGTACCTGGATCACTCCTGCGGTGCGTGCCGCCTATCTGGATCTTTTCGCCGCAGGAACAGCGCATTCCATAGAAGTCTACCAGCAGGGCAGCCTGGTCGGTGGGCTCTACGGCGTCGCCCTCGGCGGACTCTTTTTTGGAGAGTCCATGTTCAGCCGGGTACCTGATGCCTCCAAGCTGGCCCTTGTCCTCTTGGCGCGTCACCTCCAGCACTGGGGCTTTAGCCTGATCGATACCCAGTTCATCACCCCACATCTGCAAAGCATGGGTGCACGCGAATTGCCGCGCCGCGATTTCTTGCAAGCCCTTGCCGATCTGCGCACCCAACACCCACCAGCCGACTGGAAAATCTCGTCATCTTTGCATGAGATGTTTTAGACATGGCCTTCTATTTGTCTGCTTTGCAGAAATGTCCCTACTTGCCAGATCAGGAAGAACTCCTGGTGCTCAGCGATCCCCGCGAGATGGTGGGCAGCAGCCAATATGACCAACTCTTGCAGAAAGGATTCCGGCGCAATGGGCCGGTGGCCTATCGTCCGATGTGTCCACAATGTGATGCCTGCATTTCCGTGCGTATCCCCGTCGCGGAGTTTCAGCCGGATCGCGGCCAGCGCCGCACCTGGGCGCGGAATCAGGGCATTCAAATACGTGAACAGGTTCCGCAATGGGATGCCGTCCACGCCCGCCTCTTCGCGGAGTATCAGTGCTGGCGGCATCCGGGGGGCGGCATGGATGAGCACGCGGATCGCTTATATCGGGAAATGATTGTGGAAACCGGTGGCGTTGATGCCCGCCTGCTGGTCTTTGAGCAGGATAAACACCCACTAGCGGTGGCATTGGTGGATGTGCTGGACGGCGGTGTGTCTGCAGTTTACACCTTTTACACGCCGGATCTGCCGCAACGCGGCCTGGGTATTTTCGCTATTCTCAGCCAGATTGAATGGACCAGGAAACAGCGCTTGCCCCACCTTTATCTCGGCTACTGGGTCGCCAGCAGCCCAAAAATGGACTATAAAAAGCGCTTTCGGCCTCTGGAAGGCTTTGTAGCGGGTGACTGGCGTCTGCTGTCAGAGGCGTATAAACGCGAATGAACAACGCAGCCCCGGATATTTTTAACACCTTCTCGCCGTGGACCATGGCGGGAGTGATGGGTCTCCTGGGCAGTGCCTGGGCTTTGTCTGCCTGGCAGCGTCTCGGAGTAGGCAAGGAACTGCTCTGGTCCGCGGCGCGGGCGATGGTCCAATTAGGGATCATGGGGTTTTTGCTGGGCTGGCTGTTCCGGCAGCACCAGCCGTTTTTGCTGGTACTCTTTCTGGTGGCCATGATCCTGATGGCCGGTCGTTTTAATCGTAAGCGTGGTGCCGGTATTCCTCACGCCTACTGGATCGGGGTGGTCAGCATTACTGTGGCGACTACCGTCACCCTCGGTTGGATGCTCCTGTCCGGTTTGGTCTTCTGGCGCGGCGAATCATTGGTCCCCATTGGCGGTATGATTATCGGCAACGCGATGAACGCGGTATCGCTGGCGCTTAACCGCCTGCGCAGCGAGGTGGACCAGCGCGAGGAGTTGTTGCTGGCCATGCTGGCGCTGGGTGCCAATCATCGTCAGGCCATGCGCAACCTGTATAGTATGGTGGTGCGCAGCGCATTGATCCCGACTATCGACAGTTTGAAAAGTGTCGGCATGATTCATATTCCGGGAATTACCGCAGGCATGATTCTGGCGGGCATGGCACCGCTTGCTGCGGTATCCATGCAATTGGTAGTGATGGTGATGTTGACTGCGTCGGTAACCTTGAGCGTCTCCACCGCGGTCCTGCTGGCCGCACCACGCGCTCTGGTTTTTTCTCAACGTATTGAGGGGTAATACGCTAATGGCGGCTTTGGCCGGACGTTTTCGCGGCTTTTTGCCGGTAGTGGTCGATGTGGAAACGTCAGGATTTGATCCTGACCGTAATGCCTTGTTAGAAGTGGCTGCGATTATAATCGGCGGCGAAGTGGGGCAGTTACGGCCGATAGCCACGCACCACTTTCATGTGCAGCCCTTTGCCGGGGCTGTGCTTGACCCGGCAGCATTGGCATTCACTGGTATCGATCCATTTCAGCCGTTGCGCGGCGCGATTTCCGAGGAGGAAGCCTTGCGCGGAGTTTTCAGGCCGGTGCGCACGGCTATAAAGGCCGCTCAATGCCGGCGTGCCATTCTTGTGGGGCACAATGCCTCTTTTGACTTGTCCTTTATTAAGGCAGCAGAAAAGCGGACGGGCGTTAAAAATAACCCTTTTCATCTTTTCAGTACCTTTGACACCGTCAGTCTGGCTGGGTTGGCTTATGGTGAGACCGTGCTGGCCAAGGCCGCTCTGGCCGCAGGTCTGGATTGGGACCACACGCAGGCGCATTCGGCGCTCTATGATGCCCGCCAGACGGCGGAATTATTCTGCCGCATTGTGAATCGCTATGATCTCAACCGGGAGTATCCCTGAAGCACGGTCAACCTGCCGCGCATCTGTTAGAATGTCCGCCGAAATATTTTAAATTGTTATGAGAGGATGTGCTTATGCCTTACCGTCTGCATATTGAACCCAGTGGCCACGAGATGGATTGCGATAGTGATGAAACCATCCTGGAGGCGGCTCTACGGCACGGTTTTAACATCCCCTATAGTTGTCGCAATGGTACCTGTGCGACCTGCAAGGGGCGTATTCTCAGCGGAGAAGTAGATTACGGGAAGGTGGAAGAAAAAACGTTGTCGGCTGCGGAGAAGGAGGCGGGGCTGGCGCTCTTCTGTCAGGCAGTGCCCTTGTCCGACGTGACGATAGAAGTCCGGGAGATCGGCGCCGCCAGGGATATTCAGATCAAAACCCTGCCGTCGCGAGTAGTCAAAATAGTGGATTTGGCACCTGATGTGCGCGCGCTCTTTCTAAAAATTCCTGCTACGGAGCGCCTGCAGTTCCTTCCCGGGCAGTACATCGACATCCTTCTGAAAGATGGCGGCAGGCGGGGTTTTTCCCTCGCCAATATGCCCGGCGACGATGCGCTGCTAGAACTACACATTAAAAAAGTGCCTGGCGGCGCCTTTACCGGGCATGTGTTCGGTGCTTTGAAAGAAAAGGACATCCTGCGTTTTGAAGGCCCGTTAGGCACCTTTTTTATTCGTCAGGAATCCACTCGTCCTTTGCTGATGGTCGCCACCGGCACTGGCTTTGCACCTATCAAGAGTATGCTCGAGTCTCTCTTCGCGCAGGGCTCCGTACGTCCGATCCATTTTTATTGGGGTGTACGCCATGCGGAGGATTTTTATTGTCAGGACTTACTGAGTGAATGGCAGTCGCGTCATGACCACTTTCAGGTAACCCGGATAGTATCTCGTCCGGATGCTTCCTGGTCGGGAGCTACCGGTTATGTTACCGCGCAAGTCATTCATGATTTTCCAGACGCGGGCGCAATCGATGCCTATATTTGTGGGCATCCCGATATGGTGTTTTCCTTATCCGACGCTTTACAGGGAGCAGGATTGGATCGAGAACATATTTTTGCCGATGCATTTGTATTTGCCAAAGCAAAAACAAGCTGACATAATTACTATGTTGGTGATTTCGTCCGCCATGGCAACCTAATTTTTAAGGAGTGAATGACTATGGAAGCGCAAGCAAAAAAACGTCACCGCCGTACCTCAGAAGAGCGTCTGGCGGATTTAGAAGAGAAGCAACGCCAGACAGAGATGCGGCTGCGTGAGCAGTTGGCAAAATTCGAACAGCAGAAGCGGAGTTTGCAGGAAAACCCGCGCGCACGTCGTGAGCGTGAAGCACAACGACGGTCGTTGATGGACCGCATTTCTCGTCTAGTGCCTGATTGGGAGCCTGCGCAGATTCTTGCGGCTGTCGCTGAAGTTCGTGACCGCGTGGGTGATAATGGCCATCTGTTGGGTGAGTTGGATAGCCGTGGAAACGCGCTCATGCAGGAACTGAAGCCCCGTCGCGGCCGTCGTCCCCGTTCCGCGATTTAATCCCCAATCTGAGCGGTTTTTCGCGTACAGAGGCCCCCGAAGCGATGAGCATGCGCATGCGGGGGCTTTTTGTAATAAGGCATTCCACTAACGCTTTTTGCATCCCCGCCAGCGCGCCAGCGTTGGTACGCGGTGCGCCATGTAAGCGCGGATATACCATGGGGCATTGCGGTTGCGCATCAGTTGGCGGACACGGTGCTGCATGGCGCCCAGCGTCAGTTCCGGTTCCCTGAACTGACCCGCCGCATAGCAATAGCTACAGTAACGGGTGCTATGGTTGCCGTCGGCCTCCGTCCCGCCGCCTTGGGGATCAAACTGCAGCGGCATGCCACAACTCTGGCAGCGGTTTTTCTCAATTTCCAGTTGGCGTATCCATTTTTTCATGGCGAAATTAGACATCCTCCGGTGCTACCAGTTCAAGAGCCTCAATATAGATATGTGCCATACCCAGCAGGAACACCACATTGGGAAGAATAAATACCAGCGCACCCGCCAGGCCAAGCCCCATGCTGAGTCCTGCGTTATATAGGGAGGTGCTTGCTGCCACCGGTTGCGCAAGTATTTCGCCGCTGATGAGTCTCTCGCCCGACAGTGCCCCCAGCATTTGCCAGAACATGTCTGCACTGCGGCTGATTTCATCAGCCAGCACGGGGGTGGCGGCCGTTAGTGTCATGCTATACCCGGTATAGAGAATCACCGCAATGATAATTCCCATGCCCGTTGCCAACGCGGCGAGCAGCAACATCATCAGCAGAATAGAACCTGGTTTATTGCGGGCGATGGAGATGGTATGACGGAGTGAGTTGCCTACGCTTTCGCCGTGCCACAATGCGGGTCCGGAGAGATTGAAGACAATAACGGCGAGGACAAAAACAATGGCGTTTACCAACATGATGGCAGGGAATAGCGGCACAAAGAGCATCGCGCCAATCCCCGGTATCTTGCAAGCGAAAAACCCCAATGCTTCTACGACAAAAATGCCCAAAAGCAAGAGACTTTCAATAATCAGCAGCCCCAGCAGGCGCGGCAGGGCCCGTATGCCAAAGCGGAGACTTTTAGCTATTTCCGGCAGTGGATCGCCGCGCGCCTCGTGCAGTAGTACACCGCCAGCGCCCAGGTAGCCGACACCAAAACTGATCAGTAGAATGATCACCCCAATGGCGGCACCTGCCCATCCGCCAGGCCATTGCGCGAAGAGTTCCAAGCCGGTCATGCCCAGGAAAACGGCGATGACGTACACCAGTATAGGCTGCCATAAGGTGATGCCGCGAAGCGCTCGCAACAACAAAGAAAAAGACAGATCTCCCTGGCTGGGAGTATGGGTAAACATGCGTGGTTCCTTTGCCAAAATCTTTGGCGCCTAGAATAGCAAATTGCGGGCGGATGGTGGATAACTATCCACCCTTGTCCGTAGGGGGACAATCGCCATGGGTGGTGCTACACTGCTCCGATATTGACCGATTGGTCGAGCACTGTGCAAGGGCGACTGTCATATGTTGGGGGCGGAGGGGAGGATCGTGGGGGATTTGCCACTGGCAATCGAAGGTGAGGGACGACAGCGGATTTTGGCGGCCGCCGAAAAGCTCTTCTCCGATAAAGCGTTTGATGCCGTCTCCATGAACGCCATCGCGTTGCAGGCGGGTATCAGCAAAGCCAATATCTATCATTATTTTCCCAATAAGGATGCGCTCTATCTTGCGGTATTGCGTGCGGCCAGCCAAAGTTTGAGGAAATTGCTCAATGATGCGGTCGACGCCCACGGAGCCGTGGTGGACGTGCTTCGGCATTTTGCGCGCTGCCATCTCCAGGCACTGTTAGACCGACCGGAATTGGTGCGTTTGGTATGGCGGGAAATTCTCGAAAAAGGCGCGCCCAGAGCGCAAGAGTTTGCTGAACAGGGCTTTGCTGATGTATTTTCTGCACTGGTCGCAGTGCTCGAAGCCGGCCAGTCCCGGGGCGAACTGCGGGTGGATTTTGACCCGGCCCTGGTGGCAACCCTGTTGTTGGGCGCGAATGTTTTCTTTTTCCAGTCCCGGGATATCCTGCGACATTATCCCCCTATTACCTTTGCCGACGATCCCGCAGGTTATGACGCCGGAATTGTGGAGATTCTTTTGCGCGGGCTGATTCCTGAGTCTTCGATAGATACGGCGAGTACGTGATGAGCTCTATGCACAATGATTCCCACCTGCAGGCGCATATATTGGTAGAGGCATTACCTTACATGCAGCGTTTCCATGGTCGTACCATCGTTATCAAATACGGTGGCAATGCCATGACCGAAGCCTATCTTCAAGAGCAGTTTGCTTACGATGTGACCCTGATGAAACAGGTGGGCATGAATCCGGTGGTGGTGCATGGTGGCGGACCGCAGATCGGTGCCCTGCTGGAACGACTCGGGGTGCAGACCCATTTTGTGGATGGCATGCGAGTGACCGATGCGGCGACCATGGAAGTGGTGGAAATGGTCCTTGGCGGGCGCGTCAACAAGGAGATTGTGCAAGCCATCAACCGGGCGGGCGGCCGCGCGGTGGGGCTGACGGGAAAGGATGGCGGATTGCTGCGCGCCCGTCCTTTGCGCCGGGATGGCGTTGATCTCGGTCTGGTGGGCGAGGTCGCCCGGGTGGACCCGGATATTATCCGCCTGCTGGATCAGGGCGATTTCATTCCGGTGGTGGCGCCGATCGGGGTGGGTTCCCTGGGCGAATCCTACAATATCAATGCCGACTTGGTGGCCGGCGCTCTCGCCGCGACGCTGAATGCTGAGAAGCTAATCCTGATGACCAATGTCGCCGGAGTGCTGGATCAGGACGGCCAGTTGCGCACGCGTCTGGAGGCTGCCGAGGTGGATCGGATGGTTGCCGATGGCCGTATTTATGGCGGCATGTTACCCAAGATTCAGTGCTGCCTGGATGCCGTGGCCGCCGGGGTACACGCCGCGCATATCATTGATGGTCGGGTACCTCATGCGTTATTGCTGGAAATCTTTACCGACGCGGGCGTCGGCACATTGATTTCTGACACGCGATGAACTTGAGTCGCCTGTGCGCCGGTGAATATCTCGCCGCCCCCATT
>NZ_JAGDVS010000087.1 GCF_023255755.1 Acidithiobacillus sp. | reverse complement strand
TCGCCGGGCTATGTGTATGCCTATGCCTTTGGGGAACTGCTGACACTGGCGCTGATTCAGCGCCAGCGGGCCGCCCCGGCGGAGTTCGTGCCCGGTTATATCGCCATGCTGAAACTTGGCGGTAGTCAGGCCCCTGCCGAGGTGGTGGCGATGACCGGCATTGATCTGGAAGAGCCGGAAATCTGGTCGCGAGCGCTGGATTACATGGCCGGGATGGTGGATGAGGCCGAAAAGCTGGCTGGGGTACACTGAGTATGCGTCAGGAAAAGGACAGCATGGGCGTTATCGAGGTGGAAGACGCCGCTCTCTGGGGCGCCCAGACCCAGCGCTCCTTGCGCTATTTCGCCATCGGTACGGAGCAGATGCCTCTGTCGGTTATCCACGCCCTGGCGCGGATCAAGCGGGCGGCGGCTTCGGTGAATGCCGAGCTGGGACTGCTGGACGCCACGCTGGCCGAAAAGATCAATGACGCGGCGGCGGAAGTCATTGCCGGGCGCTGGGATATGCAGTTTCCTCTGCGGGTCTGGCAGACCGGCAGCGGCACCCAGAGCAACATGAACGTCAACGAGGTTATTGCCAACCGGGCCAATGAAATGGCAGGGCAGCCCCGTGGTAGTAAAGCGCCGGTACACCCCAACGATCACGTCAATCTGGGACAGTCTTCCAACGACGCTTTTCCATCAGCCATGCATATTGCGGCGGCTTTGGCGGTGCATCAGGGGCTCTTACCGGCATTGGCGCACCTGGGGGGAGAACTGGAGCGTAAGACGGGGGATTTTGCCCACCTCATCAAGGTCGGGCGCACCCATCTGATGGATGCGGTGCCGCTCACTTTGGGGCAGGAGTTCTCCGGCTATGTGGCGCAATTGCAGCAGGGCATCCACAGCCTGGAGCAGACCCTGCCTGGTCTTTACGCCCTGGCGCTGGGCGGGACAGCCGTGGGTACCGGTCTCAACTGCCACCCGGATTTTGCCAGTGCGGTGTGCGCGCGGTTACATGCGGAGCTGGGTCTGCCTTTCCGCCCGGCGGCCAACGCGTTTGCCGCCCTGGCGGGACATGAAGCTTTGCTGCAGTTGAGCGCGGCGCTGCGTGGCATAGCCATGTCCCTGATAAAGATTGCCAACGATATCCGCTGGATGGCCTCGGGCCCGCGGGCCGGTCTGGGCGAGCTGCATCTCCCGGAAAACGAACCCGGCTCCTCCATCATGCCCGGCAAGGTAAATCCCACCCAGGCTGAGGCCCTGACCATGGTCTGCGTGCAGATTTACGGCAATGATGCGGCCATCGCTTTTGCCGCTTCGCAGGGCAATTTTGAGCTGAATGTTTATAAGCCAATGATAGCGCATAATATTCTGCAATCTATCCGGCTGCTGGGAGATGCGGCGAGGTCTTTCACCGACCATTGTCTGCACGATCTCCAACCTGCAGAAAGTCGGCTACGGCAGAATATGGAAGAATCCCTCATGCTGGTGACGGCTCTGACACCTGTGATCGGTTATGAAAAAGCCGCTATTGTCGCCCAGCATGCCCACCGCGAAGGCTGCACCTTGCGAGAAGCCATCTTGGCGCTGGATTACCTTTCCGGCGAAGATGTTGATCGCCATCTGCGTCCGGAAGCGATGCTTTAGTGTTTGTGTCTCTGGATTGCCCGAGTAAACTGCCACCAGAATGCCAGGGTTCATGCAGACACCAGAAGGAGATTGATCATGATTTTGATTTTAGAAGCCGACCTCGGCGAACAATCGCCGATCTTCCAGCAACTGCTGACCCATCTGCGCGGCTTCTCCGGCATTCACTTTCGGGTCCATCAGGAACAGGGTGCGGAGCAGGTACTTAGTGAAATCTACCTGATCGGTAACACCAAGCCGTTGCGGATAGAAGATATGGAAGCCCTGCCCGGTGTCGAGCGGGCGATTCGCGTATCCCGGGAATATCGGCTGCTGGGCCGCCATACCGGCGATCAGCGTACCCATGGTTTTGATTACAACGGGGTGCGTTTCGGCCAGGACAATCTCAACGTGTTTGCCGGGCTCTGCGCCGTGGATACCCCGGAGCACGTCGAGCAGATGCTGCGCGCCCTGCAGGAAAACGGCCAGGTCTGCACCCGCATGGGCGCCTACAAACCGCGTACCAGTCCTTATGCCTTTCAGGGGCACGGCAAGGCCTGTCTGCCCTGGGTTTTTGAACTGGCGGGCAAGTACGGTATGCGCGTCATCGCCATGGAGATCCTCCACGAGTCGCATATGGATGAAATCCGTGAGGCGCTGGAGAAGACCGGCCATCCGACCGGGGTCATGTTGCAGATCGGCACCCGCAATACCCAGAACTTCGAGTTGCTGAAGGCGGTGGGCCGGCAGCAGGAACTCCCCGTGCTGCTCAAGCGCGGTTTCGGCATTACCCTGGAAGAATCCCTCAATGCCGCCGAATACCTGGCCTCGGAGGGAAATACCAAGGTGGTCTTCGGGCTGCGCGGCATGAAGACGAATCTGGGTGACCCGCACCGCAACTTCGTGGATTTCGCCCAGGTGCCGGTCGTGAAGCGGCTGACGCGGATGCCGGTCTGCATTGATCCATCCCACTCCGTGGGCAGCCGCGATGCGGGGCCGGATGGCATCATGGATGTCTTCCATGTGACCGCGCAGGGCGTGGTGGCCGGCGCCAATATGATTCTGGTGGACTTCCATCCCGACCCGGCAACAGCGCTGGTGGATGGCCCGCAGGCCCTGCTGCTGAAAGAGCTCCCGTGGTTCCTGGAAGACGTGCGTCTGGCCCGGGAAACTTATGAAGAACGCAAGTTGCTGGCGACCGCGCAGACCCCTATTTAACCCGCATGCCCGGCTGCGCCCCGCTATCGGGAGAGAGTAGGAAGGGTCCGCCCTCCGGCCCGCTGGCGGCAAGCACCATGCCCTCGGACAGGCCGAAGCGCATTTTTCTGGGCGCCAGATTGGCGACCATCACGGTCAGCCTGCCGACCAGGCTGGTAGGATCGTAAGCGCTCTTGATGCCGGCAAAGACCGAGCGGGTGCCCTCGCCAATATCCAGGGTGAGGTGCAGTAGCTTGTCCGCGCCTTCCACGCTGTCCGCGGCAATAATCCGCGCAATGCGCAAATCCACCTTGCTGAAGTCGTCCATGCTGATAAAGGGGTTTTCTTCCTTGGCCTCAGCAGGTACGGGCGTGGGCACTGGGGCCGCCGCCATGCCGGGGGCTGTTGCGGGGCTTTCTGCAGAATTCTGGATCAAGGCGTCCACCTGGGGTTTTTCCATACGTTGTAAAAGATGGGTGTACGGCTGGATCTGGTGATCGAGAAGCGGCTTGGTCAGGCCCGCCCAGTCCAAGTCGCACTGCAGGAACTCCAGCGATTTGCGCGAGAGCTCCGGTAGCACCGGGCTGAGCAGGGTGACCAGCACCCGGAAGCCGTTCAGGGTGACGCTGGCGACACGGTGCAGCGCCTCGCGTTGGGTCGGATCTTTGGCCAAAGTCCAGGGTGCATTCTGGTCCACATAAGCATTGATCTGATCCGCCAGCGCCATGATGTCACGCATGGCCTTGCCATACTCCCGCCCGGCGTAGGCCTCACCGATGGCCTCCTGGGTCTGCAGCAGCCCATCATAAAAGGCCTGATCATTGCCCAGGGAAGTGGCCAGTCGGCCCGCAAAGCTGCGGTGGATGAAACCCGCCGCGCGGGAGGCCAGATTGACCACTTTGCCGACGAGGTCGCCATTGCCTTTGAGCAGGAAGTCTTCGAGATTGAGGTCGATATCTTCCACATGGCTGTTGAGCTTGGTGGCAATGTAGTAGCGCAGGAACTCGGGATTCAGATGCTGGAGATACTGCCCGGCGGTAATGGAGGTGCCGCGCGACTTGCTCATTTTGGCGCCGTTTACGGTCAGGTGCCCGTGGGCGAATATACCCGTCGGCAGCCGGTGTCCGGAGCCCTTGAGCATGGCTGGCCAGAACAGGCCGTGAAAATAAATGATGTCCTTGCCGATAAAATGGTAGATCTCCGCAGTGGAGTCCGCGCCCCAGTAATCGGCGAAATTGCGGTCATGGGTCGAGCACCAGTACTGGGTGGCGGCCATGTAGCCGGGCAGGGCGTCCAGCCAGACATAAAAGAACTTGCCGGGGGCATCGGGGATGGGAATGCCGAAGTAGGGGGCGTCGCGGCTGATGTCCCAGTCGGCCAGGCCAATACTGAACCATTCATCGAGCTTGTGGGCGACTTCTTCCTGCAGGGTACCACTGTGAATCCACCGCCGAAGGAAGTCGCTGAAATCGCCGAGCTGAAAAAAGTAGTGCTCCGAGTTGCGGCGCTCGGGTACGGCGCCGGAGACCGCGGAAACGGGGTTGATAAGGTCGGTGGGGCTGTAGGTGGCGCCGCAGACCTCGCAGCTATCCCCATACTGATCCGCTGCGCCGCAGCGCGGGCAGGTGCCGCGAATGAAGCGGTCGGGCAGGAAAATGCCGGCGACGGGATCGTAGGCCTGTTCGATTTCGCGGACGTTGATGTAATCCGCTGCCCGCAGGGCACGATAGATACTCTGAGAAATTTCAAAGTTTTCCGGCGAGTGGGTGCTGTGATACAGATCGAACTGAATACCGAAGCCGGTGAAGTCGCGCAGATGATCGCCGTGCATGCGGGTGATGAGTTCTTCTGGCGTGATGCCCTCGCTCTGGGCACGGAGCATGATCGGCGTGCCATGTGCATCATCGGCGCAGACATAGACGCAGTCGTGGCCCCGCAGGCGCTGATAGCGGGCCCAGACGTCCGTTTGGGTGTATTCCACCAAATGCCCGAGGTGGATGGGTCCGTTGGCATAGGGGAGGGCGCTGGTGATCAATATGCGTCTTTTCATAGTGCGGATAAATTACAGGGGATAGGCTTATCAGGCAATGGCGTGCGGACCATTGGCAGGCCGCTTTCATCTATGGTATAAAGAGCGCCTTTTTTCAGGGAGATTAACCGATGTCCAGAGTATGCAAGGTGACGGGCAAGAAGCCCATGGCGGGGAATAATGTTTCCCACGCCCACAACAAGACCCGCCGCCGTTTTCTGCCCAATTTGCAGTACCACCGTTTCTGGGTGGAGAGCGAGAACCGTTGGGTGCGTATGCGGGTGAGCACCAAGGGCATCCGTACCATTGACAAGAAAGGGATTGATGTCGTTCTGGCTGAGCTGCGCGCCGCCGGCGAAAAGATCTGAGGATTGAATCATGCGTGACAAGATTAAGCTCGTTTCCACGGCCGGTACCGGTCATTTCTACACCACCACCAAGAACAAGAAGACCAAGCCCGATAAGCTGGAAATGAAAAAATTCGATCCCAAGGTCCGGAAGCATGTGATGTACCGGGAAGACAAGATCAAGTAACACCCTTTTTCGGTCTGCCTCCCGGTGGTCTGCCCTGAATCTTCGGGAGGGGCCAGACTATTCCTTTGCTCCGCCATCATTTTTTGCTAAATTACTAGCACTCATGATGGTTGAGTGCCAAGGATGATTTCTCCCGCCATGTTTTATCCCTTTATCTGCGCCATGCAGACGCTGTCCTCGCCCGTCGTACGAGGGGCGCCGCTCTGCGTG
The DNA here is from genome assembly GCF_023255755.1 of Acidithiobacillus sp. Taxonomy (GTDB): domain Bacteria; phylum Pseudomonadota; class Gammaproteobacteria; order Acidithiobacillales; family Acidithiobacillaceae; genus Acidithiobacillus. Next base: position 11,227 of record NZ_JAGDVS010000087.1, on the reverse strand, counting down.
CCTTGCGCATTTTGGCCGGGATTGTAGACGGCCATGGATGAACGCGCCCGTCACCTGCTCAAATCCCTCATTGAGCAGCATATCGCCAAAGGCGTGCCGGTCGGCAGTCGCCAGTTGGCCCGTGATGCCGGCCTCAACATCAGTCCCGCTACCGTGCGTAATGTCATGGCGGACCTGGAGGACGAGGGCTACCTGATCTCCCCCCACACTTCTGCCGGGCGCATTCCCACCCATGTCGGCTATCGTTTTTTTGTCGATGCACTGCTGCGGGTGGTGCCGCTGTCGGCGGAATCCAACCGCCTGCTCATTCATCGCATCGGTTTTCGCGCTCCGGATGCGGAGCAGGTGCTGCACGCCGCCACGGGCATTCTCTCTGAACTGACGCACATGGCGGGCTTTGTGCGGGTGCCGCGGCGGGCAACCCGGATTTTGCGGCATGTGGACTTTATCGCCCTGCGCGAGCGTGAGGTGTTGGCCATCTTCGTCACCGACAAGGGGGACGTGGAGAATCGCCTGATTCGCACCGAGCAACCTTTCGGCGCGGCAGAACTAACGCAGGCGGCCAATTTCTTCAATGCCACCTATGGTGGTCGACCATTGCAGGATGTCATCCATAATTTGCAGCGAGACCTGCAGCAGTCCCGTCATGAAATGGACCGCATTCTGCGCAGCGCCATGGAGTTGGGCGAAGAAATGCTGGAGGAAGATCAGCAGCGCATGCTCATCGAGGGCGAATTCCAATGGCTGGACCTGCCGGAGCTGGCGGGAAGTGAACGCCTGCGCGAGCTCCTGGCCGCCGTGCGGCAGAAGCGCGATCTGGTGCATTTGCTGGATGAGAGCATGCGCGGTAGTGAAGTGCGTCTTTTTATCGGCGAAGAGTCGGGCTATGCGCCGCTCAGTGATTGTAGCGTGGTATCGGCGCCCTACAGTGTCGATGGGGAGGTGGTCGGGGTATTGGGGGTGATCGGACCGATGCGGATGCCCTACCAGCAGATCATCCCGCTGGTCGACGGCACGGCGCAACTGCTCGGTCGCGCCCTGTCGCAATCCGGATGACGCCGGGTCTTGAAATACTCCGGCCCCTTCCCCATATCGTCTTGGACTCAAACTTTCAGGGGTTGATTGCACATGAATGAAGAAGAGCAGGAATCGCCATCCACTGAAGCAGAATCTACCAGTGCAGAAGTGGTGAACTGGGAAGAGAAGGCGGAAGGCTACCGCAACGATTATTTACGCGCCTTGGCAGATACCGAGAACCTGCGCAAGCGTCATGAAAAGCAGGTCGAAGACGCCCGCAATTATGCGGTGGATCGTTTTGCCCGCGAATTGCTGCCGGTGATTGACAGTCTGGAGCTGGCGCTGGCCAGCCCGGTGGAGGGCGCCGAGAGTATCGCGCCATTGCGGCAGGGTTTAGAAAATACGTTGACGCTGTTTGCCCAGGCCTTGGGAAAGGCCGGCATCGCCCCCATAGAAATGGGCGAAGGGCGTTTTGATCCCCATCTGCATCAGGCGATTGCCATGGTGGAAACGGAGGGGGACGCAAACCGGGTTCTGGCGGTGCATCAGAAAGGTTATTTAATGCATGACCGCTTGTTGCGACCATCCATGGTTTCCGTTTCCAAAGCACCTAAAGCGGCAGAATAACACAACGCACACCAGACAGGTTTTGCATATTCAGGAGATGATAAAATGGCAAAAGTAATAGGAATCGATTTGGGAACCACCAACTCCTGCGTCGCCGTGATGGAAGGCGATAAGGTCAAGGTGATTGAGAACAGCGAAGGTAAGCGCACCACGCCGTCCATTGTCGCTATCACCGAAGAGGGCGAAGTATTGGTGGGTGAAGCGGCCAAGCGTCAGGCCGTCACCAATCCGGAAAATACCGTTTATGAGGTCAAGCGCCTGATCGGCCGCAAGTTTGACGATGCCGAGGTCCAGAAAGACCTCAAGCATGTGCCTTACAAAGTCATCAAGGCCGACAACGGCGATGCCTGGGTGGAAGTGCGCGATAAGAAGTATTCCGCGCAGCAGATTTCTGCCTTCATCCTGCAGAAGATGAAGAAGACGGCCGAAGATTATCTTGGCGAAAAGGTCAGCGAAGCGGTCATCACCGTGCCTGCCTACTTTAATGACGCGCAGCGTCAGGCGACCAAGGATGCGGGCCGTATCGCCGGTCTGGAGGTCAAGCGCATTATCAATGAACCGACTGCGGCGGCGCTGGCCTTTGGCGAAGACAAGAAGCCCGGCGACAGCAAAATTGCGGTGTACGACCTGGGTGGTGGCACCTTCGATATCTCCATCATCGAGATCGCCGAAATGGAGGGTGAGCACCAGTTTGAAGTGCTCTCCACCAATGGCGACACCTTCCTCGGCGGCGGTGATTTTGACAACCGCGTCATCAATTACCTGGCAGACTCCTTCAAGGCGGAATCGGGTATCGATCTGCGTGGCGACCGTCTGGCTATGCAGCGTCTGAAGGAGGCGGCCGAGAAGGCGAAGATCGAGTTGTCTTCGGCGCAGCAGACCGACGTCAACCTGCCCTTTATCACCGCGGATCAGAGCGGACCGAAGCATCTGAACATGAAGCTGACCCGCGCCAAGCTGGAGTCGCTGGTGGAGGATCTGATCGACCGCAGCATGGCGCCCTGTCGGGTGGCCATGAAGGACGCCAATCTGGCGACGAGCCAGATCACCGACGTGATTCTGGTGGGTGGTCAGAGCCGGATGCCCAAGGTGCAGGAGAAGGTCAAAGATTTCTTCGGTCAGGATCCGCGTAAGGATGTGAACCCTGACGAGGCCGTGGCCATCGGCGCGGCCATCCAGGGCGCGGTGTTGTCCGGTGAAAAGAAAGACGTGCTGTTGATGGACGTGACGCCGTTGTCCCTTGGCATTGAGACCCTGGGCGGCGTGATGACCAAGCTGATCGAGAAGAACACCACCATCCCGACCCGCAAGTCGCAGATTTTCTCGACGGCGGAGGATAATCAGTCGGCGGTGACAGTGCATGTGTTGCAGGGTGAGCGCGAGTTGGCGCGGGATAACAAGTCGCTGGCGCGTTTTGATCTGGCCGATATTGCCAACGCCCCACGCGGCATGCCGCAGATCGAAGTGACCTTCGACATCGACGCCAACGGCATCCTCCATGTCTCGGCCAAGGACAACCAGACCGGCAAGGAGCAGTCCATCAAGATCACCGCAAGTTCTGGTCTGTCCGAGGAAGAAATCAAGCGGATGATTCAGGAGGCTGAGGCCCACGCTGCGGATGACAAGAAGGCGCGTGCGCTGATCGAGGCGCGCAACGAGGCGGACGCCAGCATGCACGGCGCGCGCAAGGCGGTGGAGGAACATGCCGCGGCACCTGAGCACGACAAGACCAAGGTGACGGAAGCGATCACCGCGGTGGAAGAAGCCACTAAGGGTGAGGATGTGGAAGCGATCAAGGGAGCTGTCGCCACCTTGATGGCCGCCATGTCGGCATTGTTGCAGAGTGCCGCCGCCAGTCAGGCGCAGGCAGAACCTGGTGCGGGTGCCCAGGGCAATGCCAAGCCGGACGACGTGGTGGATGCCGAGTTCGAAGAAGTCGACAAGAAGTAAAATTACCATCGGTCGCGAGGGGGCAGGGTTTGTTATCCTGTCCCCTTGCCCGTTTCAGGAAAGAAGATGGCTACACGGGATTACTACGAAGTACTGGAAATTACCCGCACGGCAGACGACGGCGAGATCAAGAAGTCTTACCGGCGTCTGGCCATGCGTTATCACCCGGATCGCAATCCGGGTGATGCAAGTGCTGAGGATCGCTTTAAGGAAATCAGCGCTGCCTACGAAGTGCTCTCCGACCCGCAGAAACGGCAGGCCTATGATCGATTTGGCCATGCCGGGGTGAATGGTGGTGGCGGCGGGCAGGGTGCCGGCTTTGGGGGCTTTGGTGGCGGCGGTGGGGGGTTCGGCGACGTTTTCAGCGATCTCTTCGAGCAGGCTTTTGGCGGTGGTTTTCGCGGCCAGGATTCGGGGCGGGGCGCCGATCTGCGTTACGAACTGGAGCTTACGCTGGAAGAAGCGGCTCTGGGTAAAGAAGTCACCATTCAGATTCCCAGTTCAGCCACTTGCGAGCTGTGTCACGGCAGCGGCGCCAAGCCGGGCAGTGCGGTGGAGGATTGCACGACCTGTGGTGGTCGCGGTCAGGTACGGATGGTGCAGGGTTTCTTCTCGGTGACCCGCCCCTGCCCGCAGTGCAACGGCAGCGGCAAGGTCATCAAAGAGCCCTGCACGAACTGCCATGGTCATGGTCGGGTCCGCAAGAACCGCGATTTGCAGGTCAAAGTTCCCGCCGGAGTGGATACGGGGGATCGTATCCGTCTGAGCGGTGAGGGCGAAGCGGGAGAGCGGGGCGGTCCGTCGGGAGACCTGTATATTCAGGTGCGGGTGTTGCCGCATGCGCTCTTTGAGCGGGACGGCGACGATCTGCACTGTGCGGTGCCGGTCCACTTTACGACCATGGCCATGGGCGGCGAGCTGGAAGTGCCGACCCTGACCGGGCGCGCCAAGGTGCAGATTGCTCCGGGTACGCAGTCGGGCGCAGTATTCCGTCTGCGCGGCAAGGGCATCAAGGGGGTGCGCAGCAAGCTCAATGGCGATCTGCATTGTCAGGTCCAGGTGGAGGTGCCGGTACATCTCTCCGCCCGGCAAAAAGAGTTGCTGGAGGAGTTCGCCCGGGAAGGCGGCGATAACATCCAGCACCCCCAGCAGGAAAGCTGGTGGAATAAGGCCAAAGACTTTTTTGACCGGATGGGTCTTTGATGACCGGGGCATGGCGCGTTGGCGTTACGGCGGTGGCGGGCCGCATGGGGCGGGCCTTGGTGCAGGCCATTGTCGCTCATCCTGAGCTGCAACTGGTGGCAGCCGTAGGGCGCAGCGGGGCTGCTTATCTGGGGGAGGACGCTGGCCGTTTGGCGGGCGTTCAGGCCTTGGGCCTGCCGGTCACCGCGGATCTCGCGGGCGCGCTGGCGGATCTGGACGTGCTGATTGAATTTGGTCCGGTAGAGGCCGCTCTGGCGCATGTCGCGGCCTGTGTGGCGGCAGCGAAGCCGGTCGTGGTGGGCACGACGGGGTTTTCCGTGACCCAGCGCGCGGAACTGGAAAACGCCAGCCGACATATTCCGTTGGTGCTGGCGCCGAATATGAGTGTCGGTGTCAACGTGTTGCTGGCCTTTTTGCCCGCCATCACCGCAGCCCTCGGCGAGGGCTATGATGTGGAGATTGTCGAGGCTCACCATCGTCAGAAGATAGATGCACCTTCCGGTACCGCGCTGGCTCTGGGGCGGGCGGTGGCGGTGGGGCGTGGCCAGCACCTGGACGATATCCAGTGTCTGGATCGCAATGGCATCCCCGGCCCCCGGGTGGCCAGCAGTATCGGCTTTGCGACGTTACGCGGAGCGGACGTGGTCGGTGAACATACGGTGTGGATGGCGGGGGCTGGAGAGCGTCTGGAGCTGACCCATCGTGCGGCCAGCCGTCTCAATTTTGCGGAGGGTGCCTTGCGTGCTGCCAGTTGGCTGCGGGGCAGGGCACCGGGCCTGTATGATATGCAGGAAGTTCTTGGTCTGAAGGATTTGCCTGCCCTACAATGAATACCATCTGATATACGAGGATATCATCATGCAATACGTCGTAGCGAACCGGGTTCCCGTCAAGGCGGAGTATCGTGCAGAGTTTGAGGAGCGCTTCCGGCGCCGGGCGGGCGAGGTGGATAAACAGCCGGGCTTCGTACGTATGGAGATCCTGCGTCCTGTGAACGATGACGGTCTGTATGTGGTGCTGACCCACTGGGTCGATCAGGCGGCCTTCGAGGCGTGGATGAAAAGTGCCGACTTCAAGACGGCGCATACCAACCCGTTGCCCAAAGAAGCTTTTGGTGAGGGCGGTGGTATCGAGCGCCACGAGGTGATCATCAGTTCTGAAGTATCGCGCTGAGAACGGGGAAGGTCATGACAGGATTGACGCGGGAACAGGTCGAGCAGTCACTGCGCGCGGTGCAGGACCCTTATCTGGGCAAAGATCTGGCAGCAGCAGGGGTCCTCAAGGGGGTCGATGGCTCCACCGTCAAACTGGAATTGCCTTACCCCAGCCTGGGAGTGGCCATCAGTTTGAGCGAGGAGGTGGCCCGGCAAATCCAGAATGATCATGGCATCAGCGCGCAGGTCACCGTCGGGCACCGTATTCTTTCGCATCAGGTGCAGCGTGGTGTCAAGCTGATGGAAGGCATCAAAAACATCATTGCCGTTGCCTCCGGCAAGGGTGGGGTCGGTAAATCCACCACCGCCGTCAATCTGGCGCTGGCGCTGGCCAAAGAAGGCGCCAAGGTGGGCATGCTCGACGCTGACATCTACGGCCCCAGCCAGCCGCGCATGCTGGGCATTTCCGGCAAGCCGACCAGTAAAGATGGTAAAAAAATGGAGCCCATGGAAGGACACGGCATCAAGGCGATGTCCATCGGATTTCTCATCGACGACGAAACGCCCATGGTCTGGCGCGGCCCCATGGTCATGCAGGCGCTGGAGCAGTTGCTCTCCGACACCCGCTGGGGCGAGCTGGATTATCTGGTGGTGGATCTGCCGCCGGGTACCGGCGATACCCAGCTCACCCTGGCGCAGAAGGTGCCGGTCTCCGGTGCGGTGATCGTCACGACGCCACAGGACATTGCCTTGCTGGACGCCCGCAAGGGTCTGAAGATGTTTGAGAAAGTGGGCGTGCCTATTCTCGGTATCATCGAGAACATGAGTTTTTATATCTGCCCGAAGTGCGGTAACGAGGACGATATTTTCGGACATGGTGGTGGTGCGGCCATGGCCGAGCAGGACGGGGTGGAATTTCTGGGGGCGATACCGCTCGACCGCAGCATTCGCAACGAAGCCGATAACGGCGCGCCGACGGTGGTGGCACAACCGGATTCCCGTCTTGCCAAAATCTATCTGGAACTCGCGCGTCATGTAGCGGGGCGGGTAGCCATCCAGGCCGTCGATCACAGCCACAAGTTCCCCAATATCGTCGTCCAGAACCGCTGATTCCCAGCCGCTTACAGGAAGTCTCCGCCATGAGCATCAAATCCGATCGCTGGATCCGTCACATGGCGGAAAATCACGGGATGATCGAACCCTTTTCACCGCGCCAGGTGCGGCACATCGAGGGAAACCCCATTATCTCCTACGGTCTGTCTTCCTATGGGTACGATATCCGTTGTGCCGGGGAGTTCAAAGTCTTCACCAATGTCCGCAGTGTAATTGTCGATCCCAAGAATTTCAGTGAAGATTCTTTTGTCGATTTTACCGGGGATACCTGCATTATCCCGCCGAATTCTTTCGCCCTGGCGCGCACGCTGGAATACTTCCGTATCCCGCGTAATGTGCTGACCATTTGTCTGGGTAAATCCACCTATGCCCGTTGCGGCATCATCGTCAATGTCACCCCTTTTGAGCCGGAGTGGGAAGGCTATGTGACCCTGGAATTCTCCAATACGACGCCCTTACCCGCGAAAATCTATGCGAATGAGGGCGTGGCGCAGGTGCTCTTTTTGGAGTCGGACGAGGTCTGCGAAGTGTCTTATGCTGACCGCGGCGGCAAGTATCAGGGCCAGAGTGGCGTAACCCTACCGAAGGCTTGAAAGCGGATCAGGGTAAAGGCTCTTTGGTATAGGCGATATTGGCCTGCTCGGAGGAGTAGGCATCCATCCTTTTGTTGGCGCGCAGATCATTCACCCAGTGGGGATTGAGTAACAGGGATTTGCCCGAGAGAATCATATCGGCATCCGCCAGCGCTGCCTCGGCGGTGTCCCGATCATGAATATTGCCACAGATCAACAATGGTTTCCGGGTGGCGCTACGGGTCAACTGTGCCATATTTTTGCCGGTCCCGAAGGCCTCGTCGCCAAAGCGATAGGTGGATACCGAAATGGCGTCGATGGGAAGTTGATCCAGGAGTCGAATCACCTGTGTCCATTCGTCGGCATTGGCGAACAGGGAAACTTCCATATCCGCAACACCCCAGTTGGATATCCGGAAAAAGAGCAGTTTGTCAGCAGGCACATGCGGACGCACGGCCTCTATGATTTCACGGGCAAAGCGGAAGCGGTTTTCGACGCTGCCACCATAGTTATCTGCACGCTGATTGCTGTAGGCGGACAGAAACGCATTGATCAGGTAACCGTGTGCGCCGTGAATTTCTATACCATCGAATCCAGCCGCAATGCCCCCTTTAACCGTTTCGACGAAACCCTGAATGACATGCGCAATGTCAAAGGACGACATCACGTCGGGCATGGGGTACGGCGCGCTGGTCAGCGGGTTGTTCTGTTTGGGGATCAATGCGCTGGGTGCGATAGTGCGTTCGGCGGGATTAACTTCATTCCAGGCTATTCTGCCGCAATGAAAAATTTGCAGCACCGATACGCTGCCCGCAGCACGGATTTTTGCGTTGACCTGCGCCCAGGTATCAATTTGCCGCTGCGTGGTTAACCGCGCCTGGCCGGGATAGCCCTGGGCGCTCTCATAATCGCTGACGATGGCTTCTGTGGTGATGAGTGCGACATCGTTTTCGGCGCGCCGGATCAGGAAATCCAATACATCCTGACGGGGAATGCTGTCCTTTTCCGATGACATGCGGGTCATCGGCGCCAGCCCGATGCGGTTTTTCAGGGTGTAGCATCCCATTTTGAGAGGAGAAAAAAGATCTTTGCTGGTTTGGGACATTGGCGATTTCCTTATGCGTTGGCAACTTGCCGATACGGACCGGCTGGAAGATTACCTGAGTAAGATACCATGTGGTCGGTATGTTTCCTAGCGGGCGCCGGGAGACTCCCCCAGATTTCGGGATGGGTAACCGGCGTGGTCAGGCTTATGGTTCGTCCACGGCAACAAGGATATGCCGCAAGCGCTCCGGCCGAAACGCCGCCCAGTAGAGTCCCCAGAAAAAAACAACCATCACCAGCGCGACAAACAGCAGGGTGGCCGCGCCTTCACCGCCGACGGGCAAGGGCCAGAGGCTGACCGCCATCACTTTGATCAGAAGCGGCAGGCTGATGCCGGCGATGATCAGGCTGAGCCAGCGCCAGGCATAGTGCTGGCGGAACAGGAACCAGGGTGTGGCGATGTTGGCTAGGCCATAAATCAGCAGAAAGGCCAGCCCGGTAAAGGTGCCAAAGGTGCCGACCACCGATAATATGGGGATTTTCCACAGGGTAACCACCGCCATACTGATGAGCACGATGATGGCGAGTACCCGCAACGCCCGCGCCGGGATGCCGTGGTGTACGTCCCGGTGATGGAAGAAACGCGGGATGACCCCGTGTCCGGCCATACTGTAAAGAATCCGCGAGATACTGTTGAGGGTGGCAATAGTGGCGGAAAATGCCGCCGTCGCCATGGCGAGATCGGAGAAAATGCCGAGCCAGGGATGCCCGATGGCCTTAGCGATGGCATTGAGCGGGGCTGCACTGTGGCCCAGAGGGGTAGGGAGGTGGGCAAAAGCCAGCACCTCGATATAGGCCATGGCGACGAAAAACCCACCGACCATCAGCACGGAAAGCACCATGACGCGCGGGATGGCGGTGCGCGCCGCGCTGGTTTCACCTGCCAGATTTCCTGCCGTCTCAAAGCCGCCGTAAGCCAGCAACGAGAGAATCAACGCCTGCGCCAGTGGCGCGGTGTGCAAGCGCTGGAAATTCCATTGGGCCGGATCGCGCCAGCCAAAATGCCAGAGCGTCGCCGCGGCAATGAAGACGATGCAGAGGATGGAGAAGATCTCTACCCAGAGCCCCCAACGCGCGGAGATTTCGATGCCGCGCAGGGCCAGTCGCCACGCCACCAGCAGATAAAGCACCCCAATCCCCCCAATCCAGCCCATCCCGGAAACCGGCCAGAAGAACCGCAGTGCCTGCTCGACAAAAAGCCCGCCCAGCAGCGGGGCCGCCGCCAAGGCGCCCAAATAGCCGGTAATCATGGTGAAGCCCGCGACCATGCCGGAAATCGGATGCAGGGCCTTGCTCAGATAAAAGAACAGCGAGCCGGGGGAGGGGAAATGTCTGGCCAGAATGCCCACCTGCAAGGCCACCAGGGTCATCAGCACGCCGATGAGGGCATAGGCCAGCCAGGTAAAGGAGCCGCCGTGTATGGCCACCAGAGAAATCGTGACGGCCGGCATGGCCGACGGCGTGATATTGGCTACGGCATGGCCCCAAAGTTCGCTGACGTTTATGCCGTCACCGCTGGTCCGGCGAAGCGTCACGCCGCCGCCCAGATCGCCGACAGTAACTCCGCTTGGGCCAGCACCGTTTGGGTCGCTTCGTCCTGCAAGTCCGGTGGGAAACCATGTTTTTTGAGGATGTGCTTGACCATCACCTTGATCCTGGCCCTGGCACTTTCTCTAACCGTCCAGTCGATGCTGACGCTTTTGCGTACCTGGGTCACCAGACCACCGTGGAGCGTGGCATGATCAAGCCATACTCAGCCGATGACATGATCAGGATCTTCGCGTCGGAGAATGGCTTTTGAGCCAGTCGCGCAAGGCGGCATTCATGCGGGTCTGCCAGCCTGGGCCGGAGGCGCGAAACATTTCCAACACATCGCGATCGAAACGGATCGTCGTAGATTCCTTGAGAGTCCCCACGGGTCGCCCCCGCTTCTTGCGGTTGGCATCGATGCCAGCCTGCATTTCTTCCCGCGAAAGCGGGCGGTCTTCTTTGTCGATTCCATCTCAGGCGAAGTCGCCGGTGGCCCGGAGCCGTGCCAAATCAGTCTGTGAAGTCGTTTTCAAGCCACTCATGGGACATCTCCTGTTCTTCAGCGCTGGCTTTCCGAAAGCTGATGATGCGAGATTCCTCGCCGCGCTCGGCATGCGCCAGTGAAAGCACAGTGAGCACCTCAAACACCTAGGCAAAGGATTGAAGCCGCATTTCGTCATTCCGTACCACCGGCACGTCGAGACGATAGCGGAACTCCAGCACCCAATCCGCATCGCGAAAATCCAGCCCACGCTTCTCCAGACTGGATTGGCGTTTCTGCTCATCCCAGCGTATGCGTCTTATTATCAAACTTATTGTAGTAACATAAAAAGTGGAGGTCAATGATGGCGGCGGACTTTTTATGCCGACATGGTTTCCTTGGTTGCGGGAAGGAATGTCATTGGGGCATTTCGAATAACAAAAATTTCACGACTTGAGAATGGAATATTCCCCTTT
>NZ_JAGDVS010000041.1 GCF_023255755.1 Acidithiobacillus sp. | reverse complement strand
CCTTCCAATCGGCTCCCTACATTTTACTGGAAATGGGGAGTTTTTCGAACTTCCCACGAATCGTTCGGGGGAACCAGAGCGAACGGAACGTAACGGGGGGGTATGTAATACCCCCGTCCGTTCGTTCGTTCGTTCCCGGACGGATTACCAGACCGAAACCGAGGCGGACGACGAAGGGGATGATTATGTCAGTTTCTAATATGGCGGAAGCTGGCATCCTCTTGGCGGTCATGCGTAAGGTCGGATTGAACGTTCGTCTTGATGGCGGACAACTGCAGGTTGGTCCACAGATGATGTTGGCATCGTATGACGTGGCTTACATCAAAGAGCTTAAGCCCGCGCTCATTGCCCTATTGGCGGCAGAATCAGCGCCAGACGTTCGGAGCACTACTGACATCACCCCAGCCGAGAAAATGCAGCACAGGCCAGATATGACCCCTTCCCGCGTGTCCTGCGGTACATGCCTGCACTTCCTGCCCGATACCATCAAGCCAGCCCAAGGGGTAGGCCGCTGCGGAGTCACTGGAGCGGGTCCGCCGTCTGGTGGCGATGGATACCGCGCTTGCTTTCCATTGGCACCGAGAAGGTGCTCAACCCACGAATTGAGGAACGGACGATGACAATCGAACGATGGAACCCACAGACCGCGCTGCGCCAGTCAGTAGCATTTTTTAAGACTCTGGCACACGTCCAGCAAATCCATATCACCACCTGCGGGGGTGAATCCCTGCTGATATGGTTCGATTGCGACACGTCCGAACTGGTGGCGGAAACCGATGATGAGGTTGAAATAGGGCGCGTGTACATCGAGGTGAACCCATGAGCAAGATGCAGAGGACAAAAGGCGCTGCGGGCGAGCGTGAATTATTCGCCCTGCTGACCGAGCAGTTAGGCGTCACCGTGACGCGCAATCTCACCCAGACGCGGGGCGGGGGTGCTGATGCTCTGGACGTGCCGGGCTGGGCTATCGAGTGCAAACGCTGCGAAGCCCTCAGCCTTGCGTCATGGTGGAATCAGGCACAGCGGCAGGCCGATGACCTCAGCCGCAAGCCCGCATTGTTCTACAGGCAAAGCCGGAAGCCGTGGCGTGCTGTTCTGGACCTGCACCATATCGCGCCGGAAGTATTCACGGCACCGGGCAGCTTGGCCGAAATCTCGCTGGACGCCGCCTGTCTGGTCATAAGGGAATCATTAGGGGGTGAAGCATGAAGCGCCGGAAAGAATCGGCAGCCGTTCCGCGTGGCTACGTTGAAGCCCTGTCAAAGCTATTTGCCCGCTCACCCGCCGAGATTGAGGCAGAGCGGCAAGCCCGGACCCCAGCGCCACCACCACGACCATTGAGACAATAAAAAAACCGACGAAAAACCGGCAAGGAATGGTACGCATTGGCGATGCCACCACCACGGCCAGCGGGGAGCAAGCGAAAACCTGAGAAAGCCTGAGAATCGCCAACCTGCCCTGCCCCATTGGTGGGGTTTTTCTTTGGCTGGCATCGTGACCGCATCGTGAACGCTGATACTCAGCACTGGCAGGCGTTACAGCCCCATGATGAGCGCATCGTGAGCGCCGTGACCGAGGCGCAATGAATTAAATTCACCGGGCACGGAATATGCTTATTATTAGCAAGTCTTGTGCCCGTGAATATCGCTCATTCTGACCGGGAAACCCGCCGAGGATGCGCCAGAGTCACCGTAACGCCAGTTTTCCGAGTCCATACGCGCAGGGAAGATATGATGCCTTCCTGCACGTTTGCGAAACAGAACCCCATGAATGGTCCTGTCAAGCCCCTGCCTCTGAATTTTTAGAGGCCCTAAAGAGGCTGATTCTGTCACCGAACCCATGCCTCATGCATCGCCATGGGGTGCTGGTGCTGGTCCCGTGACGACCCACTGACTAACTGCCCCATGGGACACTGGAGGGACACTGCGGGGCAAAAAAGGGGCACTCTCAGGCAATAACCGGAAACAGCGCCAGCGCGTAACATGTTGTTTAATTAGTTGTATTGTGCTGCCGAGAGTTGCGGAGAATTGGCTTGCAGACGCTTCCCAAGCTCATGGCGTGGGTTCGATTCCCATCACCCGCTCCATTTAAAAACAAGGGCTTATGCTAACGCTTAGGCCCTTTTCTCTGTCCAGAGTACCGCTAAAGTACGACTTGTTCATCATCAGTGATTGAGAATAACCCCATATGCGTATTTTAGGAACCCCGCACAGCGCGTGTTTAGAACAGTGGCCGCTCCAGCGTTGCCAATAGATCATCTACCCGTTTGCGCAGCCCATCAGGCATGTGAATGGGCCGACCCCATTCTCTGGCCGTCTCTCCAGGCAATTTGTTGGTGGCATCCATGCCCAGTTTACCGCCTAGCCCGGCAACCGGCGAAGCGAAGTCGAGATAATCTATGGGCGTATTTTCGATGAGGGTAATGTCGCGCACCGGATCCATCCGGGTAGTCATCGCCCAGATCACGTCCTCCCAACGGCGCACATTGATGTCTTCATCCACCACGATGATGAATTTGGTGTACATGAACTGCCGCAAAAAGCCCCAGATACCGAACATGATTCTTTTGGCGTGCCCGGGATAACCTTTGCGGATGCTGACCACGGCCAGGCGGTAAGAACAACCCTCCGGCGGCAAATAAAAATCGACGATTTCCGGGAACTGTTTTTGCAGCAAGGGCACAAAGACTTCGTTGAGAGCCGCACCCAGTATGGCGGGCTCATCGGGTGGACGGCCGGTGTAGGTGCTGTGGTAAATGGGGTTTTCGCGGTGACTGATCACCTCTACGGTGAACACCGGAAAGCGCTCGGTCTCGTTGTAGTAGCCCGTGTGATCTCCGAAAGGCCCTTCCACCGCCATGTCATCCGGATAAATATGCCCTTCCAGCACTATCTCCGCACGCGCGGGCACCTGTAGCGGGACGCTCAGGGCGTTGGCGAGTTCAGTACGTCCGCCGCGCAGCAGCCCAGCGAACTGGTGCTCAGAAATGGTGTCGGGGATGGGAATAACCGCAGCCAGGATGGTGGCTGGATCGGCACCATAGGCTACGGCAACGGGGAATGGCGCGCCGGGGTGTACTTTCTGAAACTCTCGCAGGTCTTGAGCGCCGCCCCGGTGCGCCAGCCAGCGCATGATCACCCGGTTACGACCGATGACCTGTTGCCGGTAGATACCCATGTTGGCCCGCCGCTTGTGCGGCCCCTTGGTGATGGTCAGGCCCCAGGTCATGAGCGGTGCCGCATCTTCTGGCCAGCAGGTCTGCACCGGAAGGGCAGCGAGGTCGACCGCCTCTCCGCGCAGGACGATTTCCTGACAAGGCGGTCGACTCAGGGTGGTCGGCGCCATGTAGAGCACCTTACGCAGGGTGGGTAATTTTTCCCAGAGGTCGCGCAAGCCGCGGGGAGGGTCGGGTTCCTTGAGATAGGCAAGTAATTGACCGGTCTGCCGGAGGTCAGCAAGAGATTCGCCACCCATCCCCAGCGCCACCCGTTCCGTCGTTCCGAAGAGATTGCCCAGCACGGGCATGTCGTAGCCCGCAGGCCGGGTGAACAAAATGGCGGGGCCTGCTGCACGCAGGGTGCGATCGCAAATTTCCGTCATCTCCAACTCAGGCGAGACAGGCATGTTCAATCGGCGCAATAAATCGCGTTTTTCGAGGTCGGCCACGAAGGCCCGCAGATCACGGTAGCTCATACGCGCATTGTAAGCACAGGCACACTACTTTGTCCCGCTATCCGGGTCCTCGCGGGCGACCACGAAGGCGCTATCATCGATGGCCAGAGATGACGTCGCACGCAGATCAATAGCCTCATGGCCACTGATGTATTCGTCGGCAAGCATAGTCAGACAAGCAATTTCGTCATCGGTCACCGGCGCAAAGCCGGAAAAACCGATATCCTGCAACAACACCTGTCCACGCGCTTCTTGATCCATCCGACAGAGCACTTGAGTAAGCAGTTCCTGCTGCGGCAACAATCGCGGACCGATACAAAAAGCATGGAAAGCGAAAGCATCATCGGAACGATCAATAATGCGCAGCCGATCACGGGTCAGGCCACTCGCACCGGCATACACTTCGTCAAACAGAAAACCCACATCGGCCTGCCCCTGCAGTATGGCCTTGAGTACGCCCTGATAACTGCCGGTGAACACAAATTCGAGACGCGCCCGGTCTATGTCTGCTTTATCCAGCAGAAACAGGCCTACCATGTGAATCAGCGTGGCGGGATGGGCGGAAGCGATGCGGATACGCGTCGGCAAATCCGCAACCTCCTGTATCGGGACAGCCGCCGAACTGCATAAGTACACTTCATCAAAATGGTCACGCGGCTTGGCAATAGGCACAAAATCCAGTTTCTGAACATACTGCACCCAGTCAAAGGGGTTTGCATAAACCAGGTCGTATTGATTGGCGAGAACCGCTGCACGACAGGCATCAAAACCATCATAGTGCTGAAAATGCATCACCTGCCCGAGGTGACGCTGCAGATAGGTGTTCATCAAAAACCACCCCGGAAGATTTTTTCCGGAATAATTGGGATCCACTGTAAAGTTCAGGGTGGACTCCCCTGCTGTGTCAGAAGATGGCATATTTCAGGACCCTCAAATATTAAAATCCACCGGTATTTCACCGAGAATGTTGAGGTGAATATTAAATGGCGTCATGTATTTCATGGCCGTCATCATGGATCCCTTGAATTTGAGCCGTCGGGTCATCAACGCCGACTTTCCACTGATCTCCCCGGACAGAATTTTTTTCCAGTGGTCCATGTTCGTCCACATGATGAAGTCGCGTCGCCGTCCGTCAGAAGGTCCGGTGTAGATGACTTTCCCCGCCTTGCAGAACAGCATGACATGCGGGATATCCGGGCGATCTTCAATGTAGTACTCCCAAGTGGCATTGAAGTTTTTCAGATCTTTCTGGATTTCCGGGTGCGTATCCCACTGCTTGCCCACCAGACGAATCCACTCCGTACTCATAAATTTTGCTGCCATAATCGGAGCCCCCGCTCTCAACACCTTGATTATCAAATCACATGATAACATCACCATTTAAATATATTGTTATATGTCAACAACGAGATGATTTCTGTTAATTCTCTAGTTAGGCGCTTTTGGGATTTTCGCCAGTGGCTAACAAATGCTGGAGAATAATACCGGACAATAACACCCCGAAGAGCGCGGGCATAAAGGAAATGGTGCCATTGACCGTTTTGGCCCTCCCGCCCGGAGTGGATACTTCCGGGGGAGGGGCTGCCCGGCGCGGGGATTCATCGGAAAAGACGGTCTGCACGTCCAGGGACGCGCCATTTTTGCGCAGCAGGGCACGTAACTCACGGGCCAGCGGGCATTTTTCCGTCTGGTTGAGCCTGGCGACGCGAACCCGGCGGGGGTCAAGACGGTTGCCCGCCCCCATGCTGGAAAAGACGGGTAAACCCAGGGTCTGCGCCGTCTGGATAAGGATCGCTTTGCAGGCGATGGCATCAATGCAATCCGCAACCACTTCAGCACCGCTGCCCGTCAGCAGGCTTTGGGCATTGTCCGTGTTGATGAACTCCTGACGGATTTCGAGCACGCAATCGGGATGAACGTCGCGAATCCGTGCGGCCATCACCGCCACCTTGGGCTGATCCAGCGTGGAATGCAGGGCGACGAGTTGACGATTGATGTTGGAAATACTGACCACATCGTGGTCAATGAGGGTGATATGCCCCACCCCGGCACGAGCAAGGTTTTCTGCGACATAGCCTCCGACTCCACCGACGCCCGCAATGAGCACATGGCGATCACGCAGGGTCGCGACAGCAGGTGTACCCAGGAGAATCTCGGTGCGGGCAAAAGGATGAGGCATTATGGCGCGTCCTGAAGATGAAATAAGGTAAGGGCATTTTGCGCAGTGACCTGCGCGATTTCCTGAGCCGGAGTATGCCGCAACTGTGCCAGGCTGGCGATAATTTCGCCGAGATACGCCGGTTCATTGCGGGTGCCGGGATGCGCATGCGGTGTTTGCCACGGGGCATCCGTCTCTACCAGCAGAGATTCCGCGGGGAGTATGGCCGCCGTCGCCCGCAGACGCTGGGCGCGCGGGTGGGTGAGTGCGCCGCCCAGCCCCAACAAAAATCCCATATCTATCAATCGCTGTGCTTGTACGAGGCTACCGGAGAAGCTGTGTAGCACGCCGCGCAAACCAGGGAAGCGACGTAGCGTCAGGATCACCTCTTCCAGGCTCCGCCGGGCATGGAGAATGACCGGCAGTCCCAATTGCTGTGCCATGGCGAGTTGAGTCGTGAAAGCGGCCCGCTGGCCGGCAGCGTCAGGAGTCCCATCGCCAGCATCGAGCCCGATTTCTCCCAGAGCGACCGCCTGGGTCAGGAGGGTAGCCAAGGTCGCTTCCCATTGGTCATCCCGATCACCCAGATAGAGGGGATGCACACCATAGGCAGGATAAAGTCCAGGGTGATGACGACAGCTTTCCTTGAGCCGGTCCCAATACTTCAGGGTATAGGCAGGGACGATGATTTTGCAGACACCCGCCGTTTCTGCGCGGCGCAGAACCGCATCACGATCATCGTCGAAGGCGGCGTCATCCAGGTGACAATGGCTGTCTATCAGATCATGCACAGGCAGATCTGCGACATTTTCGGCGCCAGAAGCAAGAAAAGGCATCTGCTGATTTTACTGTGGCAAAACTCCGGGGTAAACATGCACTTCGTGCCGGACTGACAGATTCAGCACTTGCTGCAAAGGGCATCTTGGTCTTAAATGACCGGATATGGAGACCACGCTGGAGAAATTATGCGTACGATGACGGCAGACCTGGCCATTTTGGGTAATGGTCCAGTGGCGCGCAGTCTGGTTCTCGCACTGGCGAACAGCCCGCTGCGGGTGCTGATGCTGGATACTTATCCCCTGGCGCAGGCACGACCGCGGCTGACAGACCGCACTGTCGCGCTGGCCTTGGGCAGCCGTCGCCTGCTCAGTCGTCTGGGGGTAGCCATGCCTCTGGCGGATGCCGCGGCCATTCAGACCGTGCAGATTACCCAGCAAGGCATCCGCGGGCAGGTGCGCCTGGAACACAGCCTGCTGAACGCATCGGAGCAAAGACTAGGGGAAGTCGCTGGTCTGGAGACACTGAATGATGCTCTGACCGTGCCGCTGGCGCGTTGTCACACCCTTGAGCAGGAATCACCGGGACCGTTGCAGGCCCTGCAATGGTTTCCGGACCGGGTGCAACTGGACTGGCCTGATTTGCGGGTCGAGACAGCGCTGACGGTGATTGCCGATGGCGGCCATGGCGAACTGGCACGGCTGGCAAGTCTGCGACGCATGGGCTGGGATCATAACCGCCATGCCATCATCGCCACGGTGACCCCGCGGCAGCCCCTGCCCGGCATCGCCTTCGAGCATTTTCTGGAGAGCGGACCGCTGGCCTTCCTGCCTATCGGCAACAACCAATTCTCCATTGTCTGGAGCCTGCGCCCCGGCGATGCCAGCCGTGTACTGGACCTTTCTGATGCAGAATTTGTGGAGGCCCTGAACCGTCAGAGGCCGCCGCAACTGCCGCCACTTGCCAGGACTGGCCCGCGCAGTGTCTATCCCCTGTTTTTCCAGCGGCTCTGGGCCGAGCCCAATCAGCGTTTGGCCTTGGTGGGCAATGCCGCACAGACACTGCATCCTTTGGCTGGTCAAGGTTATAACCTGGGATTGCGGGATGTGCTGACTCTGGGCGCCCTGCTGCGGGAAGCGGCACAGCGCGGTGATGATCCGGGGAGTAAATCGCTACTCAGCGACTATACCCGCATCCGTCGCCGCGACCGGTTGGAAACCATCGCCTTTACCGAGACGATGAACCGTCTGTTCAGCAGCCCGCGTCTGCCGCTGCGCCTGGCACGGGCCGCGGCTCTGGCGCTACTGGATCAGATACCGCTGGGGAAGCGGGAACTCGCGGCGCGGCTGGCTGGCATTCATCTCCCGGCGCAAAGCGCCATCCCGGATTTAGCTGTGGGCGGAACCTATGTCGGCTAGCGCCAGCTACGATCTCATCATTTCCGGCGCCGGCATGGTCGGTGCTAGCCTCGCCTTGGCAGCCCAACAGGCGGGGTTGCGCGTTGCGGTATTTGAAAAACGCAGCGCCGCGGCATGCGCGGCAACGGATCCCTTTGATCGCGCCAGTTTAATCGCCACCGGGTCCGGGCGTTTTCTGGCCAGCCTGGGCATCGATCTCCCGTTGCTGGGCAGTGCCGTGGAACGCATGCGGGTCTGGGATGGGGAAGGCTCGGGCAGTATTCATCTGGATGCCGAAGAAGGTGGAGAAGATCGGCTCGGGCATATTGTCGAGAATCGTCGCCTGGAACAAGCCCTGCACGCTGCGCTGGAAGATGCCGGGCTACACATTCATTACGGACGGGAAATCACCAGTGCCTTTGCCGACAGCAAAGCCATGTACGCCGCCGATGCCTCGGGGACGGAGTCTCACGGCACTTTGCTGGCTATTGCGGAGGGTCGGCAGTCGTCTTTGCGCAAAACGCTCATTCAGGCACCGGTTTTCCGGGAAGATTATGGGCAGGATGCCATTACCGCCACGGTCTGGATTGAAAAACCCCATCGCCACGTCGCCTATCAGCGCTTCCTCCCCACCGGCCCGTTGGCAGTATTGCCCTTGAGCGACGATGCCGATGGTAAAGCCCGCGCCTCCATCGTCTGGAGCGCAAAACATGCCCGTGCGCGGCATCTGATGACCTTGGATGATGCCCGGTTTCTCCACGAACTGTACCAGGCCTTCGGGCCGCAACTGGGACATTTCCAACACATCGGACGACGCGGCAGTTATCCGCTCGCGGGCCTGCACAGCAGCCGTTACGTCGGTGAACGCAGCGTGTTGCTGGGGGATACCGCCCATGGCGTCCATCCGCTGGCCGGCCTGGGGGTGAATCTGGGATTTCGTGATGCTGAACAACTGATGAAGGTCATTACCGCAGCCCGCCAACATCATGAGGACTGGGGAGAAGCCGCCGTGCTGCGTCGCTATCAAAGTGCGCGGCGGCCTGATAATCTCGTCACCGTACTGACTTGCGGCGCCCTCAGTCATCTTTTCTCCAACCACAGCCGCGGTCTCGCCCGGTTGCGCGACTTGGGGATGCTGGGGACGGGGGCGATCGCTCCGGTCAAACGTTTTCTCATCCGTCAGGCCATGGGCCTTTAAGGAGACTGTAGATGCAACACCGTATTGCTGACGATATCGCCGCCGCCATTGGCGACACCATCGCCCGTTTAGGGACGGTCAAGGAAGATGTAGACAAACAGGCGCGCGCCATGCTCTCCAATGCGCTGGATCGCCTGGATCTCGTCACTCGTGATGAATTTGATGTGCAGCAGGAACTGCTCTCCCGCCTCGCCGCGCGGGTCGCTGTGCTGGAAGATCGCGTCGATGCCCTGGCACCCAAGGCTACTGTAGACGAAGACGCCAGCAAGGACTGAGCGTTGCCGCTGGCGATAGTCCATAGCCGTGCCCTTACCGGAGTGCAGGCGGCGGGCGTCACCGTGGAATGCGATCTTGGTCCCGGGCTGCCTACCTTTGCTGTCGTCGGCCTCGCCGAAACGGCGGTCAAGGAAGCCCGGGACCGGGTGCGCTCGGCCATTCAGAACAGTGGCTTTGAGTTCCCGGCGCGGCGTATGGTCGTCAACCTGGCCCCCGCTGACCTGCCCAAAGAAGGTGGCCGCTTCGATCTGCCCATGGCTATCGGTATTCTCGCCGCCAGCGGGCAACTTCCTGCGACCGCACTGGAAAAACTGGAGATGATTGGCGAACTCGCGCTGGACGGTAGCCTGCGTCCGGTGACGGGCACGCTCTCCAGCACACTGGCAGCGGGACAAGCCCATCGTGCCATTCTGGTGCCGCAAGGCAATGCCCAGGAAGCCGCTTTCGCCCAAAGCACCTCAGTCTTTGCCTGCGCGAATCTGGCAGAAGCCGTCGCCCACCTGCGCGGCACGGATCGCCTGCCCGAGGTCATCTCCGATGCGGAGGCCCAGGAATCCGCCATTCCCTACCCCGATATGCGTGACGTACGCGGTCAGGAATCGACCAAGCGGGCGCTGATTGTCGCAGCGGTAGGCGGCCATCACCTGCTCCTGTCCGGCCCGCCGGGCACCGGCAAAAGCATGCTGGCGGCGCGGCTGCCCGGTTTACTGCCCCCTCTGCGCCGCAGCGAGGCACTGGAAGTAGCCGCCATCCACAGCCTGCAAGGAAGCGGCTTTGATATTCGCCATTGGGGTAGACGCCCGTTCCGTAGCCCCCACCATAGTGCCTCTTCAGCGGCACTGGTGGGCGGGGGTTGTGGCTTCCACCAATTGCTGCTACATTCCAGCAATTAGTGCTACAAACGCGCATCTATTCTAACCTGCTCCACAAAAGGGCAAATCCATGGTGGATCCCATCACCCGCCGCAAAGTACATGGCCGCGCTCGCGAACTCTCATTGATCAAGACGAACAATCGCGATCTCATGGTTTGGTGGTATGGGGGGCTCTCCAAAAACCACCGAGCACAATCGGTACCACTGGTTGAGGTGTTCTTCCGCGAATTAGATGAACGCAACACCCCAGGTAAATTTTTACGTTTTCCTATCGCCCTAAACCATCTTGGCCTTTTGCGCATCGGGTCCATTTGGAATAATGGACGCTGCCAATCAGAAATCATTTTGCAAGAAGAATCGTTCGTTACCGATTTTTCTGGTGGTAGTTGGCACATCGTTTCGCCGTCACAAAACCATCAAAATGGCTATGCCAATCCTATAAATCAAAATGACTACCCTCTCCGATTCTCCCATGACAAAAACTGGCTCATCGATTTTACGCTGGAAAACGGTAAAAACCTTTTAATTCCATGCCTTGAGTTTCTCACCAGAATCTATGGTCGATCAGAAGATGTGCGTCGTGTACTAGCCACCTACCCGTGGGATGGCGTTGTCAACCACTTTTTCGCCCCTTTTGATCAACCAGTACTGCCAGGTCATTGGCCCGTCAAACTCAAAAAAAGGATGCGCAACGGCGATGTTGTATTCCTTGCGCACGCTCTCTATGATTCCTACACGCAGCGATTTGCAAAAAGCATCTACGCCCAAGTCGAAGCCGCATTCAACGAAGATAATACATACGCATTTATCAAGATAGCACCTTGGTTTCAGGGGCCTGCCAAAATCAAGGTGAATGGCCATTGGATCAATCACGGACAGACATTCTTGGGCTTGCAAATACTGGGCAGCAGCGACCCAGGTGGAGTTCCGATTCATCGTGACCGCGAAAACACCAATAAAACTGATGGCACCATCGTTGACAATGAGTCATCAAACGCATGGCGTGGAGCACCCGCTCGCATACTCACGAAATTACCCGAAATTTTTGATTTGACGGACGATGAGGAACCTGATCATGGTTCCGCATCAATCGAAATAGAAGAGCCTGATTTTATCGTAATGGGAAGTCCACGACTCGTCGTCGATGCAAGGCGTAGCCATACTAAGTCATCCGGCGGCCATTCAGGCAATAATGATACGCCGGGCAGATTTTCAGGTGGCGAACACCACGGCACAGGAAAGGGGGTTGGCTATGCTTCCATTTATGCAAGAACTATCATGGAATCGCATGGCACTTTACGGGATATGTGGGACGCAATGCTATATCTTAAAAAAAGGCATAAAGACATAATTAGTACAGTAGAATGGTTCACCTTTGAAGGCGGATTCTGCTCTAACGATGAACCAGAACTCGTCTCTTTGCGAGCATTCGATAAAAATGACCTTGCTGAAAACGCAGAAGAACTCCCGACAACCACCAGGAACTGGCCTTACCATGACTTAGGTAACCGAGTACTCCGAGGCGTTCTCGTCGCACGGATGGTTGTCGGTGACAAGCCAATATACATCCTCGAAATACAGCGCAGACCGCGAAAAAAGAAAGCAGAAAAAAACGGTCGAGAAACGGTAATAGATACAGAGGAGTCATTCAAAGGAGTAGTGTGCTCATTTTCTAACCAAAAAGTATTTATTACATGGCTAAGGAAGATACTGCACGATATACGCTATGTTCGAGGGGTGGTACAAAAGTTGGTGAATACCTGTCCGGGTTCAGATAGAGCCGAAGCATTCGTACATGCCCCGGCGAGCGATGAACAAGTGCCTTGTGAGGCGGCTGTGAGAAATGCCCTTTTGAAAATGGGTATAGCATTATGATTGGGCTTGCTTAAGAGGTCGCAGCGACGAAAGGGACTTTGTCTTCCGGTCCGCTACTGGCCTTGCCGCCAGGATGCTTATCGCTCGGACAGGTGTCGTCGGCTTGCAAATTACCTTGCAGCGTGTAGCTGGTCGCGGAACTGGAAAAATCCCGCATTAGCCTGATCGCCCCCCGCAAGGGTGGGGGCGGTTATTAACAAAGCCCTTAAATATCCGACTTATTCATGGTAGAATCGTGGGCATCGAACGGATAGATGTGCGCAAGTTGACGGTAGAGGGGCGGAATCTGGAATCTGCTTCGGCAGATGGTGCTGCGGTTACGCCACGCTCCACGAACCGGCCCCATGAACGCTCCTTGGTACCGCCCACCGTCCCATTGAACGCCCCCGGCGCGGTAGATCTGCGCCTGCACTCCGCATTTGTGGCTGCATGACCCCAGCAACAGGGCGAGAAACTACCCAACTACCGAAGACCCGCCAAGCAAAAACGTATCCCATGGGAAAACCATCCCAGCACACCCATCGCGCGACACTCAGGAGAGCAACCTTCGACATCAATCGCGGGATTCGGGGCAAGACCGGTTTGCGATTTTGTGCAAGTTGGCATACAATCGAAACTATGGACGAAAATGCTGAAGAATATAGAATACCTGGTCAGCTCATCAAGGCTCTTTTGATGGAGAGAGGATGGAGCAATCGTGTGTTGGCGGCTGTCATAGACATAGAAGAGACTGGCATTAGCAAGCTAGTTAGTGGCAAGAAATCAGTTACACCAGAAATTGCCATTGCTCTTGAGGAAGTATTTGGTATTGAAGCGGATAAATTTTTATCCTTGCAAAAACAATATGATCTTGCTAAAGCGAGATTGGTGGCGAGGCCAAATCCCAAGAGAGCCACGCGCGCACATCTTTTTTCAGGGTTACCAGTGGCCGAAATGATCAAGCGCCGCTGGATTGAAACAGAAGACGTTAGGGACATGCCAAGTGTTGAACACTCAATTGCTAAATTTTTTGGTGTTGAATCTATTGATCAGGTTGAGATACTACCTCATGCGGCAAAAAGAACTGTTGTTTCTGATAGCGCAACTCCCACTCAGTTAGCATGGCTTTATCGAGTAAAGCAAATCTCCAGTGAAATGTTTGTTGGCCAATGTTCAAAATCATCAATCCTGCACGCTATTGAATTATTGAAACCACTTACCTTATCCGCAGAAGAGGCAAGAAAGGTTCCTAGAGTTTTGGCTGAATGCGGAATTAGATTTGTTATCGTTGAATCTCTTTCTTCAGCAAAAATTGATGGTGTGTGCTTCTGGTTGGATGAAAAATCCCCGGTTATT
This sequence comes from Acidithiobacillus sp., assembly GCF_023255755.1. GTDB lineage: Bacteria > Pseudomonadota > Gammaproteobacteria > Acidithiobacillales > Acidithiobacillaceae > Acidithiobacillus. The sequence continues at coordinate 3,296 of NZ_JAGDVS010000041.1, read as the reverse complement.
GGAATGTCCATGCGTTTTGACCGCATTGATAATTTTTGGTTTGTTTTGCGTCATGAGTTAGAGCATGCTCTTCAAGAACATGGTAAATCAGTAATTGCGATTGATTCGGAGCTTGAAGGGTCACGAGCAGGAATTGGAGATAGCGTCATTGAAGAAGAGCGTATAGCAAATCAAGCCGCTGCCGATTTTTGCGTTCCCCAAAAAACAATGGATAGCTTCATAGCAAGGAAGGCCCCGGTATTTTCTGAGAGGGATATTTTGGGTCTGGCAGCCACATTGAGAGTTCATCCAGGATTGGTGGCTGGACAATTAAGGAATAGAATAGGTCGATATGATAGATTTAATAATCATTTAGTGAAGATGAGGGAGATTATTTTTCCTAGCGCGGTAGTTGACGGATGGGGAAATGTCGCTCCTGTCGGGAATTTTTAAGAGGGCATATTTCATGACAACAAAATCTCAAAAGATGCAACGTCTAATTAAGCAATATAGAGAAGAAACAGGAAAGGATTCTGTTGATATGCATGATGTTGCACAATATGCGGCTAACCTAGGATGGAAATTGCCTCTCCCCAAAACTCCTCTAGAACTCCTAGCTGGGCAATTCTCAAGCGCAGCTAGGGAAGAAGTTCGTCACGATGAATCAACAGGACGCCCTTATCGTGTTAATTTGGCTGTTACAACATGGCAGGGGGGCCAGCAGCTAACCTTGTGGACGGATATTGATGCAGCACCAAGACATATTGCTCATAAGTCATTTCAGCAGAGACGAGAGCAGATGGTTGGTGATGCTTTTCAACTGACTCTTGATTTGACGCATTGGAATAATGTCCACAAAGATGAAGAGCCAATTGTGATGCCGATGGATTTTACCGAAGACGTTGAATGGCGCCTCAATTACCCAACAACAGAGGGTGAGGCGGCTTAGTTTTGTTTTTCCATCCCATTGCTTACGATTGGTTGATGTACCTCGTTTTCGTGGGGCGTTGGATCCGCCGCCATTCTCATGGATGCCTTGTCATCCTTCGACTATGCGTCGGTTTAAGGCGAGAGATTTAAAGAACGGGCGATAGCGCTAATGCTCTCCCCGCCCACGTGATGTCGACGGCGAATCTTGCCGATGGTTTCCATGCAAAGCACTCCAGGATGACCTCCGCCTAAACGACGGAGTGTGGCACAACCAGGGGTGGTCAATTTTGGACGCTGTTTCCCCCGGATTCCTGCTCACTTTTGCACGCTGTTTTACATCATGCATGATGATACGACTATAAACTCACTGTTTCCTGCAGCGCCCAAGCAAGAGCATGGAAAATGGTCTCACCTGATCGCGATAAGCGAATTATGAGTCACCCGATCATACGGGAAAGAATCCGTAACGCCCTTGTTCAAGGCTCTTGCTAAACATTATACTTGTTGGCCTAGAGCGAATTTCATCTGGCGGATCAACGTTCTCTATGACAAGAATCTGACGATCATCAAATTGTGCTAAATGAGCATAGAATTTATCTTGGACGTCAGTGTCAGACAAGTCATCATCCTTACTCTCTGGTTCTCGATAGGCCAGTAATGGGGAATCCAAAACAAGGAAGCCTGGGTGAGCCAATTCATTCTCTTTGCAGAACTCCAGGAGTCCGACACTAAACGCAGCATGCGTGATCGATCTCATTCCCTTTCCTCTTGCGCCACGTCTTTTCCCCGAAATAACAAGATCACGATTTTTCTCATCAAAAAAAACCCGATCTGAATCCGGGAAATTCCAGGACTTCAGTATTGCCTCCACCTTCTGGGCAAACACATCAGTCGTAGAAGAAGACAGACCAGTTGCGGCCTGTTCCGTAGGAGCTTCTGATATGTCTTCCTTCTCCACCATTTCCTTGCGAATGGTCAATTCTGATATATGCTCCCATACTCTCAAAGCATCTCGAACCTGAGCTCTGAGGTCTAGTAAATCTGTATAACCTGATCGATGCTCGGAAAGATTAGGCGTTAAATTACGTATCTGATCCTCAAGACCAGCGATCTCCGCTTTTATTTTCGGTAGCAAGCGGTCAAAGCTGGTGGCTTCTGCATCAAGCTGTCGTATCGTACTTTCTAGCTCTAACCTTAACCGAACTATCTTCTCGCTCTCCGCATCGGCAGCAGCAACAACTGTTGATAGATTTCCATCGCACTCATCATCAGAATGTTGGTGCTCTGGTAAGGCTCCACACAACGGGCAATCGGACTTATCGAGAGAGTTTACAAGCGAGCCAGCCTCCCTGATTCCCTCAAGGCGAGCAAGGTCGGACCTGTAATGCTCATCAAGCAACAAAAATCTTGCTTTCAATTCATCAATCTCAACACGTCGCTCACTGCCGTTGTACAGGCGCTTTCTCAGATCAACTCGCCGGGCAGTTAGCTCTTGGTATTGCTCTTCTGTTGTATTTAAAGCTGCTTGAAGGTCAATTATCGTTTTCTCTAAACGTTCACACTGTTCTTTTAGTTCATTTGCATCTGGCGTTTCTTCATCAAGTCGCGCCTTCAGCTCGGCAAGTAATTCATCAATGACTTCGATCTTTGCAGCCTTCGATTGTGAAACCGATTGATCCTGCTGTGTAGATACCAATGCCTTGTCATCGACTCCTGTTAAAAGCACTTTAAAAAGAGAATACTCTGTTGTTTTCTGCGTTGCTTGCCCGCCCTCTATAGGCGATCCTTGTTTCTGTATATCTTGCTCATCAACTAAGCACAAATGACAGAGATTTCTGAAACTGAGGCTTTTGGTTTCTCCGCGCGCATTTGACTTCAGACGACTATCCTGAAGACCTATTTTGCCTAGCAGAAAAGTTGATATATTTTCCTTGTTATCCTTATTATGCTTGGATATCAAAACAACACCCTTGCTTTCATCACCTGGCGGCGTTTGATGCAGGCCATCAAATACCAGAAACTGCCCGCCGCTTGTACTCCTCACAAGAGTAAAGCTCCCTCCGGTCGTAACATCAATCCCCAGAAGGGCTCTGTCATACCCTACGCGCTCTGGTATATCTCGAAGCTCTTTCCCGCCCAGCATGTAATCAATTGCCTCAAGTGCAAACGACTTGCCTGTTTCTGATGCTCCATAGAGTACATTCAGCCCTTTTTCAAAAAACAGTGCGGCAGGCGTCCGAGTGGGACCTGTGAATATTAAGTGTCTAATTATTAACGCAGGCTTTATCACGACTCCAACCCCAAGTTACGCTGAGTACTTTGAAATTCCTCGACCCATTGATTAAAGAATTGACCTATGAATTCTTTCAATTGCTGACTACCCAGAT
>NZ_JAGDVS010000013.1 GCF_023255755.1 Acidithiobacillus sp. | reverse complement strand
CACCCGGCCGCCCTTCCTCGGTGGCAACCCCATTGCGCCCGGTGCCGAGGGCGGCTGGGAGCCTCTGGGACCCAGCGCCCTACCCTTCAGCCACAGCCACACTCCGCCCCACGCCATGGACGCTCAGGACCTAGAGAAAGTGCGCAAGGACTTTGTGGCCGCGGCCCGGCGCGCGCTGACGGCGGGATTCGAGGTCCTGGAACTGCACATGGCCCACGGCTATCTGCTGCACAGCTTTCTTTCTCCCATCAGCAACCAGCGGACCGACAACTACGGCGGCAGCCTGGAAAACCGCATGCGCCTGTCGCTGGAAATCGCAGCTGCCGTGCGCGCGGTCTGGCCCGAAGATCTGCCCCTCTGGGTAAGAATTTCCGCCACCGACTGGGTACCCGGTGGCTGGGACCTGGAGCAGTCTGTCGTCCTCTCAAAAGCACTGAAGGACCGTGGTGTTGACGTCATCGACTGCAGCAGCGGTGGCATGACGCCGGATGCGATCATTCCCGCCGGTCCCGGCTTCCAGACGCCCTTCGCCAGCGCTATCCGGCAGAAGGTGGGCATACCCACCGTCGCCGTCGGCCTCATCACCGAGGCCATACAGGCGGAACACATCCTTGTTACCGAGCAGGCTGATGCCGTGGCTTTGGCGCGTGAACTGCTGCGCAATCCCTACTGGCCCCTGCATGCAGCACAGGAACTGGGCGTAGACCTCACCTGGCCCGTACAGTACGATCGCGCCAAGCCACACCCCTAATACCTTTTTTATATCAGGGTGGTGAACCCCTTCCTTTGGCACGCACCTGGGCGGGAACACACCTGTTCTGGTTTTTCCATACAGATGTGCCTCATATTTTCTGCCGATCCGGAGCCGTGCCCATGACCAGAAAACCGCAGGGACCGGTAGCACTTTTGCCCCTCGCCGCCCTTGCGTTGCTCTCCCTGATCTGGGGTTATAACTGGGTGGTCATGAAAGTCGCCATTGCAGATTGCCCGCCCCTGTTGTTCGCCGCCTTGCGGGTCTGGGTGAGTGTACTTGTGCTCATCCCACTGGTGCTGTGGATGAAGCGACCACTGGCCATGCCCTCTGCGCGTTACATCATTCCTTTTGGCTTGCTGCAGACCACCGGCTTCGTCGGTCTTGCTCTGTGGGCGCTGGAATATGGTGGGGCGGGCAAAACAGCGATCCTCGTCTACATGATGCCTATCTGGCTTATTGTCTTCGCCTGGCCTGTTCTGGGCGAACGCCTGCATGGCCTGCAGTGGCCCGCTCTGGCTTTGGCTTTGCTCGGTATGGTAGCCATCCTTCGTCCCTGGAACTTTAGCGGAAATTGGATAGGCAGCCTGCTTGCCCTGCTCTCAGGGATTCTGTGGGCCGCATCTGCCCTCTGGCAAAAACGCTATGCGCCACCGGGCCTGGATCTCTTCAACGGCACCCTTTGGCAGACCGTCTTTGGCGGGTTTGGTCTCGTCCTGCTCGCCCTATTGATCGACCCGCTGGAGGTCCACTGGACGCCACTGTTTGTCGGCGCTCTGCTCTATAATGCTATCCCCGGCACCGCCATCGCCTATTTTCTCTGGGCGTATGCTTTGCAGAAACTCCCATCGGGCATTGCCGGTATGGGCACCCTGGCGGTACCACTGATCGGCGTGATTGCGGCCTGGCTGCAATTGGGCGAGCGCCCCGGCGACTGGGAAGGCATCGGCATGGCAGGTATTTTCATCGCCCTGGTGCTGGTGAGCTGGCAGCACCTGCGCCCCCGCAACCGCGAAGACGTTATACTGCCAACCGGTCAGGAGTAACCCGCTTCAGATGGAATTCGACATCGGCTCCGCCAGCAGTTTCTGCAATTGCGCCAGTGTCGCCCGCCGCAAGGGCTTACCATCCACAGGTGATGCGGGACTGCGCCGATCCTCGTCCAGATCAAAAAGGATCAGACGTAAGTCTGCACCAGCATAATTCAACTTTAAGGAAGGATAGTCGCGGGCCGGCGCATCCCCATAATGGAGTCGCTGCCAGACTTCTTCATAAACGACCCGCTGATCCATCAGAAAAAAGATCACGCTCTCCGGCGTATCGGCAAAAAGATGGAGCGTGATGGCCACGTGGCGCGTCGCGGTTCCGCTCAATACCGGTCCGGTCAAGCGCGGCTGAAACTCCGCGAGCCAGTGCATAGCTTGCACTGCCTGTTCGCGGAGCTGACGCAACTCCGCACTATGCGCCTCACCATGAAAAAGCTGCAGGCGTGACTGGAGCTCTTCTTCGATCTCCGCATTACTCGGCCAGCCCTGCTGGGCGTCGCCGCCAGCGCCCAGGCGTCGCGCCGCCTTTTCCTTGGCCACCCGAAAGTCCGCCACGCCCTCATCAGCCATGATTCGCGCCGACTCCACTGCCAACAAACGCCGCAAACGGGATTGTTGCTGTAACTTGGCCATCTTTGCACCCCGGTCATTGTCCACAAACGGCATTCCGCATAAGATAGCGCGAATGCGAGAGTGGCGGAATTGGTAGACGCACTGGATTTAGGTTCCAGCGGTTACGGCCGTGGGGGTT
>NZ_JAGDVS010000051.1 GCF_023255755.1 Acidithiobacillus sp. | reverse complement strand
CGACCTCTACCGTGTCAAGGTAGCGCTCTCCCCCTGAGCTACGCGCCTGCAGCCCACAAATGTACCGACTAGCGGGCTATACGTCAAGATCTGCGCAATATCGGCAGTACATTAAAGCGCCAGATAAAGCCCGGGATGGCAAAAACGGCGAACATGCACAGGGCAACCACATAAAACTCCCAACCCTGATCGTGGATCTGACCATCCAGACTACGCTCCATACCCATACCGATGACGCCAACGATGAGATACATTACCAGCCACTCAAGCAGATACCACTGCAACGCTTTGTCACCGGCTGCGGCACGGAAAAAGAACAGACGATTACTCAGCCACGGCAGATTAGCCGCGATAAAAGCCAGTGCGATATAGGCTAGCGCCCAGTCTTGCATACTCATCAGATCACTCCCTGCATGGCGTAGAAGCAAAAGGCCATCAGCGGCCCCGGCAGGATGCCGAGCACCAACAGCGCCAGACTGTTAATGCTTAATGCGGTACTGGCCAAGTCATCACGCACGATAATCCCCGTCTCGGCATCCGCTTTGTCAAAGTACATCACTTTGACCACGCGCAGATAATAAAATGCCCCGATCACCGCCAGCAGTACGCCGATCACCGCAAGCCAGACATAGCCGGCGGCAATCACGGCCTGAAACACCGCCAATTTGGCATAAAAACCCACCGTCGGCGGCACACCCGCCATGGAGAACATGATGATCAGCATCAGGAAGGCATACCAGGGCTTGCGCTGCGCCAGGCCCTTGAAGTCATCAATGCGTTCCGCCTCAAAACCCGCCCGGCTGAGCAGCATAATCATGCCAAAACCGGCCAGGGACATCAGCACATAGACCACGGTATAGAAAAACGCACTGGCCAGTCCTGCCTCGGTGCCTGCGACAATGCCCAGCGACAGGAATCCGACGTGACCGACGGTGGAATACGCCAGCATCCGCTTAATATTCTGCTGGGCAATAGCGATCACATTACCGACCACCAGAGACACCAGGCTCAGCGCGACAAAAACCTGCTGCCAGGATTCCAGCATTCCGTAGCCACCGTCTACCAGTAGACGGATGATCAGGGCGAAGGCGCCGATTTTTGGTGCCGAGGCGAGGAAGGTTGTCACCACCGTGGGCGCGCCTTGATAGACATCGGGTAACCACATATGAAAAGGCGCCGCGCCCAGTTTGAAGGCAATACCAGCAACAATAAACACGATGGCAAAGACCAGTACCAGGTTACTCGCAGTCACATTCACCAACGCGCCGGCAATATCCCGCATATCCAGGGTCCCCGTCAGGCCATAGAGAAGCGACATGCCGTAGAGCAGCATTCCAGAGGCCAGGGCGCCGAGGACGAAATACTTCAACCCGGCTTCCGTCGCCACCACACTGTCGCGATAGAAGGCAACCAGGGCGTACTGGCTCAGCGCCAGCAGTTCCAGCCCGAGATATATGCTGAGCAGGCTGCCGCCCGAGACCATCACCATGATGCCCAGCAAGGCAAAGAGCAGCAGCACGAACACTTCGCCCCGATAAATGCCACGATCCACGAGGTAGCGCCTGGAATAGAGCACCACCATCAATACAGCGAGATAGCTGAACAACTCCGCGACGTTGGTGAAGGGATCGAGAACGAAGAGACCGGCAAAGGCTGTACCGCTCTGCCCCATCTCAAAAATGGTCAGCACGGCGGCACCGATCAGGGTCAGCACCGTCAGTACTGCCGCAAGATCACGCAGACGATCGCCCCAGAACAAGTCCGTCAGCAAAACAACGCAGGCCATCGTCAGTACCCAGATTTCCGGTATGGCGAAAGTCCAGTGCATAAGGAATGAATTCATAGGCAAAGTCCTTTACGCCGGAATTTTGGAGAGAGACACCTGAGTCACCAGGTGCTGTACCGAGCTATGCACGATATTGAGGAAGGGCGCTGGCCAGAGCCCCAATAGCAAGGTAAAGACCGCCAGGGTACCCAGTACAAACATCTCCCGACCATCAAGGTCTTTCAGCCCGGCCACCTCGGGATGGGTAACGCCGCCAAAAATCGCCCGCTTGAAGAGCCAGAGGGTATAACTGGCGCCGGTAATCAAGCCAGTGGCCGCCAGAATCGCCGCCCAGGGGCTCACCTGATAGGTCCCGAGCACCACCATAAATTCGCCGACAAAGCCGGAGGTGCCCGGCAGGCCGACATTACCCATGGCAAAGAGCATCATCAGCGCCGCAAAAATCGGCATGACATTGGCCACACCACCATAGGCTTTTATATTGCGGGTATGCATCCGGTCATAGAGCACCCCAACACAAAGGAACATGGCCGCACTGATAAAACCATGCGACAACATCTGGATAATACTGCCCTCAATCGCCACACTATCGAACACGAAAAAGCCCAGGGTCACGAAACCCATGTGGGCGACGGAGGAATACGCAATCAGCTTCTTCATGTCCTCCTGCACAATGGCCACCAGCGCGACATAAATGATCGCGATGAGGGACAAGAGAATCATCAGCCAGGCCAGCTTATGACTGGCATCAGGCACAATGGGCAGGCTCAGACGCAGGAAGCCGTAGGCACCCATCTTGAGCATCACCGCCGCAAGAATGACGGATCCCCCTGTCGGCGCCTCTACATGGGCGTCGGGCAACCAGGTATGCACCGGCCACATGGGGATTTTCACCGCGAAGGCGAGGAAAAAGGCCAGGAAGATGAGGATCTGCGCGGTCATCCCCAGAGGGGTTTTCTGAAACACCAGCAAACTGAAGCTGTCACCACTGTGGAAGTACAGGTAGAGCAGCGCCACCAGCATCAGCACCGACCCCAGAAAGGTATACAGAAAGAACTTAATGGTCGCGTAGACCCGTCGCGGACCACCCCATACCCCGATAATCAGGAACATGGGGATGAGCATGGCTTCCCAAAACACGTAAAACAGGACGGCATCCAACGCACAGAAGACACCAATCATCATGCCTTCCATGATCAGGAAGGCCGCCATGAACTGCGCCACCCGCTCCTGCACATTCCGCCAGGAACTGATGACCACCAGCACCGTCAGGAAACTGGTGAGCAAAATAAACCATAGGGAAATTCCGTCGATACCCAGGTGATAAAAAATATTCAGGGAAGGAATCCAGGCGACCCGCTCGCTGAACTGCATCGCCGCCGTATGCGTATCAAACCCGGTGAAAAGTGGAATGGTCACGGCGAAGGCGGCCAGAGACACCACCAGCGCCAGCCAGCGCGCAGCCTCGGCACGGCGATCACCCACCGCGAGGACCAGCAGACCACCGATGATCGGCACCCAGATGGCATAACTGAGGAGGGATGAATGCGTCATACCCTATCCTCTCCAGACCGCAAAATAAGTCATGAGCAGAATCAACCCGATAATCATTGCGAAAGCATAGTGGTAAATATAACCCGTCTGGACACGCCGCCACGACAATGCCGCTTTACCGATCTCACGGGCAGTACCATTGACCATGATACCGTCGATGAGACGCTCATCGCCCACATGCCAGAACAAACGGCCAAGTTGCAAGACACCACGCACCAGAACCGTCCGGTTGAAAGCGTCAAAACCGTATTTGCTCTCCAGCACCCAGATAAAAGGACTGAGGACACGGGTCAGCATCACTGGCAGACCCTGGTGCAGCCAGTAGAACCAGGCAGCAACAACGATTCCAGCAAGTGCCAGCCAGAACGGCCAAGCCAGTACACCGTGCAGCAGGAACGCTCCGGCACCCTGCCAATGCGCGCTGATCTCTCCGACTGTATTCCATGGCGGGGCGATCACCAGGGAAGAATCAAGGAAGTGCCCAAGACCGACAGGACCGATATAGGCCCAGCCTGCATAGGCCGCCGGAATGCTCAGGGCAATCAGGGGCACGGTAATCACCCTGGGTGATTCGTGCAGATGCGCATGGGTGTGGGCATCCATACGGGGGGTACCATGAAAGACCAGAAAGAACATTCGGAAGGTATAGAGTGCCGTGACGAAGGCGCCTGCCACCAGCATGAACTCTGCCCAGCCGGCGCCGGGCAGGGTCGAGAGCCCTACGGCTTCAATAATGAGGTCCTTACTGAAGAAACCGGCGAAGGGTGGCATGCCCGATAACGCCAAGCTACCGATCAGGAAGGTGATATAGGTGATGGGCATGGCCTTGCGCAGTCCGCCCATTTTGCGGATATCCTGCTCGTTAGCCATCGCATGAATCACCGAACCTGCTGCCAGGAATAACAATGACTTAAAGAAGGCGTGGGTCATCAGATGGAAAATTGCCGCGGAAAAAGCGGAAGCGCCCAGCGCCGCGGTCATGTAACCCAACTGGGAAAGGGTCGAGTAAGCAATGATGCGCTTGATGTCGTTCTGCACCAGACCGATGAGTCCCATAAAGAGCGCAGTCACCGCACCGATGATCAGCACCACGGTAAGGGCCATCGCTGACTCTTCATAAATCGGTGACATCCGCGCGACCATAAAAATACCCGCAGTGACCATGGTCGCCGCATGGATCAGGGCGGAAATAGGGGTCGGGCCCTCCATGGATTCCGGCAGCCAGACATGCAAAGGCACCTGCGCCGATTTACCCATGGCGCCAATGAACAGGAGCAAAGCTATCCAGGTCAGTACGCTCCAGGGATGACCCGGAATGATTTCTACCGTCTGCCCCACCAGATGGGGTATAGCCGCGAATACCGTGCGGTAATCCAGACTGCCAAAATAGTGATACACTGCGGCAATACCGACTAAAAAGCCGAAATCGCCGACGCGGTTGACGATGAATGCCTTAAGTGCCGCGACATTGGCACTTTCCCGCTGGAACCAGAAACCGATGAGCAGGTAGGAAACCAGACCCACCGCTTCCCAACCAAAAAAGAGCTGGAGAAAATTATTGCTCATCACCAGCATAATCATGCTGAACGTGAACAAGGCAATATAACTGAAGAAACGCGCGTAACCCGGATCACCATGCATATAACCGATGGTATAAAGATGCACACACAGGGATACAAAGGTCACAATGACCAGCATTAGTACCGTCAGGCTGTCGATATCAAAACCGACAGATACCGGCAGATGCCCTAATACCGCCCAGGTATAGACATTCCCGTAAAAGGTGATGCCGTGACTGGCCTGCCAGAGCACCGCTAAAGACAGATAGAAGGCAATAGCCACCCCGATGATAGGCGCCCAATGCGCCTGCTCCCGGAGCTTCCAGCCCCAGAAACCGGCCACCAGGGCACCCACCAGCGGCGCCAACGGAATGGTCAGATACACGGCAAGAGGGGGAAAGGCGTTTAACCAGTCAAAAACCCACATATCAACCCCTCAACTCGTCGATATCATCTACATCGATGCTATGACGATTGCGGAAATAGGCGACCAGTATCGCCAGACCAATCGCCGCTTCGGCAGCCGCCACGGTAAGAATAAAAAACACAAACACCTGTCCGTCGAGATTACCCAGATAACGGGAAAATGCGACTAGGTTGATATTCACCGCCAGCAGCAACAATTCAATGGCCATCAGCAGAATGATGACATTCTTGCGGTTGAGGAAAATGCCGACCACGCCGATGGAAAAGAGTATCGCTCCAAGGATCAGGTAGGCCGCCAGGGTTGGTTGTCCAGCACTCATGATTTAGGCTCCCGCAAATCCACCAGATGCACCCGATCTTTGGCGCGCACGGCCATCTGTGCACCAATATTCTGGGTTTTGGTACCGCTCCGGCGCCGCAAGGTCAGGGCGATGGCGGCAATAATCGCCACCAGCAGAATAACCGCGGCAATTTCAAATGGGTACAGGTATTGGGTATAAAGAAGAACCCCCAGTGCCCGCGTATTATCGGCATTGGCCGGTATGGCTGCGGGTGCGGGAATATGACCCAGCGGAGAAGTCCAGAAAACAACCACCAGTTCCAGCACACCGAGGATAGCAATGGCCAGACCTAGTGGCAGATAGCCGAGAAAGCCTTCTTTGAGACGCGCCAGGTTGATATCCAGCATCATCACCACAAAGAGGAAAAGCACCATCACCGCGCCCACATAAACCAGGATCAGGACCAGCCCCAGGAATTCTGCTCCCAGCAGGATGAACAGGGCGGCCGCATTAAAAAATGCCAGCACCAGATACAAGGTCGCGTACACCGGATTACGCGCCGTTACCACGAGGGTTGCCGAACCCAGCAGTATGGCGGAGAAAATATAAAACAGAATCGTGGTTACTGGCAGCATGGCATCCGTTCTCCGTCAGCGATAGGCGCGATCAACATCGCGATCGGCAGCCAGCTCCGCTTCCAGGCGATCGCCGTTGGCCAGCAGCATGTCTTTGGTATATATCAGGTCGCCGCGAGTTTCGCCATGATAAGACAGCACCCGGCTTTCAACGATGGAGTCCACCGGACAGGACTCTTCACAAAGTCCGCAAAAAATGCACTTGCTGAGATCAATGTCATAGCGCGTCGTCCGCCGTGTACCATCGCTACGGACGTCGCTTTCGATGGTAATAGCCAACGCCGGACACACGGCTTCACAGAGCTTGCAGGCAATGCAGCGTTCCTCGCCATTCTCGTAGCGGCGCAAGGCGTGCAGGCCGCGGAAACGCGGCGATTGCGGCGTCTGCTCTTCGGGGTATTGCACGGTAATTTTTCGCGCAAAGAAATAACGACCGGTAAGCTGCATGCCGCGCAGCATCTCGGTCAGGAAAAAGGTGTTGAACCATTGCTTGGGGCGAAATTGCATATTGTTCTCCTCAGCGCAAAATGGCACGCAAGGGCGTTTCCAGAGCAACGCCGATTACGACAATCCAGGCGATCGTCACCGGGATAAACACTTTCCAGCCCAAACGCATGATCTGGTCATAGCGATAACGGGGAAAAGTGGCGCGAATCCACAAAAACACATACAGCAGGAAAGCCGTTTTCAGCAATAACCAGACTATTCCGGGTATCCAGGTGAGCAATGGTGTATTGATCGGCGCATACCAGCCACCGAGAAAGAGCACCGTCGTCAGCAGGGAAACGAAAATCATGTTGGCATATTCAGCCAGGAAGAACAGTGCAAAGGCCATCCCGGAATATTCCACATGGAAGCCCGCCACAATTTCTGATTCGCCTTCCGCTACGTCAAAAGGGGCGCGGTTGGTTTCCGCTATGCCGGAAATAAAGTACACCAGAAAGAAAGGGAACAGTGGCAGCCAGTACCAGGACCAGAAACCGCCGCCTGCCTGGGCTTCAACGATTTTAGTCAAATTCAGGGTCTGGGCCAGCATCAGTACCCCCACCAAGGCAAAACCCATGGCGATTTCATAAGCCACCAACTGCGCTGCCGCACGCATGGCCCCCAGAAAGGCGTATTTGGAATTGGACGCCCAGCCCGCGACAATGATGCCGTATACACCCAGACCGGCAATAGCCAGCACGTAGAGCAGGCCACCGTTCATATTGGAGATGGCCACATCCGGACCAAAAGGAATGGCCGCCCAGACCAGCAATGCCGGCACAAAAGCCAGCACGGGTGCCGCCAAAAACAGAAAGCGATTGGCGTTGGTAGGAACGATCACTTCCTTGAACATCAGCTTGATCGCATCCGCAATCGGCTGCAACGAACCCCTGAAGCCCACCCGATTAGGACCCAGACGTACCTGTATATAACCGATCACCTTACGCTCGGCCAAGGTCAGATAGGCCACGCCCAATAGTAGCGGCACCACCACAATGATGATCTTGATCAACGACCAAAGGATCGCCCACCACGCCGTATTCTGCAAATCATGCATGGCTCTGCCTCCTAAGCACTGGCCGCAACGGCAGGCAGTGTCGCCATGGTCACCGCGCAGGTTGCGTATGTGGCGCCTAATGCGGCAGTTTCGTTATACCCCGCCGGCACCCAGACAGTACCCATCGGAATCCGCACATCCAGTACCAGAGGCAGCGAGATCTTGCCACAGTGACTGCTGATTTCGACGGAGTCCCCGCGCAGGGCCAGCGCCTTGGCCTGATCTGGATGCATTTTCGCCACGGCGGGCTGGGCGAGGGGCGCGGCACGCCGCACCAGTGGATCGCCCTGATAGATGGACCAGTCACCCAGACGGCATAACCCATCGGCAGACATGGGCTCAGGGACCGGCTCCAAAGTGGGAAAAGCATGGAAAGGCGGCACATCCAGCGCATAGTCCCCGATTGCGTGCTGCCAAGCGGCGGTTACTTCACTCAGTTCATTAAACTGGAATCCAGACAGCTTAAGACCGTCACCGAGCACGCGCAGTATCTTCCAGGCGGGACGCGCCTCGCCCGGCATTTTTACCGCTGCCCGAAAGGATTGCAGGCGCCCTTCATTATTAACGAACGATCCGGAGCCCTCGGCAAAAGCCGCCATGGGCAGAATCACGTCAGCATACTGTTTCGCTTCGCCGGCAAACTGCGTGATGCTCAGCACGAACTCCGCTTTTTGCAAGGCCGCCAACGCCGCTGCGCCGCGCATCGCGTCCACACCCGGCTCTGTGCCTAGGAGTACGAAACCCCGCATATCCGCATCCCAAAGCGCATCGGCGGGCAGCCCCGGCGCAGGCGCCGTATGCCCCCCTGGCAAACGGTGGGGTACACAGCCACTCAGCCAGGCCCCGGCGCTATTGGCCTCTTGCGCCAGCCAGCCCACCCGCCCGCCCGCCAACTCGGCAAGCGTCTCAATCTGTGCAATCATCGCCGCCGCCTGCGGGTGGTGCAGCAAAGCACTACCGATGAGAATCAGCGGGTTGTCTGCCGCGAGCAAGTCGCTCGCGACATGCGCCAAGGGCACTGCGTCCGCCTTCTCAGCATGACCGGACAACTGGCTGCAGAGCGCCTCATAGAGGGCCAGATCAGCACCTGCATCCGCCACCAGTTGGGTTACGGGATAGTTGAAATCCCGACGCAGGCTATCGATGGCAATCACTTTACCGCCCTGCAACACGGACTTACGCAGACGATGGTTGGTCAGCGGCTGCTGTTGCCGCGGAAAGGCGTGGCAAAGCAGCACAACGGGTTCGCGCTCCAGATCTTCCAACGCCATGTTCAGAGCCGGATAGGTCGGCATCGCGGCATCCGCACGGAAATCCTGCTGACGCAGACGATGGTCCACATGCGGGCTGCCCAGACCGCGCAACAGGGCCTGGAAAAGCAAGAGCTCTTCGTTGCTGGACTGGGCCGAAATCAGACCGGCCAGTCGTCCCGCACCATGCCGGGCGATCATCTGCTCCAGTCCTGACAAAGCGGCATCCAGCGCTTCCGCCCACGAGGCCTCACACCACACTCCATCGACACGCAGCAAGGGCTGCGTCACGCGATCCTCGGCTTGCAGGCCGGTATAGGCGTAACGTCCCTTGTCACAAATCCAGTCTTCATTCACCGCCTGATTGGCACGTGGCAGTACCCGCAACACTTCACGGCCCAGACTCTGCACATCGGTATTACAGCCCGTCGAACAATGCGGGCAGAGTCCCGGTGTATGCTTCAACTCCCAGGAACGCGCCTTATAGCGGAAAGGTTTACTGGTCAGCGCGCCCACCGGGCAGAGGTCAATCATGTTGCCGGATAATTCTGACTGCACTGCCTTGGCGACATAGGTACCAATGGCCATATGCTCGCCACGCCCTGTCGCCCCGAGCTCCATGATCCCGCCGATCTCCTGGCCGAAGCGCACGCAGCGGGTACACTGGATGCAGCGGGTCATTTCCGTAGCGATAAGTGGCCCGATATTCTTGTCCTCCACGACCCGTTTCTCTTCCGTGTAGTGGCTGTGCGGGTTAGCAAAGCCCATGGTGATGTCCTGCAAGGGACATTCACCACCCTGATCACAGATGGGGCAGTCCAAAGGATGGTTGATAAGCAGAAACTCCAGCACCCCCTGCTGTGCCATCTTCGCCTTGCGCGAAGCGGTCGCAACCTTCATGCCATCGGCAACGGGCGTCGCACAGGCCGGCAATGGCTTGGGAGCTTTTTCTACATCCACCAAACACATGCGGCAATTGGCCGCGACCGACAATTTCGGGTGATAGCAGAAAAACGGGATATAAATCCCCAAAGACTCGGCGGCCTCCATAATGGTGGTCCCTGGTGCCACCTCAATGGCCTGCCCGTCGATTTCGATGTGCGGCATCAGGCAACTCCCATGCTGATCAGGCAACGCTTATGCTGAATGTGGTATTCATATTCTTCGCGGAACAGGCGGATAGAGCTGACCACCGGAGCCACGCCGCCATCGGCCAGGGCACAGATAGTGCGGCCCTCAATGCGCGAACCCACATCCAGCAGCAGTTGTAAGTCCTCTTCTCGGCCCTGACCGTTTTCGAGGCGATGCATCACCCGCCACAGCCAGCCCATGCCTTCCCGGCAGGGCGTACACTGGCCGCAGGATTCATGCATGTAAAAGCGGGCAATACGCTCCACCGTTTTCACAATGCAAACACTGTTATCTATGATAATCACCGAACCCGCGCCCAGCGCCGAACCGGCTTTGGAGATGGAGTCATAGTCCATGGTCACATCCATCATGGCGGCACCCGCCACCATGGCCGTGCTGGTTCCCCCGGGAATGACCGCCTTTAACTGGCGACCCGGTCGCAGCCCGCCTGCCATCGCCAACAAGTCCTTAAAGGGCAAGCCCATGGGCACTTCATAGTTACCCGGCTTCTGCACATGACCCGTCACCGAGAAAATTTTGGTGCCGCCGTTATTGGGCTTGCCCAAATTCAGGAACCAGTCACCGCCCTTGGTGATGATGTCCGGGACTGAGGCGAAGGTTTCCACATTATTGATGGTGGTAGGCCGTCCGTATAAGCCGTAACTGGCCGGGAATGGCGGTTTGAAGCGCGGCTGCCCCTTCTTCCCCTCCAACGCCTCCATCAGCGCCGTTTCCTCACCGCAGATGTAGGCACCCGCGCCCCGATATACATACAGATCAAAGGAGAAATCGGTGCCGAGAATGTTCTGTCCGAGATAACCCTTCGCGTAAGCCTCTTCCAGCGCCCCTTCCACAATATGGATCGGTTCCACAAATTCGCCGCGGATGAAAATGTATCCGGCACTGGCCCCCATGGCGTAGGCACCGATAATCATGCCCTCAATCAGACGATGGGGTTCATAGCGCATGATGTCCCGGTCCTTGCAGGTACCGGGCTCACCCTCGTCGGCATTGCAAAGCAGATACTTGGTACCCGTCACCCCCTTGGGCATAAAACTCCACTTCAGCCCGGTAGGGAAACCAGCGCCACCCCGGCCACGCAGAGCAGATTTTTTTATCTCGCTGATGATCTGATCTGGCGCCATGGGGTCCAGCAGCACTTTGCGCAGAGCGCCATAGCCCCCGGTCCCGGCATATACGGAAAGACGGTGGGAGTCGGGCAAACCACGATTCTGCAGCGTAACACCATTAACGAACATCGTCGGCCCCCCCACGTAATTCCGCCAGCAAGGCATCCAGACTCTCCGGAGTCAAATTCCCGTAATAGTGATCACCGACCTGCAGCATCGGTGCGTCTTTACAGGCACCCAAACACTCCACTTCCTGCAGGGTAAAGAGACCGTCTGCGGTCGTCTCACCAAGGCCCACCCCCAGACGCTCACTGAGGTGCTGAAGTATCGCGTCAGAGCCGTTCAGAAAGCAGGATACGCTACCACAAACGCAGAGCTTGTGCCGACCCACCGGCTGGAGGTCGTACATACTGTAAAAGGTAGCCACCTCATAGACCTGAATCGCCGGGATGCCGAGCAGATCGGCGACATACTCCATCACCGCATCACTCAGATAACCCTGCTCCTCCTGGGCAATGCGCAGCGCCGCCAACAGGGCGGAACGTGCCTGATCCGCCGGATATTTGGCCCGTTCACGGGCAATTTCTGCCAGAGACTTTTCCGATAACATGGCTTACCTGTCGATCTCGCCGAAAACAATGTCCATGGTAGACAAAATAGCCACCACGTCCGCGATCATGTGTCCCCGCGCCATCTCATCCATGGCGGCAAGATGCGGGAATCCGGGTGCCCGGATTTTCATCCGGTAGGGCTTGTTGGCACCATCGGAAATCATGTAAATGCCGAATTCCCCCTTGGGGGCCTCCACCGCGGCATAGACTTCGCCCGCGGGGACCGCCATGCCCTCGGAGAAGAGCTTGAAGTGATGAATCAGCGCTTCCATGCTGGTTTTCATCTCTTCGCGGGGCGGCGTGGCTACTTTGAAATCATCGGTAATCACCGGGCCGGGGTTCTTGCGCAGCCAGTCCACACACTGGGCAATAATCTGGTTGCTCTGCCGCATCTCGGCCACACGAACCAGATAACGATCATAACAATCCCCGGTTTTACCCACCGGAATGTCAAAATCCAGTTCCGCATAAGCCGCGTAGGGTTGCGTACGCCGCAGATCCCAGGCCACCCCGGAAGCCCGCAGCATAGGACCGGTGAAGCCCAGTTGAATGGCCCGCTCCGGTCCCACCACGCCGATACCCACGGTGCGCTGCTTCCAGATACGATTATCCGTCAGCAGGGTTTCATACTCATCCACATAGGTGGGAAAACGGCGGGTAAAGTCTTCAATAAAATCCAGCATGCTGCCCTGGCGGTTGCCATTGAGTTCCGTCAAACGCTTAGCGTTCCGGTAAGGAGACGGCTGATACAGGGGCATCTGTGCCGGCAAATCACGGTAGACACCACCCGGGCGATAGTAGGCGGCATGCATGCGCGCACCGGACACGGCTTCATAGACATCCATGAGGTCTTCCCGCTCGCGGAAGCAGTAGAGAAAGACACTCATCGCACCGACATCCAGCGCATAGGCACCCAGCCAGAGCAGATGATTGAGAACGCGGGTAATCTCGTCGAACAGGGTGCGGATATATTGCGCGCGGACAGGCACTTCGACACCGAGCAGTTTTTCCACCGCCAGGCAGTACGCATGTTCGTTGCACAGCATCGACACATAATCGAGACGGTCCATATAAGGCAAGTTCTGCAGATAGGTCTTGTTTTCCGCAAGCTTCTCTGTGGCCCTGTGCAGCAAACCGATATGGGGATCGGCGCGCTCGATCACCTCACCATCGAGCTCCAGCACCAGACGCAGCACGCCATGGGCAGACGGATGCTGCGGCCCGAAATTCATGGTGAAATTGTTAATTTCGGGCATTGTAGCGACCCTCCTCTTCCTCGCGGATGATACGCGGCACCACCACGCGCTCCTCAGTACGCGTCGGCTCGTAGACCACCCGGCCCTGATCCGCGTCGTAGCGCATTTCCACCGTACCAACCAGGGGGAAATCCTTACGGAAGGGATAACCTACAAAGCCATAGTCCGTGAGGATACGCCGCAAGTCCGGGTGACCGTCAAAGAGAATCCCGTAAAGATCAAAAGCCTCACGCTCAAACCAGTTGGCCGCCGCCCAGATATCCACTACGGATGGCACAATCGGCAGATCGTCATCGGCAAAAATACGCACCCGCAAGCGCTGGCGATGTTTCAGGGAGAGCAGATGATAGACCACGGCAAAGCGCGGACCCTCCCAGAGTCCATCGCCGTAGTCGACATAGTCCACGCCGCAGACGTCCACCAACAAATCAAAGGCGCAGTCCGCGTCATCCCGAAGCCGGAGACACGCCGCTAAAAAACCCTCACGGGACAACTCCACGGTCAACTCACCGCGATCCATCCGCGCGTTGCGCAGTGTCTCCCCCAGTGCTGCGCCCAGATACTGGCGCAAATTTTCGAGTGCGTCAGTCATGGCTCACCTGGCAATGGTATTGGTGCGACGGATTTTTTTCTGTAACTGAATCAGGCCGAAAAGCAAGGCCTCGGCAGTAGGCGGGCAACCCGGCACATAAATATCCACGGGCACGATGCGGTCACAGCCCCGCACGATGCTGTAGGAATAATGATAATAGCCGCCGCCGTTGGCACAGGAACCCATGGAGACTACCCAGCGGGGTTCCGGCATTTGGTCATAGACCTTGCGCAAGGCTGGCGCCATCTTGTTGACCAGCGTCCCCGCCACGATCATCACGTCGGACTGGCGCGGACTGGGACGGAAGACAATGCCGAAGCGATCCAGATCGT
The DNA here is from genome assembly GCF_023255755.1 of Acidithiobacillus sp. Classification (GTDB taxonomy): domain Bacteria; phylum Pseudomonadota; class Gammaproteobacteria; order Acidithiobacillales; family Acidithiobacillaceae; genus Acidithiobacillus. The sequence continues at coordinate 2,880 of NZ_JAGDVS010000051.1, read as the reverse complement.
AGCGCGCGGCGCCAGCGTGCATCATCTCCACCGCACAGCAGGCGAGACCGAAGGTCATGGGCCAGAGAGAACCGGTACGGCTCCAATTCACCACGGTATCAATACTCGTGGTGACGAAGCCTTTTTCGAGGATACCTTCTATTCCCATTCCAGCGCCCCCTTCTTCCATTCATAAATGAAGCCAACGACCAGAATGGCAAGGAAAATCATCATGGCGAGGAAACCCACCATCCCGATCTGATCGAAGACTACCGCCCAGGGAAAGAGGAACGCAATCTCCAGATCAAAGAGAATGAAGAGGATAGCCACAAGATAGTAGCGTACGTCGAATTTCACGCGCGCGTCCTCAAAAGCCTCGAACCCGCATTCATAGGGTGAGAGTTTTTCGCTGTCCGGCTTGCTTGGCCCCAGCGAAGACCCCATCAGCAGCGGGACTACGCCAACCACCAATGCAACGAGCAGAAATATGAGCACTGGCAAATAGTGGTTCAACATCCCCAACCCCCTCCACCCAATACAGGCCCCGGAAAACCTCATCCAAAGCCACCTATAAATTATTTTTTTATATGAAAATCAGAGTCGCACATGAAACCGGAGACAAAAAAACAGCCCTATGGGCTGCAATTTGGTGCCGAAGACCGGACTCGAACCGGTATAGCTTGCGCCGCCGCCCCCTCAAGACGGTGTGTCTACCAATTTCACCACTTCGGCTTAACGTTTAAAACTCTCTCATGACACGCCAACCACGTCAAGGCTTGACGGGGGGTTTTCCTGCAGAAGCAGAAGAAACCGCACCGGCCACCGGCCCCGCTGTCGTTGCTGCCGACTGCATCGGAGCAGCGACGACTGGCGCTACAGGTACCGCTGTGGTCACTGGCACTTTGCTAGGCAAAGTGATACCAGAAACCGTACTGCTGCTGGAGTGGTCGGAAAGATAGGCCAACCCAAGACTGTTCAGAAAAAATACGGCGCCAATCACGGCGGTAGTATGGCTCAGGAAATTACCTGCGCCACGCGCACCAAAAACCGTCTGCGAACCACCACCCCCGAAGACCGCGCCAATATCGGCACCTTGCCCTTTCTGAATCAGAATAAGCCCCACCAGCACGATACAAATGATGACCTGGAATACCAGCAACGCCGTGTACATCGACTCAGCCTCCTCGTCCTGCCGACTCGGCAGCACGACAAATTTGGATAAACTCACCCGCCTGCAAGGAAGCACCACCGACCAATCCACCGTCAATGTCTGCCTGGTCAAAAAGTGCGGCTGCATTGTTACCTTTTACGCTTCCGCCGTAAAGCAGTAACAGGCGTTTGGCAAGATGCGCCGAATAAGCGGCTACCAACCCACGGATGAAAGCATGTACCGCCTGTGCCTGTTCAGGGCTGGCACTCAGACCGGTGCCAATGGCCCAAACGGGTTCATAAGCAATGATCATATTGGATTGGCTCGCCTCGAGATTTAACAGCGGCAGAACGGCTTCGACCTGACGGCGCAATACCGCCTCCGTGGTGCCTTGCGCACGCTCCGCCTCTGTTTCACCTACACAAACCACTGGGATAAGGCCTGACAACAGTGCCACTTTGACCTTCTGGGCGATCTGCGCATCGCTCTCCGCAAAAATCTGCCGCCGCTCTGAATGTCCGATCAGCACATAACGGCATCCCATATCACGGAGCATGGCCCCGGATATTTCTCCCGTATAGGCGCCGCTGGCCTCCCAGAAGAGGTTTTGCCCACCCCAGCGCAAGGCGCTGCTTTTAGCCTCCTGAGACACTGCGTGGAGCAGGGTAAAAGGCGGGAAGATCACCACCTCAGGGCGCATCGGCTCCAGTCCGGCATGGAGAATGGCTTGAGTAAGATGCACTGCATCCGCACTCAAACCATTCATCTTCCAGTTTCCTGCTACCATTGTGGGACGCACGGCAATTCTTCCTTATGATCAATGTCCACGACGACCTCATCGTCCCCTGGGGGTTGCCGACGGCACGGTCATGATTATCTAATGTAGCGGCCAGTGTAAAGATTCAGTCTCGAATGGTCAATTTAGCGGTCCCGGGACCGTGTGGGTAAGGGCCAGCTTGACCAACTCTGTGGTCAGCATCGCCGCCACGTCGGCCGCCACGTCGGCAGAGGCCGCCTCTACCATGATCCGTAATACGGGCTCCGTACCGGATGGCCGTACCAGTAAGCGTCCGGTTCCTCCCAGACGATCCTCCGCCTCCGCAATGAGTTGATGCGCTAATGGCTGGTCGAGCAAACTGTGCGCACCTGCCATGCGCACGCTCTTCAACACCTGAGGAAAAGGACGGTAGCCTTCACGCAACACTGCCAGCGCCGCACCAGCGCGGCGCAGGATAGCCAATATCCGCAGCGCGGCAAGGATGCCATCGCCGGTAGTGTTCGCGGGTGTAATTATGTGCCCCGATGATTCGCCACCCAGCGGATAACCATGGCGACGCATGGCCTCCAGCACATAACGGTCACCCACTGGCGCGCGCAACATGGGCACACCGCAGCCAGCCAGTGCCTGTTCCAGAGCGAGATTAGTCATGACCGTACCGACCACACCAGAGAGCTCGCCGTGCTGACACATATCCCGTGCCAGCAACCAGAGAATTTCATCACCGTCGAGTAATTCACCCTGATCGTCCACCAAGAGCAGGCGATCACCGTCACCATCAAAGGCAATGCCCATATCTGCGCCGGTGCGAAGCACTGCGGCACGCAGTGCTTCGGGATGGGTGGAGCCCACCTGATCGTTGATATTGATGCCGTTGGGCTCCGCCCCCAGCAAGTCCAGGGTGGCGCCCAACTCCCCGAAAATCATCGGCGCCACTTTGTAATTAGCGCCGTGCGCACAGTCCAGCACCTGT
>NZ_JAGDVS010000147.1:1340-16990 GCF_023255755.1 Acidithiobacillus sp. | reverse complement strand
GTCTGGTGCAGAGTCTGCTGGGCACCCGTCACAACCTGACGGCGGTCGGCGACGACGACCAGAGCATCTACTCCTGGCGGGGTGCGGCTGCCGACAACCTGCATCGGCTGGCGCAGGATTTCCCCAACCTCAAAGTCGTTAAACTGGAGCAGAACTACCGTTCCACCGGCCGCATTCTCCAGGCCGCCAATGCGGTCATTGCGCAAAATCCCCACCTCTTTGAAAAGCGCTTGTGGAGCACGCTGGGCGATGGCCACAGTATCCGCGCCCTGCGCTGCGCCAACGAGGCCGACGAGGCGGAGCAAGTGGTCAATGCCATTCTCCGCGACCGCTTTCAGCGGCAGGGTGAATACCGCGATTACGCCATTCTGTACCGCAGCAACCATCAGGCCCGCCCCTTTGAAGCGGCGCTGCGCAATGCCCGGATTCCATACCAGATATCCGGCGGGCTCTCCTTCTTTGAACGCAGTGAAATCAAGGATTTTCTGTCCTACCTGCGGCTCCTGGTCAACCCCGACGATGATCCCGCTTTCCTGCGGGCAGTCAACACGCCCCGTCGGGGCATCGGCAGCAGCACCCTGGAACGCTTGGGCGCCTTCGCCAAAGAGCGAAATCTCTCGCTGTTCGCCGCGCTTTGGGAAGACGCGCTGGAGTTGCCTGAAAAGGCGCGCACAGCCCTGCGTAGCTTCGCCGGCTGGGTGAATCTCAAGGCTGGTGAGGTAGACAAAGCCGAACTGATCCCAGCCCTGCAAAGCCTGCCCGAGGAAATCGGCTATCTGCAGTATCTACAGAGTGAAGGCGACGAAAAAGATGTGGGGCGCCGCTGGGAGAATATTCAGGAGCTCCTGAACTGGATGCAGCGCCTGCAGGACCAGGACGAAGGCCCGCAAACCCTCGCGGAGATCCTCAATCGCCTCATGCTCTTCAACGTGCTGGAGCGCGAGGAGGACGACGACCGCGATGTGCTGCGCCTGTCCACCCTGCACGCTGCTAAAGGGCTGGAATTCCCGCAGGTGTTTCTGGTCGGTGCCGAAGAAGAACTGCTGCCCCACCGCAACAGCGAAACCCCGGAGCAGATTGAAGAAGAACGCCGCCTCTTCTACGTGGGCATGACCCGCGCCCGCTTCCGCCTGACTCTGAGTCTCTGTCGCAAACGCCGCCGCTACGGCCAGGACGTCCATCCGGAACCTTCCCGTTTCCTCCGGGAGATCCCTAAAGAGCACCTGGACTGGCAGGGCGACCAGAACCCCGAAGAAGAAATGGATCCCACTGCCGCTTTCGCCCGCCTGCGGGAGATGCTCGGCAAAACCTGATAAGCGCGTTCGCCACACATAAAAGCAAAGAGGCGATCCACACAACCGGATCGCCTCTTCTGCGCGGTATCCCGCTTGGACTGCGGGATGCGCCTACCTGCCTTTACTGAGCGACGTTACCCATCGCTTTGACGCGGGCCGAGAGTCGGCTCTTGGTGCGGGCCGCCATGTTGCGGTGTGCCACACCCTTGCCAACGGTCTTGTCGATGACCGATTCCGCGGCGCGCAACGCGCTGCGTGCCTGTTCCTGGTCACCAAGGTGTACGGCCTTCAGCACACCCTTCACATAGGTGCGCAAGCGCGAGCGCAGACTGGCGTTGTGCAAGCGCCGCTTTTCATTTTGTAATACGCGCTTGCGCGCCTGAGCTGTATTGGCCAACTTTTACTCTCCATATCTACGATCCCGCGTCTGCGGGAAATTAAGTGGCGTATTCTGGCGCTAACGCTCAACCCTGTCAATATCAATGGATTGCAAAAAACCACCAGGCACTACGAAAATGGGGACGCGTAGCCTACGTTACCCTGCCATCACGTGGACATACTCTGGTGCCACTTGCACCCACAGCTCTGTGCCTAGCACCAGAGACCTGCCTTCGCACTGCAAGCGTGGTAACAGCATATCCAAGGATAAAGCTCCTTCCATTCTGACACGCAAGGCAACACCCTCCTCCCGGAGGCTCACGATCTTCAATTTCAGGGCATTCGGCGCTGAGACGCCCAGAGCGTCGCCCGGCACGAGATCCTCGGAACGAATGGCCACAGTCACCGCCATACCCGCATGCATGCCGTGCTGCAAGCCGGTACGTAAACGCCAGTCGGCTCCTGCTCCTGCCACTACCATTCCGGCTCCCTCTATTTCCTCAATGCGCCCCGCCAGGAAATTACGAAACCCCAGCAAACGCGCTACTCCCATAGTGGCGGGTCGCGCAAACACCGCACGGGGAGGCCCTTCTTGCGCAATACGCCCATCCAGCAACACCGCCATGTGATCTGCGAGCATCGCCAGGTGCGGATCATGACTCACCGCCAGCACCGGCACCCCAAAGTCGTGGACCTCACGGATGAGTTCGTCCAGAATCTCGTCGCGGGTGGCCATGTCCAGCGCCGAGGTAGGCTCGTCCAGCAGCAGCAGCTCAGGACGCCGGGCCAGAGCGCGGGCGAGCGCCACCCGCTGACGTTGCCCGCCGGAGAGGGCCGCCGGATAACGCTCTGCCAGATCGACAAGCCCCACGCGCGTTAGCAAATCCATAGCCTGCGCGCGGCGGCCTGCGCCCCTGGGCAGCGGAAAGGCGACGTTTTCCCAAGCCCGCAGGTGCGGGAAAAGCGCATAGCCCTGAGGCAAATAGCCGATAGGACGCCGCTCGGCAGCAAGGCCACCGAAAGGATGCCCATGCGCCGGAATCAAACCGGCGATGGCCTTGAGCAGCATAGTCTTGCCCTCTCCGGAAAGACCGAGCAGGACGGTGAAATCCCGCACTTGCATCTGAATATCCAGCGTGACCGGCTTTTCCAACAGATAACGAATTTCCATAGGTTTTAGCACTGCACCATCAGAACATTCCCTGTCGGCGCGAGCGCAACCCCAGCCACAAAGGTAAAGGCACCGCGACCAGGAAGAAAACCCAGAGCAGGGGGTAAACCGCACTCAGCCCCATATCCTGCAGATTGACCCAAAGTTTGACCGGAATTCCCTGCGGGAAATACGCCACGATGAGCACGATGCCGAACTCCCCCATGGCGCGCACCCAGGCCAGTGCCACCCCGGCCGTCAGCCCCAGACGCGCCAGAGGCAGCGTCACCCACCAAAAGGTCTGCCAGCGGTTGCGTCCCAGAGTACGGCTGATCTGCTCCAGCTCCTCGGGTACCCCCTCGAAGGCCGCTCGCGCCGCCAGAACATAGTAGGGCATGGCCCCGTAGATCTGTGCCAGCACAAAGGCTGGTGCAGTATTCGTCAAATAGAGCCCCGCCTGACTGAACAAACCACCCACCGGTGAATAAGGTCCGTAGAGGGAACTCAGCAAAATGCCCATGGCCAGGGGCGGCGTCAGCAGCGGTAGCAACAGCAACGCGTCCACCAGCCACTTGCCGCGGTAATGATAATGCGCCAGCCACCAGGCGAGTGGCGTCCCCGCCAGCACCACCAGCATGAGCGCCAGACCGCTATAAAACAGGGAAACCCGGATGGCGTCGAGATCACCGGGAGCGAACTGGAAATCGTGCCAGTCCGTCGCAAAAACCAGTGCCGCAAAAGGTGCAAGCAGAAAAACCAGCACAGCGATCGCCGTAAGCGTCGTCGGCCAGCGGGTGGGTAGCTGGCGTGACGCGGTAATCGCTATAGCCGCTGTATCACTCAAATGGCATTCCCATTTGGCCTACCATAGGTAGGCTAGCGAATACCCGGGCCATACACCACGCCATAAACAACACGCTCCGCAGCCATAGTCGCATCGTTGTTCTCCATTGGATATCTCCAAGACCGATTTATATCGGTGACTACGACAAGGGTCAAGCGGCCAAAGGAACCGTGCAAACAAAATCTCCCCCGGGGCATTTTTATGCTAAACTCATAAACGCTGGCGTCGAAACCGCAACGAAAGCGGGACGTCGGCCTGCAAGCTTTTGAAGAACCATAGATAGCAAAGAGCGTAAAGACCATGCACTGGACCATCCTCATCAAATCCCATCCGGACGCCCGCGGCAACCCCGTTCTCCAAGGCCTGCGCATGACAGCGGCCGCCCTCGCCGACGGCATTGGGGTCAGTATATTTCTTGCCGAAGAAGCCGCATCACTAGCGTTACACTCGGAATATCTGGGGGAGAGGCAGCGTGTCCACCACGACCTCATCGCAGAGGTTCAGGAGTTGGGTGCCGAAATTCATGTGACCGGTCTCGAATGGCTGCATGCAGCTGAAAATCGGACCTTAATTCCCGGTATCAAAGTAGCGAGCATGAAAACCCTGGTTCGCCAGATGAAGCTCTCTGACCAGGTCGTCACACTCTAAAATATGACCGCCATCTACGCCATGGGCGACCTGCAAGGTTGCTATGCGCCCTTTAGTGCTCTGTTGGAGCAAATTGGCTTTGCACCGCAAACAGATCGGCTCTGGCTGGCGGGCGACCTCGTCAATCGGGGGCCGGACAGCCACGCTGTCATCAACCAGCTTTACACCTGGCGCGGCCGCGTGCAGATCGTCCTCGGCAATCATGATTTGTACGCACTCGCACGCTGGGCGGGCGTCACCCCGGCAAAAAAAAGTGACACCCTCGCCCCCTTGCTAGCCGACCCCCAGACAGACGAATGGATGGAGTGGTTGCGCAGTAACCCGTTGCTGCATACTGATCTGCAACTGGGCTGGACCATGGTCCACGCCGCCATCCATCCTGACTGGGATATGGCCACGGCGCGCGGACATGCTGACGCCGTCGAGGATGCGCTGCACGATCGTCACTGGCGACGTTTTATGAAATCCCTCTGGGCAGCCCCGGCACCCAACCGCTGGCAGGATTGTCGCAACGAAGAAGATGCGCAACGCTTCCGGGTCGCCGTGTTCACCCGCGCCCGCTATGTGACCGCCAAGGGCTTTTTTAGCTGGCCCAACACGCCGCCCAAGGACACTGCCCACGAGTTTGCACCCTGGCACCAGCGGTTTTTTGAAAGGCAGACCTCTGGCGCCATCATCTGCGGCCACTGGGCCACCCAAGGTTTGCTGGTGCAACCGCGTATGCTGGCACTGGACAGCGGCTGTGTCTGGGGCCGCCAACTCAGTGCCGCGCGTATTGATGGTATAGAACCCGTGATTTATCAGACATCCTGCCCGATGTTTGCACAACCGGGTAACGGCTAAAAAACAGTACACATCGACTGCGCATGGTCAGAGTTTTCACCTACACTGTGAGCCACTCCCACTGCGCAGCTTGTGAAGAAGCCCCACCAGGAGACTCAGCCATGCCCGACGCCCCCCTCGTCCCCGGCCAACCCAGCTATCGCAGTGCCATTATCGGTGGCTGGCAACTGTTGCGACAGCAGTTCAAGTCCCTCGCCGGAACCATCATTATTTTTATGATCCTCCTCATGATCGGATTCATTGCCGATGGCATTCTCGGTGCTATCAGCCCAGGCAATTCCGACCTGTGGCGCCTCCCCATGTATCTTTGGATATATGTCATCAGCATTGGCTTCTACCACCTGCTAGCCAAGGCCATCGCCGGGCAGGACTGGGCCACGGGAGACTTGTTGTGGGGAATTAGACGGGCTGAGGCCTGGGCACTGTCCCTGCTACCTGCGGCCCTTGCCTCGATACTTATGGCTTTTTCCGGGCTATCAGTGACACCTGGGCATCCCCTGCCACCTGACACTTTCACCCGACCCGATTTCTGGATTGGAATGCTGGTGTCCACCCTGACCGGCACTTTTTTCGGATATGTGTTTATGCTCTATGCCGCTTATGGTGCAACACCCAAATCGGCGCTAAAAAGTGCGCTACATGTTTTTAGCAATCGTCTGGCTTGGCTCTTTTTCCCTTACGTAATCACGCTGATCATGATGCTCGCGCTGGTCATTGCCGCTATCCCCGTCGGGCTCTTCCTTGGCCTCATCGGGTTTTTGCTGAAATTTCTGGCCACACCGGCTCTCATGAAACTCGTGTTCGGCGTACTATTTTTAATCATTTCCGTGGCTCTGATAATGGCGATGCTGATCTGGGTCTATGGCAGCCTGATTATTGCTACCGGCGCACTCGCCGGCCCAGATGGGCAGGAAGGACGACTGATCACCTGATTTGGTCCAGACAGCCTTTGCCGCTATCCTGAGTCACCATGCCGATCCTCAGCACACAGCAGCCATTAGAAATACTCCGCCACATCTTCGGCTATGATGCCTTCCGGGCGCCGCAAGAAGAGGTGATCCAGACCCTTATGGCTGCCAGAGATGCGCTGGTGCTCATGCCTACGGGGGGCGGCAAGTCCTTGTGCTATCAGATTCCCGCCATCGCCCTAGCAGGAACAGGTGTAGTGGTATCGCCGCTGATCGCCCTCATGGAAGATCAGGTCAACGCCCTGCGCCAGGCTGGGGTCGCTGCCGCTGCCCTGAACTCCAGCGCCAGTCCCGCGGAAGCGCGCGCCACTGAGAACGCGTTATTGCAAGGCACCATTGATCTGCTTTACATCGCCCCGGAACGACTGCTTCAGGAACGCACCATTAACCTGCTGCAACGGGCCACTATCAACCTCTTCGCCATTGACGAAGCCCACTGCGTATCCCAATGGGGCCACGACTTTCGTCCCGAATACCTGCAACTGCGGGTGCTGCATGAGCGTTTTCCCCAGGTGCCACGCATCGCCCTGACAGCCACTGCCGACCCGAAAACCCGCGCAGAAATCATCGAACGACTGGCGCTGCAGAAGGCCGCCGTCTTTACCCGATCCTTCGATCGTCCCAATATCCGCTACCACATCCAAAGCGGCAGCCAGGGCGTCCGCAACGCCTTGCTGCGCTTCATCCGTGACCGCCATGCCAGCGAGGCAGGCATCGTTTACTGCCTGTCCCGCAAGCGCGTGGAAGAAATTGCCGAATGGCTACAAAGCGAGGGACTCGACGCCTTGCCTTATCATGCCGGCCTGAGCGCCGACGAACGGCGCCGCAATCAGCAGCGCTTTCAGCGCGATGAAGGAGTGATCATCGTCGCCACCATTGCTTTTGGTATGGGCATCGACAAACCCAATGTCCGGTTCGTCGGCCATGTAAATCTGCCCAAGAGCATTGAGGCCTATTATCAGGAAACCGGCCGTGCCGGGCGCGATGGCCTGCCCGCCGAGGCATGGATGCACTATGGCCTGCAGGATGTAGTGCAGCTACGGCAGATGATTCAGCAATCGGAAGCCGACCTGCCGCGTAAGCAGATGGAAGGGCACAAACTGGACGCCATGCTTGCCCTTTGCGAAACCACGGACTGCCGCCGCCAGACCCTGCTCGGCTACTTTGGCGAAATCCTCGCTCAGCCTTGTGGCAATTGCGACAACTGCCTGCAGCCCCCAGCCACCTGGGATGCCACCGTTGCTGCCCAAAAGGCCCTCTCCGCCGTCCACCGGACCGGCCAGCGCTTCGGGGTGCAGTATCTGGTCGACGTGCTCCTGGCCCGCGAAGACCCACGCATCCAACAATGGGGCCATCATCAGTTGACTGTCTACGGCATCGGCAAGGAACTCTCCGCCAACGCCTGGCGAGCCCTTTTTCGCCATCTTTTACTGCGTGGGCTAGTGGAAGTCGATGCCGAGGGTCACGGTGGCCTGCGCCTCAGCCCGAGCAGTCGTCCGCTCCTGCGCGGCGAGGAAAAACTGACCCTGCGCCAGCATGAAAGCACGACACCGAAGCAGCGCGACAAACGCCCGGAAGTCGCGCTCCAGGACGCTGGCCTCTGGGAAGCCCTGCGCCAGCATCGCCGCGAACTCGCACTGGCACAGGGCGTGCCGCCCTACGTGATTTTCCACGACGCTACCCTCATGGAAATGCTGCAACGCCGCCCGCGCGACCTGAGAGCGCTGGCCACCGTCCCAGGTATTGGCGAGCGCAAACTGGCGGCTTACGGGGAATCCTTCCTGAAGATATTGCATCGTGATCCGCGTCCATAAAGCCCTCCCGCAGAGCCGACGCGCAGACGTCGGCTTGCCCTGCTGCCCGGCAGGCTTCATTATAGAGCGATGACCCAGGATAGTCCCATGAACCCACAAAGCTTCGCCGTCACCGTTGAAAATACGCTCAATGATCTGCTGAACCAGATAGAAGCAAGTGCTCCGGAAGTAGAGAGCGATCTTGTGGACAACGTGCTTACCCTACTTTTGCCCGATGACAGTCAGATCATCATCAATCGTCAGGAAGCGGTGCAGCAGATTTGGCTGGCCTGCAGTGACGGTCCGGCACGATTCTCGCCGCAAGACGGCGCATGGCGGGATAACCAAAGTGGGGAATCTCTGGAACATGCCATCGGTCGGCTGCTGAGCCTGCATCTCGACCATCCCGTTTCGCTGGATTGACCGCATGGCTTACTGGTTAATGAAGACCGAGCCGGACGCCTTCTCCTTGCAGGACCTGCAGCAGCGCGGACAAGAACCCTGGGACGGCATCCGTAATTATCAGGCCCGCAACTTCCTGCGCAGCATGCAAATAGGTGATGGCGTCTTCATTTATCACTCGCGCGTGCCCGTCCCCGGCATCGTCGGGACCGCCGAAGTAACCAGCACCGCGCATCCAGACCCCACTCAGTTCGACCCGCAGAGCAAATATTACGACCCGGCATCGCGCCTTGACCAACCCCGCTGGGATCTAGTCGATGTGGCTTATCGCCAGACTTTTGCACACAACATTGCTTTGGATAGCCTGCGCGCCATGCCAGAGTTTTCTGGTAGCCAATTGATTAGAAAAGGGAATCGCCTGTCCATCCTGCCCATTACCGCCGGCCAGTGGAATCACATCCTGCACTGGGCCGGATAAACTGACGCATGACTGAAAATACCACCGGGCCGACACTCTACCACCGCTGGTCCTCCATAAAAGGCCAGATGCTGCGTATGGCCCTGACGGCCGATTTGCGCCTGCCCGACGGCGTGACCATACTCCTCGGTTTGCAATATTAGATTTGCACTATGTCGCCGAAGCGTGTGATGCTTCCCTCAACGACGGCATGACCCGTTCTCTCTCATTCTGGAGCCCACCATGACCTACCAAGAACTTGTAGAATTTCTCAACCAGCATTTGGGATATCCTTTCCTGCAGGATATGGCCCCGGATGCGGCGCTGAGGGCCGCACAGCAAGGCAATCTCAGCGATGCGCTAACCACCGAGGTGTTGACCGCCCTCTATCAGGGCAACCAGTGTAACGCCGCTAATGACCCCGTGGATCGAGCGCACAGCTTTGACGGCCTTGCCCGCCTGCGCCTGCGCAGCCAGGCCGATGACGCTGACCCCACCATCTTCCGCAAAGTGCTCAAACTCTCCCAGGAGCTCGACAACGCGTTTGACCAGGAACTGATCCGCCAGCGTAGCACCGCATTCAGTTAAAACGATGCAAAAGGCCGGCAATAGCCACAAAGAGCATAATAGGTAAGAAAGTAGCGGCTAAAGGGGGTATCCCACCTGAGACACTGATGTATCCCGACATCTCCGTGAGGAAATGAAATCCCAGCCCCAGCACCAGCCCCGCCATAACCCGCGCGGCCAGACCACCGCCTCGCGGATTGCGCGTCACAAAAGGTACCGCCAACAAAATCATCACCAGGCCCACCCATGGATAACTCACCCTGCGCCAGAAGGCGAGGGCAACACGGTTCATATTCAGCGCGCCGCTCTGCAAAGCCTGATAACTTTGCCACAGGGCAGGCAGCGTCATGGTTCGTGTCGGATGAGCAAAGCTACGCAAAGTGGTCGGGTGCAGCGCCACTGACCACGGCATCTCCGCAACATGTGTAACCCGTATCTGATCGGGCGTAATTTCGAAAAGCTGGACATTGTGCAAGCTCCAGTGCCCCTCTTTAAATACCGCCTCGCTGGCCGTTGTTATGGCGTCCACTCCCACCATACCCTGGCGTATCCGTGCGATATGCAGATCCTGCAAAATCTTCCCGCCATCTCCCACCGCGCCAATCTGGATAATCTGTGCACCGTAGCGCAACCATAGTCCTTGCGACCCCATATTATGGAAGCGGGCTCCCGGCTCACCGGTATTAGCCCACATGGCCTCGGCGGCTGGTGCGGTGACCGGTATCACCCATTCTCCCAGAGCAAACATAAGGCCAGCACCCAACACGCCGACCAGCAAGAGCGGCTGCTCCAGACGCCAGACCGACCACCCCGACATGCGCAAAGCGATCACCTCAGAATGTCCACTCAGGATACTCACCCAGACCAGTGCACCGAGCAGTAACGCCAGTGGAATCACATCATAAGCTACGTCGGGCAATTGCAGGGCTGCGTAGGAAAGCAGCTGCACCATAGACCAGGCTCCATGCCCGGGTCCGGAGGATTTGGCAACCAGTTGAGCGATGTAAACCAGCGCCAGAAGCATAACCAACACGAGGCTGCTATAGAGCAGCATGCCACGGAACAGCAGCCGGTCTGCGCGTTTCATGACGCGCCCCGCCCGGGCCAGACGGGTAAAATCGGCAGATCGCGACTGCGTCTAAAAAAAGTGTACGTGGCCACCGCCAAAATCAGCAGGAGTACCCAAAATAATCCGGGGAAAACCGACATCTTGCCACTCATCATATGCTCTTTGACATAAATAACGATGTTATTAATAGCCAGCAAAAACAGTATGCCTACCAGCATGCCTGCCGCCCGTCCACCACCCCGAGGCTCACTGTAGGCCAGCGGAATAGCCAGCAAAGCCAATAGAGGCAGCGCCAGTGGCCAGAGCAGACGCCACTCCAGTTCGGTTACTGCGAAGCGCATCTCGGTGCCATGCAGGTGACGCGCAAGCTGAGACAGAGACGCGCTACCCCAGTTGATGCCACCCGGCTGGGCGGCGCTAGTGACCGGGCTACCCAGCAACACCCGATAGCGCGCAAAGGAAAGGACTTTGAACCCGTTTTGCCCCGGCCGTCCCAGATAACGTTGGCCATCCACCAGCACCAGAGTCAGGGCGCCATCCTGACCGGGTTTGATCTCCCCGTAAGTCGCCGTCGCCAAATCCAGTTGATCACCCTGGGCGATGGACAAAAATATCTCGCGGAAGCGGTGACTGTTTTTACCCACGGGTTGCCCTACATAAATAACCCGACCGCCGGGTAAATTCGTGAAACTGCCGGGCTGCAGCATGGCCTCGGCCGTGGCATTGGCCAGGCGCACAGATTCGGACTGTAACTGGCGCTGCGCGCCAGGCGCCCAGGAAAGAGACAAAATCAATTCCAGGCAAAAGACGCCCGCCGCAACCGCCGCAACGGACGGCAGAAGTCCTGACAGCCCGGTACCTGTACTGCGAATGGCCACCATCTCATTGGAACGATAGAGGTTACTGAACACCAGATAAACCGCGAAGAAAAAGGCCAGAGGCAATACCATGACCAACAGCGTAGGTACTGCCAGACCCAGCAATTGCAGTACAATCGATAATGGCAACTGCCCGGAAGCGACTTGCCTCAACAATTGGGTCATCTGGCCGATAGCCAGGATGGCAAGCACCACCAAGCAGGTCAGCAGAAAAGAGGTCGTGATATTCCGCACGAGCTGCATACGGATGCGCGTCAAGCGGGCAACCCCTGAGGATTACTCGCAAGACTTGATTCCCGGTGCCCCTGGGGCTTATTTTCCATCTTTAACATCATCTCGAATTCCTTGCTTACAGATTATCAGGAGAACCGCCGTGGAGATAGCCGTACAGTGCCAGAACCCAACCGCCGACAACAATGACTGTGTGGTCGTCGGAGTGTATGAAGGCGGCACGCTGAGCCCCGCCGCCACGCTGATTGATCTGGCCAGTGGCGGCGCCCTCCAGGCCCTCATCAATACCGGAGATTTTAGCGGCGCCTGTGGCGAGACGCAGATGCTCTATCAGGTTCCGAAAATTGCCGCTGCACGAGTGCTTGTCCTGGGCCTCGGTACCCATGGCAAGGTCAAGGATAGTCAGTTTCGCAAAGCCGCACTCGCCACCGCACACGCTTTGCAGAATGCCCGCATCAGCCGCGTCAGCTTACACCTGCTGGATACCCCTGTGGTCCGCCGTTCCGCATCTGCACTCGCAAAAATTCTGGTTCAAGCGATGGCGGAAGTCGATTATCACTTTGACCAGCATAAAAAGCCCGCGGACAAGCCGCAACGGGCCTTTGGCACCATGCAACTCATCGTTTCTGAAGGCAACATTGCCGAACTGGCAGAAGTTCAGCGTGCCGCAGCGGAAGCCCATGCAACGGCACGGGCTGTCGCATGGGCCAAGGATCTGGCCAACGAGCCGGGAAATGTCTGTACCCCTGTCTGGCTCGCCGGGCAAGCGGAGGCCATGGCCCAGCGCCTGGGCATCAAAAGCACCATCCTCGGTCCGGATGCCATGGAAGCCCTGGGCATGCATTTGCTCCTCGGCGTCGCCAACGGATCCCGACAGCCGCCCCGGCTGATCATTCTTGAATATTGGGGTGGCGCCGAGGATCAGGCACCTATCGTCCTGGTCGGTAAGGGGCTCACCTTTGATGCGGGCGGTATCTCGCTGAAGCCCGCCGATAAGATGGACGAAATGAAATATGACATGTGCGGCGGGGCTTCAGCCTTGGCGGCTATTCAAGCAGCAGCGGAACTTAAACTCCCGCTGAACGTTATTACCGTGGTGCCCGCTTCAGAGAATCTGCCCGACGGACAAGCCACCAAGCCTGGTGACATCCATAAGAGCATGAACGGCCTGAGCGTGGAGATTGTGAACACCGATGCCGAGGGACGGCTGATCCTCGCGGATGCCTTGACCTATGTTGAGCGTTTCGAACCCGACGCAGTGATCGATATTGCCACCCTTACCGGCGCCTGCGTCATCGCTCTGGGGCACCAGACTGCGGCCGTGCTCGGTAACCATGAAGGGCTCGTCCATGAGCTTATTGCCGCGGGCAAGGAAAATATGGATCGGGCCTGGGAGCTGCCGCTCTTCGACGAATACCAGGAGCAATTGAAGAGCCCCTTTGCGGACCTCTCCAATGTCGGAGGCCGGCCAGCAGGGACCATCACTGCCGCCTGCTTTCTCTCGCGCTTCACCGAAAACTATCATTGGGCGCATCTCGATATCGCCGGGGTGGCGTGGAAGAGCGGCGAGAACAAAGGTGCGACGGGCCGCCCGGTGCCATTGTTAGTAGAGTATTTGCTGCGACGGGCGCGGCAGGTGGCCTGAGAGGACCACAGCTTGCCCATCGCTTCGTTTTATACCCTGCCGCCGACTCTGCTCACCCCGTACGAGCGGCAACGCGGCATGTGCCGGGTGATTGCTAAAGTCTGGCAGGTCATGGGAGAAGCAGATATCCTGTGCCCGGATATGGAGACGGGGCAGGTCATGGATGATCTCCTTTGGACTTTCCAGGCTGGTGCTTTTGTGCCCCATGTCCGGGGTACAGGAGAATCAATACGCATCCATGATGGCGGCGTCTGGCCCCCGCAGAGTAAGGCATTAGTGCTCTGCGGGCTGGACGAATTGCCGGCACCTGTCCCCGCATGCGAACGGCTTGTCGACTTCATTCCTGTCGCAGAGCAGCCTCGCAGCTTCGCCAGAGAACGATACAGACAATTGAAGAATGCGGGGTTCACCATGCAGGTGCATCCCCTGGAAGCCTGACCGGAGACATACCCATGGCAAGCATAACGACACGTAAAGAACCCGTTCTTGAAGAGCAAAGGGACGCCGATGAAGACGGCCCATTGTTGCTCACCCATCTGTTGCGTCAGGGGCTGCCTCCACAACTTTGGCGGCATACAGACGACGCGGCGCGGGAGGCAGAAATTCCACCATCAGAGACCGAGGTAGAGGCAATGCGGGAGGATACTTCAGCGCGCCCCCCAGAAACGGTGGCTTCAGCCGATCCTGCTGCCCGCTTTTCAATGCAATGGGAGGAGGCTGCCGCAACAGCCACTTATGAGGCTGCGGTGTCCTCTACAGGATATGCTCAAGCCAATCCCCATTGGCTGGAACCCGATGCAATGACGCCAGAATCGCTGCAAGTGCCGGAGACAGTGAAAGAACATGCTCTCGCCAGCGATCCCGTCGCGCCAGCAGTTCCGACATTTCCCGTAGATCTCGACTTTCTCAAAGACTTCGAGGATCTGCTTTTCCAGGGGATTGAACGAAGAATAATCAATGAGATAGAAGATATGGTGACACAGCACCTGCAAACCGTCTGGAAAGAGCAGGTCAGCCTGACTATCATGCGAACCCTCGCGCTGGAGGGCATCAAGTTGCGCGAAAGCCTGGCTGGAGATATTCGCAAAGCGCTTCCGGAAATACTGCAGCGTGTCCTGCACCAAGGTCTGGACCAGTTCAACGCCTCGGAAATTGAGTAATACACCCTATTATGACTGACACTCTGGATCGCCCCTTCGCCCCCGCCGAAATCGAAACCCAGTGCTACACGCGCTGGGAAGCCCATGGCCTGTTCCAGCCAGCAGGCGACGGCGCGGCCTACTGCATCATGCTGCCGCCACCCAATGTTACCGGCACCCTGCACATGGGCCATGCCTTTCAGGATACCCTGATGGACATCCTCACCCGCGTCCACCGGATGCGCGGCGAGCGCACCCTCTGGCAGCCGGGTACCGACCATGCGGGCATCGCCAACCGATGGGCCGCGGTGCCTTTCTGGAACGGGTCTGGCAGTGGCGTCAGGAATCAGGCGGCCATATCACCCGGCAGATGCGACGGTTGGGGGCCTCCTGTGACTGGTCGCGCGAGCGTTTTACCCTGGACAGCGGGCTTTCCCATGCCGTCACCGAGGTCTTTGTCCGCCTGCATGACGAGGGTCTGATCTACCGCGGCAAGCGGCTGGTGAACTGGGACCCGGTCCTGCGCACCGCTGTTTCTGATCTGGAAGTCATCAGCGAAGCAGAGCAAGGCTCCCTCTGGCATATCCGCTATCCCCTCAGCGATGGCAGTGGCGCCCTCGTCGTCGCCACCACCCGCCCGGAAACCCTGCTGGGCGACGTGGCGGTGGCGGTTCACCCAGAAGATCCGCGCTACGCTGCCCTCATCGGCAAGACCCTGCGCCTGCCGATCATGAACCGCGAGATTCCCATCATCGCGGACACTTATGTCGAACCAGAATTCGGCTCGGGCTGCGTCAAAATCACCCCGGCCCACGATTTCAACGATTATCAGGTGGGACAGCGGCACGGTCTGGCCCTGCTCAACGTCTTTACCCCCGATGCCCGCATCCGGGACAGTATCGAAGTCTTTGGCGACAATGTCATTGCCGGGGAGATTCCCGAGGCCTTACGCGGACTGGACCGTTATGCCGCCCGCAAACAGATTCTTGCTCTGCTGGAGGCAGAAAATCTGTTGGAACGCACCGACGAGCACCAGCTCATGGTGCCCCGTGGCGACCGCTCCCAGGCCGTCATCGAGCCTTACCTGACTGATCAATGGTATGTGAAGGTCGCACCGCTGGCCGAACCCGCCATCCGCGCGGTGGAAGAAGGCCGCATCCGCTTCGTGCCCGAAAACTGGAACAAAACTTACTTCGACTGGATGCAGCGCATCGAGGACTGGTGCATCTCCCGCCAGCTCTGGTGGGGGCACCAGATTCCCGCCTGGTACGGTCCCGACGGTAAAATCTTTGTCGCCCGTCGTGAAGAGGAAGCGCAGTCAGAAGCCGCCCGCCATTACGGCA
>NZ_JAGDVS010000147.1:0-1330 GCF_023255755.1 Acidithiobacillus sp. | reverse complement strand
CCGAAGCCCAGGCACAGGCCGACCGGATCGCCCCCGGCAAGAAGCTGACCCGCGATGCCGACGTGCTGGACACCTGGTATTCCTCGGCCATGGTGCCGTTCTCGACCATGGGCTGGCCGGAAGAAACGCCGGACATGAAGGCCTTTTTGCCGTCGTCGGTGCTGGTCACCGGCTTCGACATCATTTTCTTCTGGGTAGCGCGGATGATCATGATGGGCCTGCGCTTCATGGACGACGTGCCTTTCCATGAAGTCTATGTCCACGGTCTGGTGCGCGATGCGGAGGGCCAGAAGATGAGCAAGTCCAAGGGCAATGTCCTCGACCCCATCGACCTCATCGACGGGATCAGTCTGGAAGACCTCGTCGCCAAGCGTACCAAGGGCCTCATGCAGCCGCAGATGGCGGCCAAAATCGAAAAGGCCACCCGTAAAGAGTTCGCCGACGGCATTCCCGCCTTCGGCACCGACGCCCTGCGCTTCACCTTCGCGGCACTGGCCACCCAGGGCCGGGACATCAAGTTTGACCTCAAGCGGGTGGAGGGAAATCGCAATTTCTGCAACAAGCTCTGGAACGCCTCGCGTTTTGCCCTGATGCAGATACAAAATCCGGCCGATCTGGAAGGCGAGCGCGAACTGTTGGCGCCGGAACGCTGGATTATCGGTCGCCTGCAGCGCTGCGAAGCGGCTGTTAACAGCGCCATCGACCAGTATCGCTTTGCCGACGCCGCCCATGCGCTGTACCAGTTTTTCTGGAATGACTACTGCGACTGGTATATCGAGCTGACCAAACCGATCCTGCGCAGCGACAGCCCGTTTACCTCAGCGCAGCAGTGCGGGACCCGCAATACCCTGCTGCGGGTATTGGAGGCTGGCCTGCGTCTGATGCACCCGGTGATGCCCTTCCTCACCGAGGAACTCTGGCAGCGGATAGCCCCGGTCATCGGCAAGACAGGCGACAGCATTGCCCTCGCCCCTTATCCGGTGGCGGACCTCTCCCGTATCGACGTCCAGGCGGATGGCGATGCGGAATGGCTGATTGCGGTCATCCGCGCCATCCGCTCGGTGCGTGGCGAAATGGATATTGCACCTAACAAGGCGCTGCCGCTGCTGCTGCAGGGGGGCGATGCCAGCGACCGCCAGCGTGCGCAACAATATGCTCCCTGGCTCTTCGCTCTCAGTCGCCTCGCCAGTCTGGAATGGCTGGGCGCCGAAGAAGAAGCGCCGCCCGCCGCCTTGCAACTGGTCGGTGATCTGCGCGTCCTCGTCCCCCTCGCGGGAGTCATTGACGTGGTGGCTGAGCAGGCCCGTCTGGCGAAAGAACAGCAACGTCT
>NZ_JAGDVS010000186.1:15325-17261 GCF_023255755.1 Acidithiobacillus sp. | reverse complement strand
CAGATAATAATCGCCTCCACACAGCGTAACCCGCGATGAAGCCCATCTGCTCAATCGCCAGGCATAGAACGCTGGATGAGGTACCCTTATGTCTTGGAACCAGCCCGAGTAGGGAGCCCGAGAACAAATTTACCGTGTTCGCCGGGTGGGCATTGTAGCGAGCGCACGTTAGCTTGTGTTAACCTCGGCCTGGGCAGTTGTCCTCTTCTTGACCATCGGAAGCCTGCCCCGCGTATAAGCGGGGTACAAGCACGGTCTGCGGGCAAGTGTCACACCTTGGAATAAAGTTTTAAACATTTTGTATTTCAATGAGTTTACTATTTGCCCAGGTGGCGAAATCGGTAGACGCAAGGGACTTAAAATCCCTCGGCTTATGCCGTGCCGGTTCGAGTCCGGCCCTGGGCACCAACAAGACCACTCAAGAGTATTCCTATTTGATCCTTTAGCCTCCTCCCTAATTCGGGGACAGGCTTCAATCAAGGACTCCATATCATGCCAACTCAGCAAGCTATATCTCTCGCACCCACAAGTTCTGCCCGGAACGTCATCGACGTGCGTGGCATGTCCTATGCGGTGGCCCAACCTCTCGTCTACGCCGCCACGACCCGGCTGGCGGTCGGTCAGCATGTGCAGGTATTGGCGGACACCGACCCCAGTGCCATGATGCGGGCGGTGGCCTTTCAGTTGCGCGATGCCATCTCCTGGCGTTTTGAGACCGATGGCAAACTCTGGCAGATAGACGTACAACCCCGCGCCGAAGCAGAAGCCAAGGACGTGGTGGACCTGCTGACTTGGGATCACTACCGCCTGGATCGCCAGTTTGCGGACGTGTTGGCCGCTGCCAACGAAAATCGAATAGCAGATGCTGAAGCCATCTTCAACAACTATTGGATTGGTCTCCGCCGCCATGTCCACCTGGAGAATAATGTCATCGGCCCGACCTTGGGTGGCGGCGCGGAAAAAGGTCCCCTTGCTGACATGCTCTTTGAGCACGACAGCATCATCGTCCAATCCCGATTGGTGGAAGAAACACTGCTGGAAAAGGACTATGACATGTTGCCCGCCATTTGCGCAGTGCTGTCGGGCTCTCTGGCCAAGCACGAAAACCGTGAAGAAACCATGCTCTTCCCCATTTGGCAAACTACCGACAACAGCGACCGGGGCCGCGCCGCTGAGTTCCTGGCCCGATCCAAAGAGCTGCTGGCCGGAGCAGAGGACCAGCAAGTCAATAAAGCATTCCCCTAAAGCACTACAGGCGATGAATCACCACGCGGGTTAATTAACCGAAGAGCTTCTGAGTGACACCCGCAACGTGGCGGCCCTGGAATCGAGCGATCGCCAGTTCATTGGCGCTGGGCTGGCGGCTCCCATCGCCCTTGGAAATGGTCGTGGCGCCATAGGGCGTGCCGCCGGTGATCTCGTCCATATTCATCAGTTCCTGACAGCTATAGGGAACGCCCACCACGATCATGCCCTGATGGAAAAGGAAGGTATGAGATGAGGTGATGGTGGTTTCCTGACCGCCGTGCTGCGTGGCCGTGCTGGCAAAAACACTGCCGACCTTGCCTACCAGTTTGCCTTCCTGCCACAGGTTGCCGGTGCGGTCGAGAAAGTTGCGCATTTGACCGCTCATGTTGCCGAATCGGGTCGGGGTGCCAAAGAGGATGCCATCATAATCCGCGAGATCATCGGGATGGGCTTCCGGGGCGGCCTGGTCGGTTTTGGCGTGAACAGCCGCCAGAGCCTCCGCCGACATGCTTTCGGGTACCCGCTTCAGGTCAACGGTGACGCCATCCACCTCCCGGGCACCCTCCGCTATGGCCTGCGCCATGGTTTCCACATGGCCCCAGAGGCTGTGATAAAGGACAAGTATTTTGCTCATGACGCACTCCTTGCGATAGGTAGATGTTGTCTGAGCAGTAAAGACCCTGTCTCT
>NZ_JAGDVS010000186.1:0-15315 GCF_023255755.1 Acidithiobacillus sp. | reverse complement strand
GTAAAGACCATCTAGTATAGTTTGTGAAGTAGGTACTAATGAGTAACTATGGCCAGACAGACCAAACAAGAGACGACTTGTCCCATGGATGCCCTTCTCCGTTTGCTGATGGGGCCTTGGACCACGTACATCCTCTGGACACTGAGACAACATGGACCCCTGCGTTTCGGGGCGATCAAGCGGAAAGTGCGTGGCATCTCGTCACGGATGCTGACAGAGCGCTTACGCACCCTGGAGGAAGCCCAAGTAGTATTCAGGGAGTATCGTCCCAGCATTCCCCCAGAGGTGACTTATGGCCTGACGCAGCGTGGACTGGAGCTGCGGGAGGTGCTGGATGCACTGGATACGCTGGCCCGGCGCTGGAATGCCGAAAACGGGGATAAGGAAACGCCTATTTCAGACTCTGCGCTATCCGTCATAAATTAGAATTTAGCACCTACTTTAACAAGATTGCCAAAACAGCTACCGCGAGAACGCTTCGACATACCCAAAACGGTTTTACCGGTTTATCTGGAAAGTGCGGGGGTATTACCGGAAAGCATTGCGAAATAGATCGCTGAAGGGGTGTCAGACGGGCACCATAATGGCGCCGTTTGCTGACGAGTCACACCTGACGCCCGGAATACCCTGGTAAATGCAGTCAACCACTCAGGAGTGGATCATGGAACATGTCAGTAAGGCACCCAGTGCTACGTAGCGCCACACCGGCGATTTATAGCGCCGGTTTCCTGCGGCGGGCGGCCTTTGTCCTTATTCCTGCTCTCGGCACCACGCCGGATCACCTGGCCCGCCATTCTCCTGCAATTCCGCAGCCGGGATCGGCGGATGGCTACGGCGCCGCCTCCGGCACCTCGTTCAGACTTTCCACATAATCTCTCATCACCTGATCGGCCACTCTAGTGCGCAGTGCCACAAGAAGTATAACCAGACTAAATAGAGCAATTATCCCCATATCCCAGAAGAAAGGCACGAGGCCGCTGCCACCGAGATTTTGCGGACCGAGATAGCTGCATATCCATAGACCCGCAAAATAGGGTAATACCCACCACGCATAACGCCACCCCA
This sequence comes from Acidithiobacillus sp., assembly GCF_023255755.1. Classification (GTDB taxonomy): domain Bacteria; phylum Pseudomonadota; class Gammaproteobacteria; order Acidithiobacillales; family Acidithiobacillaceae; genus Acidithiobacillus. The sequence continues at coordinate 14,250 of NZ_JAGDVS010000186.1, read as the reverse complement.
AACCCTCCGCACGGCGCTCTTTGGCCAGGAAATAACGGTAAATCAGAAAAACCACCATCAGCATGGTCAGGGCGATAAAGGTAAAACTCAAGGTGTCGAGCCCGGCCCAGAAGATAATCCAATTAGCCACCACAAAGGCCGCCGGAGCGATCACTTCCGCGCCCCAGAGACGAAAAGGGCGTGCTGCATCGGGCATGGCACGACGCAATTGCAACAGCACAATCGGCCCCAGACTGTAGGAGAGCACGGTCACTGAAGAAATATATCCCACCAGTTTTTGCCAGGAAGGGAAGGGAAAGAAAAAGAGCGCGCCAACCGCATATACTGCCAACAGAGCGATCCAGGGCACGCCACTGCGGTTAATCCGCGCCAGTCCCCGCGGTGCACTGCCCATTTCCCCTGCTGCCATGGTAATGCGCGCCGATGACGTCGTGTAAATGAAGGCTGTACCTGCTGGCGACACCAGAGCATCCACATAGAGGATGACGCCCCACCAGGTGGCACCCACGGCTGCGGCCAATGCCGCAAAGGGGCCAGTGAGCCCGGTAAAAGTCAGGTGTGACCATCCTCCATGAGCCAGACCAGCAGGATTCACCGCCACCAGAAACGCGAATTGCAGCCCCTCATACAGCACGGTGCCAATCAGCACCGAACCAATGACCGCTATGGGAATGCTCCGCCCCGGATTCCGGCTCTCTCCCGCCAGATCAATCGCCTGCCGGAACCCGAAAAAAGAAAAAATAATCCCGGCACTGGCCACGGCAGTGAACATGCCCTCCAGATCCCCCTGGGGATGATGCAATTGCAGGTTCTCGGGGTGCCAGGACAAACTCAATAAGACAAAAATAGTGGCGGCCGGAATAATCAGCTTCCACCAGGTCGCGGCACTATTAAGCAACAGCACCCAGCGAATCACCAGAAAATTGAGCAGCACAAAAACGCCCAACAACAGAATAGCGGCGACAAAACCCCGACCACTGAGCACACCCGCCTCACCAGAGAGAAAACCCGGCAGATAATTATTCGCATAGGTGAGCACTGCCGTCACTTCGACCGGCGCAATGGAAACATAAGAAAAAAAGAGGATCCAACTCCAGATGCGGCCTAACAATGGCCCATTACCCAGGTGACTGATATGGACAATAGAACCACTGCGCGGAATCATCGGCCCCAACTCGGCGTAAACCAGCGCCAGCAGTAAAATAGCTGCCGCCCCCACCGCCCAGGAACCGAGACTCAGTGGTCCTGCCTGCTGCGCCGCATGCAACGGCCCAAACAGCCAGCCGGAACCCACTATGGCTCCCAGACTCGCGTAAAGCAGCCCGATCAGCCCCCCTTCCCGCCGCAAATGACCTGCCGCCATGGCATGCTTCCTCTTTTATGGTCTGTGTAAATACCAGAACTGAGTGGGGAGTGTAATGCAACCCTGCGCATCACAACACTGCATCGTGTTTGTTTTACCGGCCTCGCCCATGGTACAAGCATTCTATTGAGTACATTGACGGTGTCCCTGCTCATCAGAGAGGATATCGCACGAGCAGATGTTGCTTACCCGGCAAAGGAGAAACGGAGATTGGCAGCCCGCAAAAAAAAGCAAGCCAAATCCGGTCGTGGTCGATGGGTGATTTTCGGCGTCCTGGCGGCCCTGCTCGCCGCCGTCGCCGTGGGCATTGCCCTTAACCTGCCGGTTCATCTGCGCAGAATCGGCGCGCCGGTAGCGACACCGGAATCCGCGGTCCCAACGCCAGTTCAACGTGCCGTCGATCTTGGGTCTTATGGCGTCACCGTCACCAACCATGCCGGGGAAATCGAAGCTCTGACTATTCATCCGGTGGCGATCATGCAGGGCAATGGCCCCTGGAAGAAGCTTCACCCCCTGCAGGAACAACTTGACGCGCGCATCGCCAACCCCTTCATGGCGTTTCCGGATTTGGCTGGCATCACCACTTCCACCACCGCCCAGTCCGCACTGGAGCAACAAATTCTGCAAAACGTTACACCGCTGCTGAAGAGCGCGGAACCAGGCTGGAAAGTCATCGGGATACAGTTGCATCCGTCGCTGCATTCCCCACCCTTCTCCGGAGATTCATGACAAGGCAAAAGGGTTAAAATGAAATATCTGGGCCGCCTGAATCCCCATGATCCGCTCTACACGTATCTGCAAGAGCAGATATATCCACAGCTACTCACAGAACAGCGCCCCCATCAGTTTCGGGTATTTCAGTTTCCGGCATCCAATGAAGTTTTTCTCTACGAGGAAACCCATTCACAGCGGAAAGTCATCGGCAAGTTCTTCAACCGGACCAATAAAGATCCCCAACAAGCCTGGGACCGGGTACACAACGAATGGCGGCATATGCATATGTTGCGCGACCTGGGCTTCAAAACCGGGCGACTGTATATTCCGCAACCCCTGGGAATTTCATGGGATATGAACAGTGTCATTATAGAGGAATTCTGTCCGGGACAACCCCTCTCCAGAGTCATCGAGGAGAGCATTGAACGTAATGATGCAAAATTATTATATGCACGTCTGACGGACCTCGCCTATTTCCTTGCCAAATTACATAACTGGACCGCACGCTCTGAAACAGTGCGCTTTGATGCGCAGTTTGCCTATTTCGACAAGATCATGGCGCGCCTGCAAAGACGCCACCGGATATCCGCCCATCAGACCGGTGAATTCTATCATTACCGGGAGCACTGGCAGCACATGGGCAGTATGTGGGCAGACCGGCAAGTTCTGATCCATGGCGACGCCACGCCCTCCAATTTTCTCTTCGCAGCCCATCGGCGCACCATCGCCATTGATCTGGAACGTATGCAGTTTGCAGATCGCGCGTATGATCTCGGCATGATTGCCGGGGAAATAAAACATCATTTCATGCGCAGCACCCATCATGGAGAGCATGCCGAACCATTTATCGGTCATTTTCTCTGGGAATACAGCACCCATTTTCCGGACCGCTATGCGGCTTTTGCATCGATTACTGAGCGAATACCCTTTTATATGAGCATAACCCTGTTACGCATTGCCCGTAATTCCTGGCTTGACTGGCGCTACAGCCAAGCCCTGGTCCACGAAGCCATTCACATTCTGCGGAGGTAATACCATGTCCATACGCGCCGTCTGTTTAGATCTTTATGGCACCATGATCAACATTGAAACCAATGAGGAAATGGAAGAAATTTATCGCGGCATTTCCCATTATCTCACTTATCACCGGGTTTTTATGAACCGGCGAGAGGTCCGGGAACGCTACTTCGCCATCATGAAGGAGAGAAAACGCCAATCCGCTGAACGATATCCGGAAATAGACGTCGAGGCGATCTGGCACACCTTGCTTATCCAGGAGAACAGCAAACCTGTCAAAGGCCGGGAAAGACTGGCAAAAGAATTGGCACGCCTGCATCGTGGCCTCTCCCGCACCCGCCTGGAGCGTTACGATGGCATTAAGCGCACGCTGAAAAGCCTGCAGGAAACCTACCGACTGGCCACTATTTCTGACGCACAACGCTGCTTCGCCCTCCCCGAAATGCGCGCGATGGGTATTAAAAAATATTTTGATATACGGATTATTTCCGGTGACTATGGTTATCGCAAACCCGACTCCCGATTATTCGCCATGGCCGCAGAGCAATTGGAAGTGGCTCCCCATGAAGCCATTTATGTCGGCAATGACATGTATCGGGATATTTACGGCGCACAACAGGCGGGGATGAAAACCATCTTTGTTGACTCCAATCAGGGCAGCAAATCCTATAACGATGTAGCGCCCGATTATTATGCGCGGGACTTCTATCAAGTGCTGGATGGCGTTGGATTTCTGGCGCAAAAACATGCGGATGGCGATGACTGATTACGGTTTTATCTTCGCCGCAAAAGCGCGTGCCATCTTGCCCTTGAGTAGTGTCATCTTGACACCTCCGGATCGCCAAATCGGTACCCAACCCCTTTTTCGGTCACCAGATATTGTGGCATTCCAGGATCATCCTCAATCTTTTCCCGCAGTCGTTTGATATATAACCTTACATAATGGGCCTGATCGCTACTCTGCTCTCCCCACACTGCACTAAGAATTCGTCGATACGACAATATTCGCCCCTGATTCATCACAAAAAGGTGGAACAGTTGATATTCCTTGGGCGTCATCGGAATGGACACCCCGCCCTTGCGAAGGGTATGGGTGAGATCATCCAGCTCCAAGACGCCAATGACCCAATGGGAAGATTCGGCGAATGCATTTGCTGGTCGTCGCCGCAAATGTGCGCGCAGGCGTGCGAGCAGCTCGCCAATGGTAAACGGCTTGGTCAGATAATCGTCGGCACCACTATCGAGGGCCTGTACCTTGTCAGCCTCGCTCCCGCGCGCTGAGATGACAATGATCAGTGCCAGCTCGCCTCCGTGGGCGCGTAAGCGACGAATCAGTCCCTGTCCATCCCCATCCGGTAAACCAAGGTCCAGCAGAATCAAGGCGAATGGCCGACTTTCCTGGATTTGTCGTTTTTCCCAAGCCTTCCAGGCATCTTTCAGCGTGGTTTCCCAGTACAAGCGATACCCTGGTTCGCGGTCCATCGCCGCCTGCAGAAACCCGCCAATACTCGGGTCATCCTCCACCAGCAGGATATCCAGATCGCCTTCGTGTATGGTCGTCATGACTTAATCTCCGTCAGATGGCATAGGCGGCTCAGTCTCCCGAGGTACGGTAAAACAAAACACCGCACCGCGCACTGCGACCCGGTTACGCACCCAAATACGTCCGCCGTGCAACTCTATAATAGCAGCACAAATCGCGAGGCCTAATCCGCTGCCGCCCAGCCCGACGGGCGGTTTGACCTGGCTGAAGCGGGTAAATATCTCCTCTTCGCGACCGGGCGGAACACCATAGCCGTGATCAATGATGCAGACCTTGATCTCGGTATCGTTCGCACTGGCTTCTAATTCTATGCCGCGATCACTCGGAGTATATCTGCAGGCATTTTCAAGGAGATTGGTGAGCACCTGCACGAGCAGTTGGGGATCTACGTGGAGCAACGGCAGGTCTTTGGATATCCGCGTCTGAAAAGGCCGATCCGCACATACGGTCTTGATCTGCTTGCGCGCGGTGACCAGCATGTCCTCTAAAGGGACCCATTCCTTTTGGAGATGGAGTCGCCCGGAGTGCAACGCGGCCATGTGCAGAATGCGATCCACGGTATATTCCATCTTTTCCGTCTGCTCACGGATATTTTCGAGGAGACCTCGCTCTTCCGCAGTCAGCCCCTGCGCATTGCGCTGGAGTGTCGTCGCTGTGCCCAGTACGCCAGCCAATGGCGTCCTGAGGTCATGGGAAACGGCGCCTAAAAGCGCATTTTGCAATTGCTCGACCCGCAAACGGACATCCGCTTCTGTACGTTGCCGGGATGCTTGCGCCGAATCCAGAGCCACCGCGATGAGTCGCCCCACCGTTTCGAGAAAGCGCAACCAGTCTGCAGGGGCCCGACGCAGGTCGAGATCAGACAGCATCATGACCCCCAGCGCACGCTCGCCGGACAGCATGGGCATAAACAGCGCCGGGATATCCGCCAGCGTGTCGGTGCTCATCCCGGCATTCTTTTTATTCAGAAAGCTCCACCGGGCGGCAGCCCGCAGGTTGCGTTGTGGAGCTTCCAGTTCGGTGGACGCTGGAAACATCTGCAACGGACTACCCGTGTTATCCGTCGGCGGCAGCCAGAATGCGACCGCGATACCCAGGGTCTGGTGCAACTTCTCGATGCTGGCGTTCAGAATCCCTTCGACACCACGGGCACTGCTGAGCGCCTGAACCAGTTGATAGAGATTGCGGGCGCGTCGCTCGCGGATCCGGGCCATGAGCTCCTGCTCGCGGGATCGCGCCACCAGTTGGCTGATGAGCAGGATCAGAGAGAGGATCAGCGCAAAGTAAGCAAGCGAGCCCACCGTGGTTGGCATACCGCGATCCAATCCAAACGAGTAGTAACTGACCACGGCGGCAATGAACGTGATGAGGGAGGGCCAGCGGCCGTACATCAGGGCGGTGCCCACCGCGCCCAGCATGTACAGCATGAAGACCCCGGCAAAACCCAGGTAAGCCCCCAGAGACCAGGCCAGACCACTTAAAGCGAGACCTATTGCCCCGCTGATCACAAAGGCGCGATTCCGGGTACGCTGGCGCAGGGGCATGTCCACGATGCCAAGGTATTGTTGATTCCGCAGGCGTCGATCTTCCGGAATGGCTTTTTTACCGGCAACGGATGAATCACTACGTCAATACCGCGCTCGCTGTTCAACAGGTGCGCCGTCAAAGAACCGGGCCACCACCAAAGGAATTTGCGCAAGCCCTGCGTCTGTCCCAGTACAATCTGGGTGACGTCGCGCAGCCGCGCATAAGCCAAAACCTCCGCGCCGATATTTACGCCGGTCAGACGTGCGGTTTCAGCACCCAAACTTTCCGCAAGATGCAGATGATTCCATATCCATGCCTGGGTCTGGGGTTTCTGCAGCAGGCCGCGTGGGGTGTCCACATGAATCACCAGCCAGTCGGCCCGTTGAGCGGTCGCCAGGTGATAAGCCGCGCGCACCAGATGCTCATCTTCCGGGCGGCCACTCACGGCTACCAACAAACGATCCCGGCTACCGCTACGCCGCCCCTCTTCCGGATTCTGTTGATGAAACTGTCGCAACTCCAGATCAACCCGGTCCGCCGCCAGTCGCAATGCCAATTGCCTCAGGGCGATCAGGTTGCCTTTACGAAAAAAATGCGTCATCGCGCGCTGACCGCGTTCGCCCAGGTAAACCTTGCCCTCCTTGAGCCGTTGCAAGAGATCCTCGTCAGTGATATCTACCAGAATCACTTCATCGGCCTGCTGGATGATCTGATCCGGCAGGGTCTCCTGAACCTGTACCCCGGTAATCTGCTGGACGACTTCGTGAACACTCTCCAGGTGCTGAACATTCACGGTGGTCGCCACGGAAAGGCCCGCGTCCAGCAGTTCCTCCAGGTCCTGCCAGCGCTTCTTGTGGCGAGAGCCGGGGGCGTTGCTGTGGGCAAGTTCGTCCAGCAGGAGCAGTCCGGGACGGCGGGCAAGGGCCGCATCCAGGTCAAATTCTTCAAGCACAACATTTTTATATGGAATATGCATTCGCGGTAACACCGGCAGAACATCGGCCAAGGCCTGGGTTTCACTGCGCTGATGGGTTTCGACGATACCCACCAAAACGTCCACCCCCTTGGTCATCTCCTGCTGCCCGTAGCGCAGCATGGCGTAGGTCTTCCCGACGCCCGGCGCGGCACCAAAAAAAATCTTGAGCCGACCGCGCTGGCGCGCCTGCTCCTCCTGCTGCACCTGTGCCAACAGGGCATCCGGATCGGGTCGCCCGTCTTTGCGATCTTCAGTCGACATTCGTTATTACCAGATACCGGATACTACCGTCCATAATGCTCCCTCGTTGTCGCGCCTGCCCGCGTTTGAGCATAGGCCAAAGCCCAGCCATTACCAAGCGGGTTAACGCCATAGTTATCTGCAATGAGTATAATTTACTCAAAAAATATACCATTTATATAGAATTTATAGATGATTTATATGGAATTTATAGATGCAATCTTGCTAGGCTTTCATGCGAGCATATTATGATTGTGTGCGGGATGTTGGCCCGTGCTCACGCAGGAGGTTGGTATGGAACTTGTGTACTTATTTATTATTATCGGTTTTTTCCTGGCATCCATAGGGGTTGTTGAGCTATTGGATCGCCTGAGGAGCATAAAATGAACGCGTTCGTGTGGATAGGTCTCGGATTGGGCGCCATGCTTTTTATCTATCTTTTGGTATTCCTGATTAATCCGGAGCGGTTTCTATGATATCCACCCTCATACTGACAGCCGCGGTTTTGTTGTTGACCATTCTGCTGGCCTTGCCTCTGGGACGCTATATGCATCGCATCTATGCGGGCGATCGATTCTGGGCAACACGCCTGATGGGCCCCGTGGAGCGGGGACTTTACCGCGTCACCGGCGTTTCGGCGAGCGAGGAAATGGGTTGGAAGCGCTACGCCATCGCCTTGTTGATCTTTAACCTGATCGGTGGCGTTTTTCTCTATGCATTGTTGTTGGCGCAAGGTGCGCTGCCTCTGAATCCTTTACACTTCAGTGGCGTCCAGGGTGGCTCCGCATTCAATACTGCAGTGAGCTTTACCACCAATACCAACTGGCAGGATTACGCCGGCGGCTCGACCATGAGTTATCTCTCGCAGATGCTGGGCCTGACCGTGCAGAATTTTCTCTCGGCGGCGACGGGTATCACCATCGTCCTGCCCATCATTCGCGCTATCGTCCGTCATAGAACCAAGGACCTCGGAAATTTCTGGGTCGACATGACCCGCACCGTTTTATACGTGCTGCTCCCCCTTTCCGCGCTCTTTGCGTTGATTCTCATGGAACAGGGCGTGGTGCAAACCCTCACCGGTGAGGTGCGGGCAGATCTTATTGCACCATTTGTATCGGGCGGTAAGACCGTTCTTCATCAGATAATGCATGTGGGACCAGTTGCCTCGCAAGAAGCGATCATGATGCTCGGCAACAATGGGGGCGGTTTCTTCAATATGAACGATGCCCATCCATTCGAGAATCCTACCGCTCTTACCAATTTTTTAGAAACCCTGGCCATGATTCTCATCCCTTCCGCTCTGGTATTCATGTTTGGGCATATGGCCAAGGCCAGGCGTACGGCATGGGCCATCCTGATTTCCATGCTGGTGCTCTTTATCCCCCTGACGCTCGTAAGTCAGCACTGTCAACTGGCCGGGAACCCTGTGCTTACCCAGTTGGGGATCTCCCAGGCCAACACCGCGAGTCTTGCCGGTGGTGGCAATATGGAGGGAGTGGAAGACCGCATCGGTGCTGGCGCGACCGCGCTCTTTGCAACGGTGGCCACCGCGACCTCTACGGGGGCGGCCAACGGCGCCTACGATTCCCTCATGCCGTTGTCCGGGGGGGTAAATCTTTTCCTGATGCAATTGGGAGAAGTCGTGTTTGGCGGCGTCGGTTCAGGTCTCGCTACTTTCCTCGCCTTCATGATTTTTGCGGTTTTTCTCGGTGGTCTCATGGTGGGACGCACGCCGGAGTTTCTCGGCAAGAAGATCGAGTCCTTTGAAATAAAAATGACCTCTCTCTCCATACTGGTCATGCCGTTGCTGGTGTTGATTGGTACTGCCCTTGCCATCACCACGGTGGCGGGGCGGGCCGGTGTATTCAATCCTGGGGCACATGGTTTCAGCGAAGTGCTCTATGCCGTGACGAGTCCGGCCAACAACAATGGCAGCGCATTCGGCGGTCTGAGCAGCAACACCCGGTTCTACAACCTGCTTACCGGCATGTGCATGCTGCTGGGCCGGTACTGGACCTATCTGCCGTTGCTGGCGCTGGCGGGTGCCTTGGTCGAGAAAAAGAAAATCCCCGCAGGATCGGGAACGCTGACGACTTACACGCCTATTTTCATTGGCCTGACGGTTGGCGTCATTCTTCTGGCCGGCGCGCTCAACTTCTTTCCGGCGCTGGCACTGGGTCCGATTGCAGAGCAACTGGCGCCCCCTGCCACCCTGACTCATTGAGGAATCATATCCATGGAATCCACCCATCATAAACATGCGGCATCTCCGATCAACTGGAAAGATCAGAGCCGGGGCGCCCTGTGGGACAGCTTCAGCTTGCTCTCCCCGCGTCGCCAGTTGCGCAATCCGGTGATGTTTGTCGTCTACGTCGGCTCCTGGCTGCTGCTGGCCCTCTTTTTTCACGATCTGATCGTGCATAACAGTGAAGCGCCTTTTACCGGCGTGATCGACCTCTGGCTCTGGCTCACACTGATTTTTGCCAATTTTGCCGAAGCACTGGCCGAGCGTCAGGGCGAGGCCCAAGCCAACAGTTTGCGGCAGAGCCGGCAGGAAGTTACGGCCAAAAAACTGCCCAAACCGGTGCGCGAGGCGAGCTATAAGGAGGTTCCCGGCGCAAGCCTGCGCAGCGGCGACTTTGTCCTGATAGAAGCGGGAGACCTCGTCCCCACCGACGGTGAGGCGGTGGCGGGAGTCGCGGCCGTCGATGAAAGCGCCATCACGGGCGAGAGCGCGCCCGTCATCCGAGAAAGCGGTGGTGATCGCAGCGCGGTCACCGGCGGTACCCGGGTGATCTCGGACTGGCTCATCATCCGGGTGACGCAGGAGGCCGGACACACCTTCCTCGACAAAATGATCGCCATGGTGGAGGGGGCGGCACGGCGCAAAACTCCCAACGAAATCGCCTTAAGTATCCTGCTGGTGGTGTTGACGCTGGTCTTTCTGGTGGTCACGGTTACCGTGTATCCCTTTTCCTGGTATAGCGTGCATTACGCCAGTCACTCGGGCTCGGTCATTAGTTTGACCGTACTGGTAGCCTTGTTGGTCTGCTTGATTCCCACCACCATCGGAGCGCTATTACCCGCTATCGGTATTGCCGGCATCGTGCGGTTGCTGCAGAGCAATGTGGTGGCGACTTCCGGGCGCGCCATCGAGGCGGCGGGGGATGTGGATGTGCTGCTTCTCGATAAAACCGGCACCATTACCTACGGCAACCGATCCGCGGTGGCGTTTTACCCCGTTTTAGCGGTTACCCAGGAAACCCTCGCGCAGGCGGCCCGCCGCGCCTCTTTGGCCGACGAGACGCCTGAGGGCAAAAGTATCGTGACCCTTGCCGGAAAACATTACCCGCAAAGCCGGGAAACCTTACCACCTGAAGCGCAATTGATCCCTTTCAGTGCCGAAACCCGCATGAGTGGGGTGGACTGGAATGGGCAGCAATTGCGTAAGGGATCTCCCGACGCCATGAAGGCGTGGGTCCAGTCGCTGGGGGGTGCCTGGCCTACAGAGCTGGACGGCATTGTGCAGGAAATCGCGGGTGGTGGTGCAACACCCCTGGTGGTCTGCTCTGGCGCAGTGGTGTTGGGCGCCATCGAGTTGCGGGACATCGTCAAAGCCGACATCAAATCGCGCTTTGCCGAATTGCGGGCGATGGGTATCCGCACGGTCATGGTGACCGGCGACAATCCGTTGACTGCCGCCGCGATCGCCGCAGAAGCGGGAGTCGATGATTATCTCGCGGAGGCCAAACCGGAAACCAAGCTCGCGCGCATTCGAGAATACCAGAATGAGGGTTACATGGTCGCGATGACCGGAGATGGCACCAACGATTCCCCGGCCCTTGCTCAAGCGGATGTCGGACTCTGTATGGCCAGTGGTACCCAGGCGGCGCGCGAAGCCTCCAACATGGTCGATATGGACTCCAACCCCACCAAACTGCTGGAGATTGTCCAGATTGGCAAGCAACTGCTGATGACCCGCGGCGCCCTCACCACCTTCAGTGTGGCGAACGATGTGGCCAAATACTTCGCTATCATCCCGGCGGCGTTTGTATCGACTTACCCCCAACTGGAAGCACTGAACATCATGGACTTGAGTTCACCCGCCCATGCCATCATGGCCGCGGTCATCTTCAACGCACTCATCATTCCCTTTCTGATTCCTCTGGCCCTCAAAGGCATCAAGTTCCGTGCCGACTCGGCACAGCACATTCTTCGCCGCAACGTGTGGATCTACGGATTGGGCGGCATTATTGCGCCATTTATCTTTATTAAACTGATCGACATGCTACTGGCTGTACTGTAGGAGGATGACGCTATGATCAAAGACATCAAAACCGCGCTGTTGCTGTTCCTGATTCTGGCCGTGATGACCGGTCTGATTTACCCCCTGACCATGACGGGTATCGGCCAGGTGGTGTTTCCCCGTCAGGCCAATGGCTCACTCATTCGTCAGCATGGACGGGTCGTGGGTTCTAGCCTCATCGGTCAGTATTTCCGTGAACCGCAGTATTTCTGGAGCAGACCTTCGGCGACTTCACCGGTACCATACAATGGGGCGGGGTCTAGTGCCTCCAATCTGGGTCCGAACAATCCTGTTCTGGCACAACATATGGCGGCGCGGATCAAAGCCCTCAAGGCCGCTGATCCCGCGGAAAAAGGGCCGGTCCCGGTGGATCTCGTTACTTCCTCGGCGAGCGGGCTTGACCCGAATATCAGCATCGCGGCGGCGCTCTATCAGGTCCCGCGCATTGCGCAGGCTGGTGGTATCCGTATCGTAACATTGCACCAGCTGATCAGGGAGAACACGACAGAACCCTTGCTGGGATTCATCGGTGAACCCGTGGTCAATGTGGTGAAACTCAACCTCGCGCTGCATGACCGATACACCACCACGCATGGAGCAACAGTATCCCTCACGAAAGGACCGCAATCATGATGGCTTTCTGGGTGTGCACGGCTTTGGTCACCCTGCTCACGGTCGCGCTTGGCATATATCGCTGCGAGGCGCGGAAAGTGGCACTCCTTCGCCGCAAAATCAGTGCGTTTCAGGGCGGAGCGATCCGCAGTGCCGAAAATGTCACCTGGGATGGGCAAAAAAGATGACCACTGCGGAAGAACGTCAGGCGGCGGCCAGCGTGGGGCATGCCGACCTGATGGTATTGTTGACCGATCAATCGGGGCTATTTACGATCGACTCGCGCGCACGGCCTGATGCCGAAATGATCACAGAAGGTATGGCGGGTGGAAGCGGCGGCACCGTAGGTACTGGTGGCATGCTCACCAAAATACACGCAGCCAACCATGCAGCGCGCTCCGGTGCGGCCACGCTCATTGCCGATGGACGAATCCCGAATGTGCTCCTGCGCTTGCGCAAAGGAAGGCTTTTGGGGACGTTTCTGCGTTCCAAAAAATTCGACCAGAAATTGCGCAGAGATGCCTGGACACATCTTCAGATCCACAACGGTCAGCAGTGGGTGATCCATCCCATGCGCCGGGTAAAAAATGAGGTTGCGGCGTTCCGTTCGGAGACGCTGCCTTTTACCGCAATCCCAATGCTCAACATTCGATAACTCTGCACCTCCAGTGGATGCGCTGCAGCGGCCCGTCCACTCCATCACCTGCAATGCTCCAGGAGGAGAAAATGTTTAATCGCGTAGCAGTCAAAAAACAGTGTCCACGAATCGGACATCGGCGCTCAATGACGCGGATTTCCGCATTGTCTGCGTTGGGGTGCCTGTTGTGTTTCGTTAATGAGGCGGCACAAGCGACCCCCTTGGAAATGCCCAGCCCTCTGACTTTTGAAGCTGGCCCTTTGGGCACCCTCAACCTGCAAGGTGTGGCGAGCGGCTATGGCGTCTGGCAGGACAACAAGTTCGCCCCCACCACTTCCGGCCCGGCAAACACTCCGGCCACCAAGTCTGCTTCTGCCGATATCAGCAACGGCATGGTCATCATCCAGAAGAACACAGGGCTCGTACAGTTTTATCTGCAGGCAGGGGCGTATAACGTCATGACCCTGGGCTCCAGCTATTTCTCCACTGGCACCTTCACCCAGAACACCTTTGGCGCCCTTCCCGTCGGTTATCTTGAAATCGCCCCCACCGATAATTTCAATGTCCAGATCGGCAAACTCCCGACTCTGATCGGCGCGGAATACACCTTCAGCTTTCAGAACTGGAACATTGAGCGGGGCCTACTCTGGGGCCAGGAGAATGCCGTCAACAAGGGCATCCAGGCCAATTACACCATGGGGCCGGTCACCGCTTCCTTGTCTTGGAATGACGGTTTCTACTCCAATCGCTTCAACTGGCTGACGGGCGCCCTGACCTGGGCCATCAACAAGGAAAACGGTGTCTTCTTCCAGGCCGGCGGCAATATGGGACATACGAATTTTGCCTATTCGTCCATTGCCACGACGCCGCTGCAGAACAACGAGAGCATTTACGACCTGGGCTATACCTATACCGGCGAAAACCTCGTCGTGACGCCTTATGTGCAGTACACCTCCGTTCCAGCGAGCGCTATGACCCTCGCCGGGTATAACGGGAGCCAAAGCACCATCGGTGCCGCCATTCTTGCCGACTACAGCCTGACGGACAAAATATCCGTCGCCGGCCGGGTGGAATACATCAGCAACTCCGGCACCGCTATTGATGGTGCGGCCAGCCTCACCGGCTTCGGCCCCGGCTCCCATGCCTGGTCGCTGACCGTGACGCCGACTTACCAGGACGGCGGCTTTTTCGCTCGGGCTGAGCTGTCTTATGTCGCTGCTACCATGCCAAGCAATACGGGTTTCTCGGGCACCAACGGCCTTGCCCAGACCCAACTCCGTGGCATGCTCGAAACCGGCTTCATGTTCTAACCCCC
>NZ_JAGDVS010000154.1 GCF_023255755.1 Acidithiobacillus sp. | reverse complement strand
TGTGTATAAGAGACAGCGCTTGTAGACCTCGGTGACGGCGGAGTGCCGGTGAATCTCGGTGCCGATCTGATAATGGTTGTTCTCACAGACAAAGAAAATGGGCAGTTTCCACAGGGCGGCCATGTTCAGGGATTCGTGAAACGTACCCTGGTTTACCGCACCATCACCGAAGAAGCAGAGCACGGCTTCGGGCAGTTTACGATAGGCCACCGCGTAGCCCGCGCCCAAAGCAATGGGGAAGGTCTCACCGACGATGGCGTAACCGCCCAGAAAGCGCCGGTCCTTATCGAAAAGATGCATGGAGCCGCCCATACCGCCGCTGACCCCGGTTTTCTTGCCGTACAGTTCGGCCATGATCTGCCGTGCCGGAATGCCGCGCACCAGGGCATGGACGTGCTCGCGATAGGTACTGACCACGTAGTCGCCCGGCTCAGCCGCATGCAGCACACCGACCGCCACGGCCTCTTCACCGGGGTACAGGTGCAGAAAGCCGGCGATGTTGCCCTGGGCGTAGCCCTGTGCCGCCGCCTCTTCAAAGGCCCTTGCGCGCAACATGTCGCGGAGCATGGCCGCCATTTGTGCCTTATCCATGGCTTTCTTCCGGCAAAAACGCATCGACGGCCTCGGTCAGGCGCACTAGATACATGAGCGCCGGGCCACCATGCATGAGCACCGCTAAAAAGCCTGCACTCATGATTTCATCGCGGGTGGCTCCGGCGGCAACGGCGCCTTTGACATGGAGGGCAATACACCATTCACATTGGGCGGCAACGGACAGTGCTACATTGATCAGTTCCTTCTGCGCCTTGCCCAGGGCCGGATTACCCTCGGTCTTCCCCATAAAACCGAGGAAGGCATTGATTTCGGCGGGATACTTGTCTTTGAGACGTTCGGTGAGCTGAGCGATTTCGTTGACGCGATCATTGGCACGCATAACGTGTTCTCCTTAGTTCTGATAGGAAAGTGCTTTCAGGCGAGCCAGTTTTTGAGGAGGATGCTATGTCCCGTCATTTCTTTGGGCTGCGGCAGACCCATGAGCTCCAGGATGGTGGGGGCGATGTCGGCGATGCCGCGGCCGATACCCAGGCGCGCGCCCGGTTCCCCGATCAGCAGCATGGGCACCGGATACACCGTGTGCTGGGTGTGTGGCTCGCCGGTGACCGGGTCCACCATCTCGTCGCAATTGCCATGATCGGCGGTGAGGATGACCTTGAAGTTTTGCTGTCGGGCCACTTGCAGCACCCGGTGAAACTGCAGGTCGAGGGTCTCCACCGCGCGCAGGATGGCGGGGATTTTGGCGGTATGGCCGACCATGTCACCATTGGCAAAGTTCACCAGTACAAAGGCGTAATCACCACTCTCCAGTGCCGCGATAATCCGATCCGCCACCTGAGGCGCGCTCATCTCTGGCTTCAGGTCATAGGTGGCCACCTGCGGTGAGGGGATGATCTCGCGATCTTCACCCGGAAAGGGGTCTTCCCGCCCGCCATTAAAAAAATAGGTCACGTGGGCGTATTTCTCGGTCTCGGCGCAGTGGAACTGCTTCAGACCGGCGTCGCTGATCACTTCGGCCAGGACCCTGTCGGGAATTTCGGGGGGGAAAAGGACTGGAAAGGGATACTCGTCGTTGTAGGAGGTCATGCACAGGGCACGTCTGGCGGCCTCGCCCTGCCGGTCGAAGTGCTTGAAGTCGGGCATGGCGACGGCCGCACTCAACTGACGCATGCGATCCGAGCGGAAGTTAAAGAAGAAGACCGGCTCATCGGCGGCTATGCGGTTTTGTTGCGGATCGCCGATGATGGTGGGCGGAATGAACTCATCCCCCTCACCGCGCTTCCAGGCCGCATGGATGGCGGCCTCAGCACTGTCCGCAGTGAGTCCTTCCCCGCGCAACAGAGCGGCCCAGGCCTTTTCCGTCCTGTCCCAGTATCCGGCGCGGTCCATGGCCGTATAGCGCCCGCAGACGGTGGCAATGCGGCCCTTCCCCAGCTTGTGCAGGGTTTCCTCCACCTGACGGGCGTAAAGGTCGGCGCACTGCGGCGCCGTATCACGACCGTCAGTAATCATGTGGATAAGCGGTTCCACACCCCTTGCCACCACCAGCGGCAGGATACCCAGCAAATGCTCGATATGGGAGTGCACGCCACCATCGGAGACCATGCCTACCAGATGCAGGCGTTTGGCGTCTCTGAGCATATCCTGCCAGGCCGGAATCCGCGCAAAACTGTTGTTCGCCAGGCTATCGGAAATGCGCACCAGATCCTGCAGGAGAATCCGCCCCGAGCCCAGGGTGAGGTGACCCACCTCCGAATTGCCGAATTGTCCGTCCGGCAGGCCCACTGCCCGTCCCGAAGCCTGCAGGGCGGTATGGGGGAAACTGGCGAAATAGTGATCAAGATGCGGCGTGTGCGCCTGTGCCCAGCCATTAAAAGCGCGATTGGGATTGAGACCGAAGCCGTCAAAAATCACCAGTAATACCGGGTTGACCTTCATGCCCCTCCGCTCCGCTTTTTTTCCACGTCGAGCACATGCAAGGTCGTCGCCAGTACCGTATCCGGATTCAGGCTCATGGACTGAATGCCGATTTGCACCAGAAACTCGGCCATCTCCGGATAGTCCGAAGGGGCCTGTCCGCAAAGCCCGGAGTGAATGCCATTACGAG
>NZ_JAGDVS010000175.1 GCF_023255755.1 Acidithiobacillus sp. | reverse complement strand
GTCCCCGGCTATACGGTTCAGGGTAACCCCACCATTGGCTATGGCCGCAATCTGATCGCCCAAGGGATATCCGAAGAGGAAGCGCGCGTTCTTTTGGAACGGGACGTCGCGCGAGCTTGGCACGAAGTGCGCGAGCATTTGCCCTGGGCGGAGAGCCAACTGTCCGTGGTGCGCTTTGCGGTGCTGGTGAACATGACGTTCAATTTGGGGATTCAGGGATTGCTGGGTTTTCACGAGATGCTCCAGGCCTTGCAGCAGGGTGACTACGCCGGCGCTGCGGATGCCATGGTTCAGAGTCTTTGGTACCAGCAGACCGGGGAACGGGCGCGCACCTTGGTGGAACAGATGCGTAGCAATCGATGGCCGGCATTGCCAAGGACCACGGCGTTGTGAACCATCCGGTTGCGGGGTCCAAAAAGCCGATCCAGGTAGCGCTGAGCGGCTCCGGTTTTCTGCTGCCCGTGCATTTGGGGGCATTGCAGGCCATCGAAGCCGCCGGGTACCGTGTCTCTGCTTTGAGTGGTACGTCGGGTGGCGCTATCGTGGCCGTCCTTTACGCGGTGCATCGAGACATTCCGTCTTTGGTGAACCTCGTCCTGGATACCGACTGGCAACCGTTCATGAATTTCGACTCCTGGACCAACGGCTGGCGTCTCCTGACCCGGCGGGGTATCTGCGCGACCGCAGCCCTCGATGCTTTTCTGACCCGGCACACACAAGGACAATCCTTTGCCGACCTTGACCTGGAGCTTTTCGTCTGCGCTACGGACTTGCTGCGTGGGCAACGCACCGTTTTCTGTCGAGCGGAAACGCCGGAACTGCCTGTCGCAAAGGCAGCCAGAGCGTCGTCCTCGTTGCCTTTTGTCTATCCACCCAAGCGGGTCGATGGGAGGCTCTATGTGGATGGCGGTCTGACCGACGACATACCGGGCGACGTGCTTCCCAAAGATAGCGAGGTTCCTTCTGTCGGCGTCTACTTGACGGGAGAACCACCCAGGCTTCACGGGAACGAACCGACGCTTTTCGCCCTGGCATCGCTGAGCGTGCGCGATCTGCTGCGTGGGCAGGAATACCTGGACCGGCATGCCGCGCCGTGGGTGCGCTTTCTTCCGGTGGACACCGGAAACCTGAACATGCTGGACGCCCGGATGCCCAGGACGGACCGGGAACAACTCATGGAGCTTGGACGGGTCGGCATGGAAAAGCTCTTGCAAAATCTCGCCGCGTAGAAAAATAGACGGCCACCCCATAAACATCTATCATTGACCTCGTAATCTCCTGTGTACGAGAACGAAATGACCGTAGCCGAACCCATGCAGGTAGAAGCCCTTGCACAGCGGATTTACCGCATACGTGGGCTGCGCGTCATGCTCGATGCTGACCTGGCGGAACTCTACGGGGTCACCACCAAACGGCTCAATGAGCAGGTCAAGCGCAATTCGGACCGTTTCCCGTCGGACTTCATGTTCCAACTGGACGATGAGGAGTATGCGGCTTTGAGGTCGCAATTCGCGACCTCAAACACCGGGCGTGGTGGCCGCCGGTATCTGCCCTACGCCTTTACCGAACATGGGGCTATCATGGCGGCCACAGTGCTCAACTCCGCCAAGGCCATCGAGATGAGCGTTTTCGTGGTGCGGGCCTTTGTCCAGTTGCGCGAAATACTGGCAACCCACCAGGAACTGGCCGAGAAACTAGACGCGCTGGAGCGCACCGTATCCACCCACGATCAGGCCATCGCCGGGTTGATCAACGCCATCCGGGAGTTGACCCACACTCCTCCGTCCAGGTCTCGCCCTATCGGGTTCACGGCTGACATCCATGGTGACGGGCAGTAGTTCACGGCGAGGGCACCCCATGGGCGAGAACCCAGCCTCATTAGAATCACCCCCCGATGCCTCGGCCAATATCATTCGGCTACCTGGTTACGCGATACGCACCCTACGGGAAACAGGACACGATTATCATATACAGATCGAAACTCTGGCACCGACGGCGGTCTGCCCAGCATGTCAGGGTGTCCAGTGCGTAGGTTATGGCCGTTCAGAACTACTGGTCCATGACCTGCCCATGCACGGGAAACGGGTGGGTCTCTATATTGACGCCCGGCGCTTCAAATGCCGGGGCTGCGGCAAAACCTTTATGGAATCGCTGCCTGCAGTGGACGGAAAGCGCCGCATGACGGAGCGACTGGCCCATTGGATCGGCCCTCGTTCGCTCAACTATACGTTTACCAGTGTCGCCGAAGAAATCGGCGTTACGGAAGGCACCATTCGCAACATCGCCCACGATTATATTGAGGCGCTGGAGCAGACTCACCACTTCGAGACGCCGGAATGGATGGGTATCGACGAAATCCATCTGCTGCGTCGCCCCCGCGCCGTGATTACCAATCTGCGGGAAAATACCGCCATTGATCTACTACCAGATCGCGGCAAGCGGAGCATTCTGCGGTATCTCGCTGCCCTGAAGCAAAGGGATCGCATCCGCACAGTCGCCATGGATATGTGGCGGCCCTACCGAGATGCAGTTCATGAAGTGCTGCCTGATGCGTCTGTCGTGGTGGACAAGTTCCATGTTCTACGCATGGCCAACCAGTCTATGGATGAACTTCGCCGCTCGTTGTCTCGCTCCAAAGATGCTGATCGTTTACGTCGGAGGGCCGCAGGGGTCAAGAA
>NZ_JAGDVS010000130.1 GCF_023255755.1 Acidithiobacillus sp. | reverse complement strand
CATCGGTTCATCCCCGCTCGCGCGGGGAACACTTCGTGGACCTCGGTTACAGTGCTCATAACAGCGGTTCATCCCCGCTCGCGCGGGGAACACACTTCTTGCAATATTATGAATTACAATAGAAAAATAACAACACCAAAATCTACCGATTTTTTGGTTTGATTGCGCAAATTGTCAAAGAGCATTTTGATCGTCCAGCGGCAGAAAACTCACGAGCTTTACGCCGTCCATTTCCGCAGGGGTACGGCGGTTCTGACCGATGGTAATGAAATCGAAACCGGCTTCATTGTTCGCTCGCCAGGCCATGACAGCGTTTCCATCGCCAATGCCAGCTTCCACTTGGCTCCAGACATAGTCGCGCACTTTGGAAGAGTAGTTTCCCACATAGACTCCAGCACGGATTTCAAGCAGCCAGATGGCCAAGCGTCCGCGCAGCCGCGCAGGGGTGTTCTCAAGCACGATGACCATCATCACCAATAGACTCCGGGTTGGGAATGGCGGGACCAATCTGTTCTTTAAAGTGTTCTGGTGGTGTGATTTCACCTGCCGCAAGCATGTCTTCTATGCCAGGGATGATGCGCTCCAGCAAGCGTGTTTGACGAAATGTGTTACGACACGCCAGTCGTACTTGTTGCTCTGGGTTATGCGGCTTGCGCGCGGCAATATGAAAGGCTAACGGTACAACCGTGTCGAATTTGTACACGTCAGCCACGTCGTAAACAAAAGAGAGTGGCTTACCTGTGTGAATAAAACCGATGGCTGGCGCGTAGCCCGCAGCAAGGATTGCAGCTTCGGTAACACCGTAAAGACTGGCGGTAGCTGCGGACAGGCAGCGGTTGGGCAGATCGCCCTTATCCCAATCGTCGGTGTCATAGTTACGCGCTTTCCATTCCACGCCGTATTTGGCGGAGAGGCGCTTGTAGGTTTCGCGCACACGCACCCCTTCTATGCCGCGCAATTGTTCGACCGAACGACGCTGCGGCGGCTCTTCGCCGAAGCGTAGGGCATACATTTTGCGTACCACTTTCAGGCGCAAAGCGTCGTCCAAAGCGAGGCGTGCTTGATAGAGCAATTTGTCAGATCGCGCACCGCCCGGTTGCCCGGCGGAATAGAGACGCACACCCGCCTCGCCGATCCAAACTAGCAATGTACCAACTCGTGCTGCCAGCGCACAAGCCGCATGCGAGACGCGCGTGCCGGGTTCCAACATCAAACATGCGACGCCACCGACCGGGATGTGGGTGCGCACGCCGTTTTTGTCAACGACAACGAAAGCTCCGTCGAGAACGTCCAACTGGCCACGCTCAATGTACAAAATCGAGAGGCGCTCCTTGATCGGGATGGGTTTGAGCGGGGGAAGCAGTTCGTTACTCACCGGGTCGGCACCACGGATAGTAGTCCCAGTCCCATGACTTTGCCATGACCGAGCCCCGTTTCCAGCGCCTTCTTGAAGTGTACAACATCGGTCACAGTCAGCCGTCCCTCGAATAGAGCTGAATACACCCGTATCCCGTTGCCGTCATGCTGCCGCCCACCCAGCATCTGCTCTTGCGAGATGCGGAAATCCTGATAGGCATGTCCGTTCGAACTCTCCAGAAAATTGAAGTAATCAGGCGCGGATGATCCCGGCAGCGCGAAGCCATGCTGCACACCCTTGCGGGTCAGCCATTCCCGTTGTGCGTCAGGCTGGGTGATGCCCTGCCGCTTGCTCTGTACGGTTTTGCAGGAGTTGGCGCGCAACCTGAACCGGAACTGCTGCCCGGCAGCGAGTGCATCGATGCCAAGTTTCTGTTCCAGATCGATGCCGGGATCGGCCTGCGCAAGCCATTCGGGATCGGGGATGCGCGACCACTCCGGCGTCGCGCCACACTGGATCAGAATGCGCGGCTGTCCTTTGGCATCGGTTTCCGGTTCGAGACGCCATAGCAACGCACCTGGCGGGCATTTCGTGCCTTCTGGAAAGAAAGCGCGGCACAGTGTGGCGTGCATTTGGTAGGGATCAGCGAGATCGCGGCGTACCGAATTACGGCGGGGGTTGATGTGAATCCTATGCAGAAACATGGCTTGCCTCCTGCAGTAAAACCACCCACCCAGAGCGCACATATCGTGCGCCGAAGCGTCGCTCGGCGAACGAGGTCAGCGGTTGATCCATCCGCAATGCACCACTGTCATCGTCCGACTCTATCGAAGCCAACAGCCGTTCAGGTGCGGCCTCCTGTTGGCGCGGCGAAGCGAGCCACGGCCACGCGGCGAGCGCGTCCAGCAATGGGGTATTGACGATGCCGCCATCAAGCCAGATCGACTCGGACGGCACATAGGATTTGCGCCCCAGTGCCAGCGGCCAGGCCGGATTACGCAAAGCCGCGTGCGCGCGTTCGAGCAGGCGTCGATTCAGACCTTCCAGCCCGACCAGAAATACGGCGTCGGCGAGGTAGTCGCGGGTGGTGACGGCAGTTTGGTGAACCTTCGAGCGGTCGGCGGAAATGATGTTCTGCGCAGTCTGATAGTCGCGCTTTAATACGCCGGGCCGGTCGTGGCGCACGGCCATCGTCAGCCGTGTCAGCGGTTCGAGGTCGCACCAGTTTTCGCGATCAATCCCCAGCGCGGCGGCCAACAGGCCGATTACGCCCGACTTGCTGGGCTCCTTGCCGGTATCGCGCTGGTCGAAGCGGCTGATCGTGCCCCAGGATTGCATCGGCCCCGCAAGCCGTAATAGCAGAG
>NZ_JAGDVS010000046.1 GCF_023255755.1 Acidithiobacillus sp. | reverse complement strand
CAACCCGCTATGGAACGCGCAGCGTACTGGTTGCGCGCGGTACAGCAGTGCGACGGCGGTTGGGGTGAAAGCAATGACTCCTATGGCGACCCCGGTCTCGCCGGCATGGGCCAGACTTCTACTGCAGCGCAGACGGCCTGGGCATGTCTCGGTCTGATGGCGGCGGGAGATCGGGATAGTGTCGCTTTGCATCGCGGTATAGCCTGGTTGCAGGCACACCAGGAAGGGGATGGGTGCTGGCAGGACCCATTTTTTAACGCACCGGGATTCCCCAAGGTTTTTTACCTGATTTATCACGGTTATAGCCGGTATTTCCCGCTCTGGGCGCTGGCCCGTTACCGGAATTTGGGATGCCTCGCCCGCGATTAGGGGTGGTGGTGGCTCTGGACGCGGAGGCGCGTGTTCTCCATGCTGGCGCTCTGTCGCACGATGCGGTGATAGAGGTAGGTGAGCAAATGTTGCTGTGTGTTTCTGGCATGGGGCCTGAGCGGGCGACGGCTGCGGCGCGTAAGCTGATTGCTGCGGGTGCTGAAGGGCTGGTTTCCTGGGGCACCGCAGGCGCCCTGCAGCCGGAGCGGAAGCCTGGGGATTTGCTGTTGCCGGAAACCGTGTTCTGGTCGGGGCAGACCTGGGCGGTGAATCTGGCCTGGCGCGCGACCGTCGCGAAACCGCTGTCCCTTCCCGTCCACGGTGGGGGCCTGCT
This sequence comes from Acidithiobacillus sp., assembly GCF_023255755.1. Classification (GTDB taxonomy): domain Bacteria; phylum Pseudomonadota; class Gammaproteobacteria; order Acidithiobacillales; family Acidithiobacillaceae; genus Acidithiobacillus. The sequence goes on along the minus strand of NZ_JAGDVS010000046.1, from coordinate 2,019 downwards.
CTCGGTGGATACCCCTTGCGGCTCTGTGGCCTCGAAATCCGCATTTCTGGTGGACTACCCGTCGGCACAAAGTGTGGATATGGAAAGTGGTGCCATTGCCGCGGCCGCCCATGTGGCAGACCAACCTTTTATCGTCATTCGCAGTGTTGTGGACCCAGCGGATCAGTCGCTGCCGATGGTGGCTACAGGGAGTGTAGATGCTTATGGGCGCCCGCAGGCGCTCAGGTTCATGCACGGATTATTGCGTCATCCTGCTGAGTTGTCTGCTTTGATACGTTTGGGCGGGCAGATGCAGAAGGCGCTGAACACTTTGCGCGCCGTTGTGCCGGGTATTCAGGCGGGAAGGTTCGCATGAAAGCCTTGCTGACCGGAGCATCGGGTTTCGTCGGCGGTGCGGTGTTACGCCGCTTGCTGGCCGAAGGCCTGGAAGTGCGGGTGCTGCACCGGGCGAGCGCTGATCCGAGCAACTGGGAAGGTCTGAACGTGGAGTTGGCAGTCGGCGACCTTACTGATGGTCCGGCTCTGGACCGCGCCGTAGCAGGTTGTCAGGCGGTCTTTCACGTCGCTGCGGATTATCGGCTCTGGGTGCCCGAACCGCGCGCCATGTACGCCGCCAATGTGGGCGGCAGCGAACGTCTGATACGCGCGGCGCTCAATGCCGGAGTGGAGCGCATCGTCTATACCAGTAGTGTCGCCGTGCTCGGTCACTACGCCGATGGCCGTGAAGCGGATGAAGAAGCTCCCTCGCGTTTGGAAGATATGATCGGTCACTATAAGCGCTCCAAATATCTTGCTGAGGAGGCACTGCATGCTCTTTGCCAGGATGAAGGCGCGCCCATCGTCATCGTCAATCCCTCGACGCCCATAGGCCCGGCGGATCGCAAGCCGACCCCCACCGGGCGGATGGTGCGCGATGCCGCGGCGGGCCGCCTGCCGGCTTATGTCGATACCGGCCTGAATGTGGTGCATGTGGATGATGTGGCTATGGGCCATTGGCAGGCCTTTGTCGACGGTCAGGTGGGGGAGCGCTATATTCTCGGCGGCGACAATCTCCCCCTGGCGGCGATCCTCACCCGTATTGCTGGTCTTACCGGGCATCGCTCGCCGTGGCTGCGTATCCCGCGCCGCCTGCTCTATCCCCTGGCCTGGGGGGCGGAGGGTATGGTGCGGCTACGCGGCAGGGGGACGCCACTGGTGACGACGGACGAGCTGCGTATGGCCGCGCATAAGATGTATTTTTCGTCTGCCAAGGCGGAGCAGGTCTTGCGCTATACCCATCGTCCTGCGGAGGAAGCCTTGCGGGATGCGGTACAATGGTTTGCTGAGCATCACTACTTATAGCGTGCCTGTCGGTCTGACGGACACCGCTTCGGGGCGCTTATGCTCTGGTGGGTAGGTGGCTTTGCGGCGCTGCTTTCTCTGGCCGCCGTAATTTATCTGTTGCTGACGCTCTGGGCGGTCGGACGCTGGCATCCGGTGTTGCCGGAGCGCGATGCTGCTGCCACGGAAGATATCTTGCGCGACTGGCCCGGCGTCAGCGTGCTCAAGCCCCTGCATGGCGATGAGGATAATCTCTACAGCGCACTGCACAGTTTTTGCGCACAGGACTATCCGGCATTCGAAATTGTTTTTGGCGTGCAGCGCCCGACCGATCCGGCTATCGCCGTGGTGCAACGTCTGCAAGCCGAGTTTCCGGCCTTGTCACTGTACTGGGTGTGTACAGAAGCGCGTATCGGCAGTAATCCCAAGGTCAATAACCTAGTGGGCATCCTCGCCGCCTGTCGTTATGACGCTTTGGTGATCAGTGACGCGGACATTACCGTCGGCCCCCGTTATCTGCGCCAGATTTGCGCACCCTTGCAAAATAGGGATGTGGGTGTGGTCCCCTGCCTCTACCGGGCACGGCCAGCGGCTACCTTCTGGTCGCGGGTGTTGGCCAGCCAGGTGAACAGTCTTTTTCTGCCTTCGGTGCTGGTGGCGGCGCGCCTGGGTCCAAATATCTTCTGTGGCGGGGCGACC
>NZ_JAGDVS010000126.1:580-2798 GCF_023255755.1 Acidithiobacillus sp. | reverse complement strand
CATTACGGCCCCAATCCCTATGCCAAGGCCATCCAGGCAGAAGTAACGGCGCTGATGACCGAAAGCACGGCCGCCACGCTCTCCGCCTATGCGATTCTTCCCAATCCGGCTTTGCTGAAGGCGCGCGCCCGGACGCCAGCTGACCATCTGTCCAAAATCCGGTCGGTGGTACCGCCAGCGCCCTTGCTGGCCAATGCCGGACACATCAGCTTCGCGGTACTGGATACGGCCATTAAATCCACCGAGCCCGGACCGGTGCTCGCAACCATCGAAACGGGCCGCTTCGCCGGAGCCCGCCTGCTGGGTGGTTTTGCGCGGGTGCATGACCGGGTACTGGTCAAATTCAGCAGTATGGACTGGCAGCATCATACGGTGCCGATCACGGCGACGGCCATTACCCTGCGCACGGCCCGCACGGCGTTGGCCACCTCAGTCAACCGCCACACGCTGTACCGCTACGGCTGGCTGATCGGCGCTTCGCTTCTGCAGGGGGTCAATGACGCTCTGGAATATGCCAATACCAGCACCTATCTGACCGGCAGCGGCCTGGGAGTGGTGACCCACCAGCTCGATAATGGCCAGATTGCCCTGTCGGCCGTGGGCAATGTGGGGCAGACCCTGGCCCCCATCATGGCCAATCGCTTCAACACGCCGCCCACAGTGCGGGTCCGTTCGGGTACCGGTATTGGGGTACTGTTCATGGCACCGGTCAAGGGGCCGAAGCAGGGGAGCGGCGAATGAACACCGAATATGCCGTGCCTCCCATCGATCATCTCGCCGCGCGCACGCAGGCGGGTGAATCCCGGGCTGCCGATGATTTACTGACGGCCATGCGGCCTTACTGCGCTCATATCCGCAGACTGGCCCGGGCGCTGCGGATGGATCCCGATGAGGCCATGAGTCTTTTGGGGCTGGCCATCACCCTGGCCCTACGCAACTGGGATCCGGAAAGGGGTCATTTTGCGACCTGGACACTCTGGCAGGTACGGGGACTGCTCTCGGCGCAGCGCCCGGAGCCACCTACGGAGTCTTGGGAGGACTTATGTGAACGTCAGGCACAGGAAACGGCAGAAGAAGAGGAGGAAGGTGGACCTGAGAAAGATCTGGCCCAGCGGATTCTTTGGGAAACGCCAGATTTTCTGAAGCATTGGCTGCAGTTGCGGATCCTGCATGACTGCTCGCAGCATCAGGCCGCCGTCATGCTGGGACTCACGCACCGTCAGGCCATGCAAATGGACATCCATCTGCGGCGGTATTTTCAGAGCTGGGAAAAGGTACAGGTGACCGTATGAAGGAACAGACCAAGTTCTATGTTTTTGCCGGAGTGTTCGGCGTGGGCATCCTGGGGCTGCTGGTGGGCATTTATTTTTGGGATTTTGCACCGCATACCCCCAAACCCGCCGGAGACGGTTTTGTGTCCGTCCCGAGTCATCCGATCAACCCACGCCCGCGATTGGTGACCAGAACGGCTCCCGAAGGACGGCATGCCAGCGTCCCGGGTCGGCTTCGGGTCCCCCAAAAGCCGGAACCTGTCGCGATACGCACACCAACGCGGTCCTTGCCCAGATCCGGAATCATGCCTGCAAAACCCAAACCGGTTGCGCTCAAAAAAATGCATCAGACGGTACTAAAACTCCGTCAGGAAGTGCGCATCCTGATGGCCGAGCAGACCCGGATGGATCAGCAGCTGCAGCATCTGCAGACCGTCCAGCAGACGCGAACCATGTCTCGATCTGCTTCGTCCACGAGCACGGTCCCGGTCAAAAATCTGCCGGGCTGGTCGGTGGAATCCATTGGGGCCGGGCAGGCCTGGATTGAAGGGCCTTCAGGCAATACCCATGTGGTTCAGGCCGGTGCCACGCTGGACGGATTCCGGATACTTGCTATTAGTCCGGACCAGGTGCTGACCAGCCGTGGACGCATCATCTTCTGAGGCCCATGACGATGACCGCCCTTGAAATAATCACCCATGCGGCGAGCCAACTGGGGCCGTTTTTCGTCCTTACCGTCGGTTTGTGCTTTTTTCTCGGTCTCTACTATGCCGCTGACAGCGTGTTTCTGCTCTGGAAAACCAGTAAAGACCCGCGTATTCACAAAAACCGTATTTTGATTACGGCGGCGGTCGGGGCCTGTCTCATGGCGCTGCCCGTTTTTACCTTTCACATGGTCGGGACCTTTTTTACGCATGGGCAGCCTTCGCCGCTTGCCTACACCGGGC
>NZ_JAGDVS010000126.1:0-570 GCF_023255755.1 Acidithiobacillus sp. | reverse complement strand
GGGCGGCCAGAAAATGGTCCTGGCGGTGGAAGGCATTGAGAACTTCATCCAGCTCATCGGCTGGATCGCCATTGCACGCGGTCTGGTCATTCTCAAACGGGTGGGGGATGGCACAACGCGGGAGACCTCGGACAAGGGGTTTGTACATATCATCGGCGGTGCGATGGCGGCCAATGTGGTGGGTGGTGCCATTCTTTTTGCCCATACCTTTGGGTTGACGCTTCCCATTTAAAAAACGGTCCGGGCATATCCTCTTGATGGTGTCCGTTGTTGTCATTCTTCGCGTGATGAATGCTGATCCTCGCGCCAGATGGAAATACGGCTCTGACATCGTGCCTTGCCCAGGTTAGCCACTCGTTGCTCCCCAGCTTTTAGGGATATCTCCGCCCGGCCTCTTCGGTTCCTGTCCGACGCAATATGAGTCCTCCTGCGCCCTATAACTCCCCTGTGGGGGTTGTCCCCATCTCTTTGCGCAAGGAGCACATCATGGCCAATGAACAACCGGTGTTGAAAAATCCCATCGAGACACTTACCGAAACCCATCCAGACACATCGGAAGCGGACGCGGTC
>NZ_JAGDVS010000136.1:5668-17833 GCF_023255755.1 Acidithiobacillus sp. | reverse complement strand
GGAAACAATTAGACAGATTTAACAAAAAGCGACAACTATCTTGAAAAACACCGCAAGCTGAAGATGATTTCGACCCGCTTTTCTGAATTCATGGATACAGGCGTCCAAAAATGATGCCTGTATCTGAAATCAGGCACGTACGGTCAATTTGTTCAGACGTTCCTTAGGCATAATTTGCAAATTCATATTCATATCTCCATTGGTTGATTTGAACGGTTTGAGTGGGCAAGGCCACATGATTGGCTCCGTGCCTGCGCGGCTCGCCTCTCAAAAAAACCCGTCTTGGCCATGAGGGGTTCGATCAGAGGTGCCCTAATCTTTGCAGGAAGGTTCGATGCGGCTCAGATGTATGTGCAAAACGCCGATAGATACTCACCTTGGCGGCATCCGTTACAAATGACCAAACAATCGAGTAACCCCAAATCAGGGCGACATCAAACCAAGTAATTGGTGCCATTAATCCCATGGGATACAAACACAGCAAGGTGGCGGCCACCTTGGTGCTGAGCGCGGTCCAGATCATGATTGGTGCCGGATAAGGGCGGGCGAGATACCAACCCCGCGCCCGCGCAACAAACAGCGCCAAATGCCCGGATACCGCCATTTTGAGGAACACATAGGTTTGCACCTGCGGGATGGAAAGATGCAACCAGTTCATAGCGAGATAGAGCATCAAGAAACTGCCGATGGTACCCGTCACGCCCATGACAGTGGATACCGCCAGCACGCGGTGCATGTTCCAGCGCACCGGTTTGGGTTCAACCTTGGTGTGATCATAGGCAATGGTCATGATCGGCAGATCATTGAAAAATGCCAGAAGAATGATCATCACGGCGGTGATCGGGTAGAAGTTGTACACAATCATCGCCAGTACCACGAAGATCATGATTCGAATCGTTTCGTTGATGCGGTAAATGGCGTATGAGTTCATGCGCTCAAAAATGCGTCGGGCCTCTTCCACGGCAGTGGTGATGGTCGAGAGTCCCGGTGCGGTGAGAATCAGATCAGCTGCTGCTCGCGCGGCATCGGTGGCGGCGGAAACGGCAATCCCGACATCGGCCTGTTTGAGCGCCGGGGCATCATTGACCCCATCACCGGTCATGGCGACCAAATGGCCATTTTTCTGCAGAGCCTTGACGATGGCGTATTTGTCTTCTGGAAACACCTCGGCATAGCCGTCCGCTTTCTCGATTTGTTCAGCCGCATCAAAGGACTTTTTACCATCGGCACCGAGCAGGTTACTCACGGGTTGTATCTCTTTGCCCAGCCCCAGTTGACCTGCGATTTGCCGGGCGATCGCCACATTGTCGCCGGTCACCATCTTGACAGTTATTCCATGCTCATTTGCCTCCTTGATCGTTTGCGCGGAATCCTCGCGCGGCGGATCAAACATGGGCAGAATGCCGAGGAAGTCCCAGGTTTTGCCGTCGTCATCGGAACGCGCCACACCCAGCGTGCGAAATCCCCGAGCGGCGTTGTCCTCGACTAACTTGTCGGCTTTTTCTTTGTCCGCACCGATAAGCTCGGCCAAATCGATAATCACCTGCGGCGCGCCCTTGGTTACCTTGAAGGTATTGCCGTCGGTGGTCTTGATGGCGGCCTCGGTACGTTTGGAAACCGGATCAAATGGCACGAACCGTGTCTGCTCAAAGGGCTTAAGTTTTTCTTCACGGTTTTGCAGACCATTGATTACGGCGATATCGATGGCATCAGCATCCTCTTCCTTGGATGCCAATACAGCAGCTAGAACCAGATTCTGAGCGTCCTTTGCGGCAAATAAGGCAGGTTCACCCAATGTCAGCTTATTTTGAGTCAGGGTGCCGGTCTTATCCGAACACAAAATGTCGATGCCCGCCATTTCCTCAATGGACTGCAACCGCGAAACAATCGCCCCTTTTTTCGATAGCACCAAAGCACCGACGGCCATCGTGACCGACAAGACGGCCGGCATGGCCACAGGGATTGAGGCAACCGTCAAAATCAGGGCAAACTGGAATAATTCGAGCATCGGTGTGCCGCGATGGAGTTGCACCAAAATCAGCACCGTCACCAATCCAAGACTTAAGAAAATCAGGTAATCGCCAATCGCCAGCACGGCCTTCTGAAAATGCGACGGTGCGCCTGCGCCTTCGACCAGCTTTGCCGTTCTGCCGAAGAAAGTCCGACTTCCGGTGGCAGTAATCATCGCCACCATCTCACCTTGCTTGGCGATGGAGCCGGAATAAACGACCTCGCCTATCTTCTTATCTACTGGCAGGGATTCGCCGGTCAGCGCGGATTGATCCACGGAGAGATAGTCGCCCTCGATTAATTTGGCATCGGCAGGGATGATGTCGCCCAGACGCAGGCGGATAATATCGCCGGGCACCAATTCGGCAGCATCGATTTCACGCCACTTGCCGTCACGCAACACACGGGCTTTCAGAGCCAGCTGATTTTTGAGCGCCTCCAGCGCATTAGCCGCCTTGAACTCCTGCCAGAAACCGATACCGGCATTAAACAACAGCAAGGCGAGGATGATGAAAAAGTCTGCCCAGTGGCGCACGATGGCCGACAGAATCGCTGCCACTTCAATCATCCACGGAATCGGCCCCCAGAAGTAACTGAGGAATTTCATCAGCGGACTGACTTTCTTCTCCTCCAGGGCATTGCGGCCAAATTGCGCAAGACGCTGTTGGGCCTCGGTCGTCGTTAATCCTTGTGCGCTGCATTCGAGTTGCTTGAACACGTCTTCAATGGCGAGTTTTTCAACCTGTTGACTATCAATACTCTTGACCATAATGAACTCCTTACATTTGCGGCAGTGGTTCCGGGGCGTTATGTCCGTATCAAGGCGCAATCATGCCGTTATCGAGATAAGCCTCGGCATAGGTGAACACCACATCGGGGTTCGGGCAGACCACTTCTTCGTCCTTTCCGGTGTAGTCCAACCGGGAAAGCAGATCCTTGATGACGCACAGCCGGGCGAGTTTCTTGTCATTGGCGCGGACCACGGTCCACGGTGCTAAGGCGCTGTGGGTGCGGGCAAACATGTCGTTGCGCGCTCGGCTGTAATCATCCCAGTGTTTTTGTGCCACGGCGTCGATCGGGCTCATCTTCCATTGCTTGAGCGGGTCTGTGCGACGTGCGGCGAGGCGTTTTTTCTGCTCGTCCTTACTGATGTCGAGGTAGTACTTGAACAGTCGAATGCCGGAGCGAATCAGCATCTGCTCGAAAGCGGTTACGGTATCGATGAATTCTTCGTATTCATCCTTCGTGCAAAAATCCATGACCCGTTCAACACCGGCGCGGTTGTACCAGCTACGGTTGAACAGAACCATTTCTTCTGCCGCCGGCAGATGCGGTACATAACGTTGAAAGTACCAGCTGGTACGATCCCGCTCAGAAGGCTTGCCCAGCGCAACCACACGCGTTTCCCGTGGTGAGAGGTGCTGAACGATACACTTGATGGTGCCGTCCTTACCGCCACTGTCGCGCCCCTCGAAGATGACGAGGATGCGCTCGCCATGCTTGATGAAATGCTTTTGCAGTTTCACCAGCTCAATTTGCAGGGCATGTAATTCTTCCTTGTAGGCTTTTTTGGTGGGTGTGTCCGGATAGGGAGCGTATTTATGGCAATGTGACATGTGGTTATCTCCTCGATTTACGTACAGTGTGTTGCCGATTGCGTGTTGGGGCTGCAACCAGAGTAACACGTTCGGCTATTCCCTAGCGTATCTCCTAGGGTATCTCCTAGGGTATCTCCAAGGGCTTCTCCAAAAACTTTTCCAAAATTTTTCCAAGAACTATTCCAAGGGCTCAACATGATTCGGTTCCCCGGAGTATTTCAACCCGGTTGGTCGAGCCCGGATGCCCGCGTGACGACCCTTGGGTGAAAATGAGCGGACCTGCGGGCAGTTTGTGGTTGTGTAGCCAGTCACAGGCGATCTCCTGCCAGTTGTGATTGTCATCAGCGACATGGACGGGGTGCACACCGTAGCTGAACAACAATCGCTGACAGGTCGCGTGATGATGGGACAAGGCAATAATCCAGGTCGGCAGATGAAATCGTGCGATGCGCCGTGCGGTGGCACCGGTTTCCGTCGGGGTGAATACATAGGGCGCCCGCAGATGCGTAACGGCGGTCACAACATTGAGCGATACGATCTCTTCGATATCCGGTTCGTTTTGACGATGCCCCTTGATTATGGTGGGGGTGATCGGGGTGGTAGGAGCGGTGGCGAGCGTAGGGTTCTGTTTTGCGCGGGCGGCTTCCGCCTGCCCCGCAATGCGTCCGAGCATTTTGACCGCTTCGACCGGATAAGCACCAATGGCTGATTCTTCCGAAAGCATCACGGCATCTGTGCCATCGAGCACGGCATTGGCCACATCGGTGGCCTCGGCTCGGGTTGGGCGGCTGTTTTCCACCATGGATTCCAGCATCTGAGTCGCGGTAATCACGGGCTTTTTAGCGGCATTGGCCTTGCGGATCAAGTCTTTCTGAGTCAGTGCAATTGCCTCGATGGGGGTTTCCACACCCAGATCCCCGCGCGCGACCATGCAGCCATCGGCGGCATCCAGGATGGCATCAATATGAGCCAGCGCATCGGCGCGTTCGATCTTGGCGATCAGGAAGGGGGACGCACCGAGCGCTTCGGCTTCGCGCCGGACACGTTCGATATCGGCGGCCGACTGCACGAAAGAGATACTGATGGCATCGACCTTTTGTTCGCAGGCAAAGGCGAGCAGGGTTTGATCGCTTTCGGTAAAGGCGGGTAGCGGGATGCGCAAGTGGGGAATGTTGAGCCCTTTGTGCGAACGCAGTTCCCCACCGACGATGACCTGACAGCGGATTTGTGGCCCGGCAATCTCAAGCACCTTGAGCTGGATGAACCCATCGTTCAGAAAGAGCGCATCGCCCACGCGCACGGCCTGTGGCAATTCGGGGAAATCCGGCACCGAAACCTGCTTGGCATTGCCGTCCATAGGTTCGGTTGTCAGCGTAAAGTGCTGGCCGCGGCGCAGGCGCAGTAGATCGGGTGAAATCGAACCGATACGCAGCTTAGGGCCGGGCAGATCGGCGAGGATGGCGAGGGGTCGGTTGGCCTGCGCGCTGGCTTTGCGCAGCCGCGTGATGGTGGCGGCGTGACTGTGCAAGTCGCCATGCGCCAGATTGAGGCGCGCCACGCTCATGCCCGCACGGATCATGCGGATGAGAACAGCCGGTTTGTCTGAAGCGGGGCCAATGGTGCAGATAATCTTGGTTTTGTACGGTGCCAGCGGTGTGCTCATGCGGATTGTTCGCCTTGATAGATGCGCAATGCCTCGTCAATAGGGGCATTGTCGAAATCGATGGCGCTGATGGCGTTGCAGAGCCGCACGGCTTCATCCAGCGGGCGTTGATGAATATTGCGTCCGGTTGCGCTACCGGCGACGCCACCCATCTCGATTTGCTCGTGGAGGCGGCGCAAGAAGCCTTCGGCGGTGGTTTCACCGCCACCCGCGCACACCACCCGCGTCTTTCCGGCGGCACGCACGGCTTCGCGCAGCGCAGCTGGCCCGCCGGTTGGCGCATTGATCTTCACAAAATCCGCACCTAAACAGGCGACGATACCGGCAACGCCCGCAATCAGGTGTGGGTCGTGCTCGTCGGTCACATGCTGGCCGCGCGGATAGGCCCAGATCACGGCAATCAGACCATGCTGGTGGGCTTCGAAAATCAGGCGCGCGGCTTCGGCGAACATCTGGCCTTCATATCGGCTGCCGGGGTAAATCGTGTAGCCGACGCCCACAATATTGAGCCCAGACGCGTCGCGCAGGCGCACCACCTGTTCGAGCGTATGCCACTGATGGCTGTACGGGTCATCACTCGCGGTGGGCACGAGGTTGGTTTTGGCATTCATCTTCAAAAGATAGGGAATATCTGGGTAATCAGAGCCATAACGGGCAATCAGGCCCATTTGCGTGGCGAAAACGCCGATGCGCGCCTTGGACGCAATGCGAAACAGGTGTTCGGGGTCACCGTCATCTTCAGCTACGTCGGCGCCAACAAAGTCGTCATTCAGGTGTTCTACTTTTTGGTCACCGGCCATGAGCATGAGGCGGCCGGTATGTGCGGTGACGCGTGCAAGATTGGCCAGAAAACGCGGACGTTCGTTTAAAGGTACATCAGCGGGTACAGTGAGGGGTAAGGTCATGGCAGTTCTCCTGATTGTTCACTTGGACGTAAGCGGTCGGGCAGTCAGTTGGCTCATCATAGGGTTCTGAGGCGCGGACATACGGCAAGGCGTCGCGCGCAATAAACTTCGCCCACTCGCGCAACCGATCCTCGGGCTGGGTCAGCAGCAGGTTGGTGCGCTTGTAGCCGGTAAAGCGGCGGGCGAAACCGAGAAGCAGCGGATTGGGATCGAGCTGTTGATAGATCCAGCGCAGTACGAGCGTAAGATCGGCAAGCCCGGCAATGGCGGTGGGCCGTTCGCCCGGAAGATAACGCTGCATGCGGGTCATAAAACCCCGTCCTCTAAATCCTTAAGATTGTTCCGGCCAACTGCATCGACCCGAAGTTCCGGCCAATGGCTTCGTCAAGGGCGCGCAGCTCAGCCGGCTAGATCGCAGTCGGTGACTCTTGCTACCTCGACCCGCCGTAACAGTGTTTGCACCTGGTTGTAATCGAATAATCCGGTACCGGGTTTTTCTGCCGTGCCGCTGCCACAGGCCAACCCCAGTCGCAGGGCTTCTGCAGGGCCTTCACCCCGCGCCAGTGCGGTAATCAATCCCGCAACCATGGAGTCACCCGACCCAACGGTGGAGCTGACGGTTACAGCGGGTGCATGGGCGTAATAGGTGTATTTGCCGTCGACCAGCAGGGCGCCATCGCCACCGAGTGAAACGCACACATAATCAATACCACCTGCCTGCAGCTCGCAGGCTGCGCGGCTCACGTCGGCCATTTCAGGCAGTGGCCGTTTGACGAGTTGCTCCAGTTCGAAGCGGTTAGGTTTGATGAGGAATGGTTTGGACTTTATGGCGTGAACCAGTGCTTCGCCCTGCGCATCGATGATCGGGCGAGCGCCTTGCGAGCGCAGTTGTTGCGCCAGTTCGGCATAAAAGCCCGCATCGACGCCGGGGCAGAGGGAGCCGGTGAGGACGGCATAGCCATCGCTTGCCAGACGGGTCACCTCGTCAACGAGTTTCTGCAAGGTGAATGCGCTCAGTTGCGGCCCAATGCCGCTGACTTCGTACTGCGCACGGGGTTCTTGCTGTTGCAGGGTGACATTAATTCGAGTTTCACCCTCGATGCGCACGCAGTGTGAATGATCGATCTCGTGCACCAGAAGGCGCTCAAGCAGATCACCGATTTCACCTGCTACCACACAGCAGGCATGAGCCGGAACGCGTAGGCGAGCGAGGGCGCGAGCCACGTTGATGCCGTTGCCACCGGGATCATAGCGGCTGGCGGTGGCGTGAACTTTCTGGTCTTCAATCAGATGCGGGATCTCAAAGCTCACATCGACACCCGGATTGAGCGTCAAGGTGACGATGGGCGGCAGAGACTGCGTTTCGGTCGATCTGGTGGTGGTCTGATCGATCGTCATTTGCGCGATTCCTCGCGGTGATGGGCCACGCGCGCCAAGGCCAACGAGGCCAGTCGCACGGGTTCTGGGTCGGATCGGGAGGTGAGTACCACCGGCACGCTGGCACCCAGTACGATGCCGGCAAATCGCGCCCCCGCGAGATATTCCAGATCCTTGTACAGGATATTGCCGGAGACAAGATCCGGCACGAGCAGTATGTCCACGTCACCGGCTACGGCGCTATGGATGCCCTTGATCCGAGCGGATTCGGCCGAGATGGCGTTGTCGAAAGCCAACGGGCCGTCGACCAGTGCATTTTTGATCTGGCCACGGTCGGCCATTTTTGCCAGACAAGCGGCGTCCACGGTTGAAACGAGCGCCGGGTTGACCACCTCAATCGCCGATAGCGCAGCAGCCTTGGGTAGTGTATTGCCCAGCAGGCGGGCTAGATCGATAGCATTTTGCAGAATCTGTGCTTTGGCTTCAAGGTCAGGCGCGATATTGATGGCGGCATCTGTGATGAACAGTAGTTTCGGGTAGCGATCGAGTTCGGCGATGAAGACATGCGACAGGCGCGGCCCACGACGCAGCTCCTTGAGGATGGGGTGCAGAAATTCGGCGGTGTGTAGATACCCTTTCATCAGCAACTTGGCCCGCCCATCCTTGATAACCTGCACGCCCATATCCGCCGCGGCTTCCTGCGTGACGGCATCAATAATCGGGTAATCGGCACCCAGTTCGCTCAACAGGGACGCGATGATCTCGCGCTGCCCGATGAGCAATGGCACAATCAACCCCTCGCTGGCGGCCTGATGCGCTGCTTCCAGTACATGACGCTCACCGGCGTCGACCACGGCGGTAACGGCGGGCGGCAGTGATTTAGCTTCGGTGATTAGATCATCAAGATGTTCGATTCTATTTGGCATGGCGAGTCTCCAGCAGCTCAAAAACATGACGGGCGATCATGGCGTCTTCATCGGTAGGCATAACAAGCACCGTGCAAGCCGCCTGCGGTGCCGAAATGCATTGTTCACCCGCATCATTGGCTGCGGCATCCAGTTCAATGCCCAGATAGGCCAGATCCCGGCACACCATCGCCCGCACCGCCGCGGCGTGTTCGCCGATGCCGCCGGTGAATATCAGCCGATCCAGCCCGCCTAAGGCCGCAGCATAAGCGCCAATGGTTTTTTTCACCTGATAGGCGAACAGAGCAACGGCAAGACGTGCATCAGGCGTATCGAGCGCAAGCAGTTCGGCCATATCCGATGTGTCACCGGAAAGGCCGAGCAGGCCGGATTCATGATCGATGGTGTGCTCCAGACCATCAGCATCAAGGCCTTCCTCGCGCAGTAGGTGCAACAGTACACCGGGATCGAGATCACCACTGCGCGTGCCCATGGGAATACCGCCGGTCGGCGTGAGACCCATGGTGGTGTCGATGGAGCGTCCGTCGCGCAGTGCAGCTAGGCTGGCCCCGTTACCCAGATGCGCGATGACGACACGCCCTTTAACTTGCGGCCCCAGCTTGCGGGCAATGTATTCGTAGGAGAGCCCATGGAAGCCATAACGGCGGATACCGCGTTCACGAAAGCGGCGTGCCAGCGCCAAGGTGCGCGCCACGTCAGGCAAGGTGGCATGGAAGGCAGTGTCGAAGCAGGCGACTTGCGGCGTGTCGGGTAGGTAGGCGGCGACCGCACGGATGCCCGCTAATGCCGGTGGGTTGTGCAGCGGCGCGAGCGGTGTGAGTGCCGCCAGCGCATCCATGAGTTCAGGCGTGATGTGTTCTGGGCGGGTGTGTTCACCGCCGTGCACCACGCGATGGCCGACCGCATCTACGCGCTCGGGTTTCAATGCGATGAACAGCGCCGCCAGCGCAGTATGGTGATCGGGCAAGGCCTGCCGATGAGTGTGGCCGCCGACTTCGATAGCCGCTTCGGGCCGACCAATTGCCACCGCCGAAGCCGAACCTGTGCGCCGTTCGATGCCATCGGCGCCGAACCGGTACAGCGCTAGCTTGAGCGAGGATGAACCGGCGTTGACGCACAAAAAGTACCATTCGGTCGCTGTCGTCATCGTGCTCATGGCAGGTCGCTCTGGTGGAGTTCTTCCAGTGTTCGGCCATGGCCTTCAACGCGGAACACCCAGGTGCTGAGCAAGCCCAGCAGGCTGACAACGGCCATCAAGCCCAACACCATCGATACGCCCAGTGAATTCTTAATCAAGGGCAGCAGAAAAACACCGGCAGTCGCACCGATCTTGGCGCAGGCCGCAGCGAAGCCCGCCCCGGTGGCGCGTAATTGGGTCGGGAATAGCTCGGCGGGCAGAATATAGGTGGTGCTGTTTGGTCCCATGTTCATGCTCAGGTTGAACACAATGAAGCCTGTGAACACCAGCCCGATATGTTGCGCCGCGCCACCGGGGAGCACGGTAGAAAGCAACAACACACTCATGCCGACTGCCATACCGGCAAAACCGACCATCTGCATGCGAATGCGACCGAAGCGGGCCACTGCCCACATACCGATCAGAAAGCCGAGCAGCAGGGAAATGTCGATCAGCCCACTGCCTGCCGTCAAGGTTTCCACATGCGTAATCAGGTTGCTGTTATGGCCACCGAAATGTAGCGAGGCCAACAGCACGGCGGTGAACAGCCCCACGCCGTAGGTAGCGATATCCATGAGCAGCCAAGGTAGCGTGCTGAGAAGCATGCGTCGGCGGTAGGCCGTGCTAAACAGCACGGCAAAGCCCAGTTTTTGCGCTGGGTCGGTTAATTTGCTGACCTGATGAATGGTATTACCCAGACGTGTGGCCAAATTTTCCAGCATTTGCCGGTCTTCCGGTACCAGTCGTTCCAGTGCATGAACCGCCTCACGGTTTCGCCCCTGGCCAATAAGCCAACGCGGACTTTCAGGCAATTGCAGTCGGGCAACCAGAAACAGCGAGGCCAGCACTGCCTCACTGACGAAGAGCAGTCGCCAGGCATTCATATCGCCACTCAAGTGCAGCAAGCCCAAGGCAACCACGGCAGCAAGCAGCATACCGACCGACTGGCTGGCGATGGTGGCTACCATCATCCGGCTACGGTCACGATGCGGCATGCATTCGGCCACATAGCTGCTGCTGACAGGGAAATCCATGCCGATGCCCACGCCGACCAGCAGTTGCGCGCAAATCAACAGCCACGGATCCCAAGCCAGCGCACACAGCACAGCAGCCAGCACCAACAGGCTCATATCAAGCAAGAATACCGATTTGCGGCCGATCCGGTCGGCCAGACGACCACCCAGCGACGCACCAAACACCGCACCAGCGACCAAAGCAGCCCCGAGCAATCCGATCTCTATCGGCGTTAACGCCATGCTGCGTTCCAGTAAGGGAATGGCAATGCCCAGCATGAATACCGACAGGCCATCGATCAGCACGCCGCCGGTCGAAAGTGCCCAAGCCAAGATGTGCGGCAGACGAAGCGGGGCGTTATCCAGCACCCCGATCAGCGTGGCGTGGTCGGGGTGGATGGCGGCGGCACCGAGTATTTTCACGCTGGCAGCCGCCCAATCACGGTGCACCAGTTGTAAATTCTTTTGCGGGCGAAGTTATTCCTATCTAGCCCCGAATAGTCCTTGAGCAATCCCGTGTGGGTGGGGATGATGTGTTTCATGGATCAAGCCAACTTATCCACAGCAGCAAGGTGTCCGCTCAGCGTGGTGAGGAAACGTGCTGCGTCCGCCCCGGCCACCACGCGGTGATCGCAGCTTAAGGTGAGCCGGGTCAGCCCATCTGCGCTGGGTGCGGCTACGGCGAGAATGGCAGCGGCACCGGAGGGCACAATGGCATCGAACTGCTCAATGCCGGGAAACAGGCCGAGGTTGGACAGATAAAAGGTCGCGCCGCTGTAGTCTTCGGGCTTGAGACGACGTTTTGCAAGCTTGCCCTTGAGCCCGCGCCAGTCTTCATCGAGTTCGCCCAGTGGGCGCAGGACGTCACATAATACCGGCGTAATCAGGCCATCTGGCGTATCCACGGCGATGGCAATATCGATGCGTTCACGCCGAGCCAGACCACCGGGTGTCCAGCAGGCATTGAATTCGGGGTGTTCTTGCACACTCAGGGCGCAAGCGCGGGCCAGTAGCAGGCTGAGTGATTCCTGTTCGGCCTGCGCGGCATCGTGCAGTGGTTTGAGATCGACAGCGATGGTGATGTGGAAGGTCGGCGTATGCACGCTGCGCGCCATGTTCTCGGCCATAGCCGCCTTGATTGCGCTGGGGTGCTCGATGGTGTGTGGTGGTGCGTAAGTGAGTTGCGGTGCTTGCGGGCCGATGGCGGCAGCCAGCACTCGGGCGGCGCTGATGTGACCCTTGGTACTATTGGCGTCGGCACCCAACTGCTCAAGATCGATGCCCAGTTCTGCGGCCAGTGCGCGAACAAAAGGCGTAGTGCCCGCGGTGTCGCTCTGACGGGCGGTGAGTGCGGCAGTGACGACCGGGCTGGATGCAGCGGAAGTATCAATTGGTGCGGCGGCAGGTGTGGCTGCGGGCGGTTTGCTCGGCTGGGCAGCGGCGGCGGGTTCTTTCACCGGAGCGGGAGCGGACTTTTCTATCGTCGAAGTGGCCGC
>NZ_JAGDVS010000136.1:0-5658 GCF_023255755.1 Acidithiobacillus sp. | reverse complement strand
TTTTGCCGGTGCGGCTGCTTGCGGTGCGGCTTCGGCTACCGCCGGTTCATCGGCAATCCAGGCAATGTTAGATTTGACCGGAATGTCGGTATTCACGGGTGCCAGTGGGCCGACAAGATAACCATCATTATAGGCTTCGACATCCATAATGGCCTTGTCGGATTCGACCTCGGCAAGCACATCACCTGTCTTAATGGCATCGCCAGGCTGCTTTAGCCAGCGGGCAAGGCGACCGGTTTGCATGGTGTCGGATAGCAGGGGCATGGTGACGGGGGTTTTGTTCATTTGGGCATTTCCTGACGGGGCGCCTTGCCGACCAGCGTGCGTGCGGCGGCGGCAATATCGGCGGGTTGCGGAATAATCTGCTGCTCCAGCGTTTTGTTGTATGGGTTGGGCAAGTCGAGCGCGGCCACGCGCAGCGGTGCGGCGCGTAGGCTGGAAAAACAACGTTCGGTCAGTTCGGCAACGAGTTCTGCACCCGCACCGGCAAAACGGGAATCCTCTTCGGCAATCAACAGGTGGCCGGTTTTGCGCACCGAGGCGGCGCAAGTTTCCCAGTCGATGGGGCTGAGCGAACGCAGATCGAGGACTTCGGCCTCGATACCTTCGGCGGCGAGTTGTTCGGCGGCGATCAGCGCCTGATTGGCCATGCGTGAATAGCTGATGACGGTGAGGTCACTGCCTTCGCGTCGAACGGCGGCGCGGTGCGGTGGTGGCGCAACGGCAGCCGTATCGACCGGCCCTTGGTCGAAGTTGAGGAGCTCGTGTTCCAGCACAATCACGCAGTCATCGGAGCGGATGGCTTGACGTAGTTGCCAGTAGGCATCCTGCGGAGTGGCGGGCACCACGATGCGTAAACCGGGCACATTCATCAAGGTGTGTTCGAGGCGCTGCGAATGTTGCGCGGCGAGCTGGTGTGCCGTGCCGCTCGGTATTCTGATGGTCAATGGCATGGTGAATTGCCCACCGGACATAAACGGGATTTTGGCCGCCATGTTGATGATGGCATCCAGCGCGAGTAAGGCGAAATTGACGGTCATGATTTCCACCACCGGCCGTAGACCGGCCATGGCTGCGCCTACCCCTAACCCGGTGAAGCTGCCCTCGGAGACAGGCGTATCCAGCACGCGCCGCTCGCCATATTGGGCGTACAGGCCTTCGGTAACGCGGTAGGTGCCGCCAAACAGGCCAACGTCTTCACCGAGCACGATCACGGTATCGTCTGCGGCCATCTCGGCATCGTGTGCCAAGTTAAGCGCCTGCCAATAACTGATGATTTGCATGGGATGCCCTCTAGATAAGTGTTTCCTGGATCAGACTGGGGCGCAGTGCACGGCGGGCATCATCCAGTGTGGGTTCGGGCGCGGCCTGGGCGAACGCCACGGCATCATCGATCTCGGCGCGGATGTCGGCTTCAATTGCTTCAAGACCCGCTGTGTCGAGATGACCGTGTTCAATATAATGCTGGCCCAGCGATTCACTACTGTGCAATCCGAGTGCGTGCAGCGTATCGGCATCGGGGTAATGCAGCGACAGGTCTCGCATCTCGGCGGCGATGGGATCCCGGGCTTCATAGGCTGCGACTTCAACCGCCGGGCGATAGCTACCCGGATCGGCTATAGAGTGACCCCGGTAGCGATAAGTCTCGAATTCCAGTAGGTGCGGACCCTGTCCGGCGCGCACCTGTGCCAGTGCTTCGCGGGCGTGACGGTTAACGGTTTCAATATTCATGCCGTCAATTTTGGCGGCAGGGATGTTGTAAGCCGCGGCGCGTTTATACACCTCGGTGACTGCCGAGTGGCGGTGGATTTCGGTACCGATCTGGTAATGGTTGTTCTCGCACACGAACAGCACCGGCAGTTTCCACAGCGCGGCCATGTTGAGCGACTCGTGGAAGGTGCCCTGATTGACTGCGCCGTCACCAAAGAAGCAGATGACTGCTTCGGGTAGGCCGCGCATCATTACGGCATAGGCCGCGCCGATGGCAATGGGGTAAGTTTCGCCCACGATGGCATAACCACCGAGGAAACGCCGCTCGGTATCGAACAGGTGCATGGAGCCACCCATGCCGCGCGAGCAGCCATCACGCTTGCCGAACAGCTCGGCCATGATGTTGCGCATCGGCATGCCACGAACGAGCGCGTGGACGTGTTCGCGGTACGTGCTAACCACGTAATCGCCGGGTTCGGCTGCGTGCAACACGCCAACCGCTACGGCCTCCTCACCAGGATATAGGTGCAGAAAACCACCGATATTGCCCCGCGTGTATTCCTGTGCGATGCGCTCCTCCATACGGCGGGCACGCAGCATGTCGCGCAGAAAACGGATATGTAATTCACGCTCCATGAGCCGCGCCCTCCGGTTTGGTTTGCGTTGTGCTGACGGCGGCTGTTTCCGACTTGTCCATAATGATTTTGCCCGTCAGGTTTAGTTGCGCATCAAAGTCGTATATGTGGGGTGTGCCCGTTTTGAGTTCGTAGGCCATGATTTGATCGGGCGTCATGTCTTCAAGATGCATGATCAGCGCACGTAGCGAATTGCCGTGGGCGGGCACCAACAGGGTGTTGCCCGCCCGCAGACAGGGTTCGATAACCCGGTGGTAGTAGTCCATGACGCGTTGGGATGTCATCTCCAGACTCTCGCCGCCCGGCGGTTGTACGCGGTAGCCACGTCGCCACTGCTGCACCTGTTCCGCGCCGAAGCGAGCCCTAGCTTCGTCCTTGTTCAGTCCTTGCAAGTCACCGTAGTAACGTTCATTGAGCGCTTCTGAAACATGCACCACAAGCTCTCCCTCGTCTTCGGCTTTTTTATCGTAGAGGCTGTAGCGCGGGCTGCCCGTTTCATGGATGCGAATGTAATGCCGACAATGACGGTTGTGCTTAAGCACTTCGTAAGCCGTATCCTGCGCGCGTAACAGAGCGGAGGTGAACACCACGTCAAATCGCCAGTCTCGCAATATTTTGCCCGCAGTGGCGGCCTCGGCCATGCCGTGTTCGCTCAGCGATACATCGACCCAGCCGGTAAAGCGGTTTTGCAGATTCCAAGCAGATTCGCCATGTCGAAGTAATATGAGCTGAGGCATGATGCTGCTCTCACATTATTTTGGAATTATGACGCATCGACCAGCCGATCATGGTCAGCGCCCAGCCGTCAAATATCAGACTGATTCCGACAAACAGGCCAACCATCCAAAGTGCCGAGTCGGGCCAGTTCAGCAAAAACAAAACGGCCAGTGCACTATCGATCAGGCCGTTGAACACCATCCATACCCGTCCACCAATCTTGCCCGCTTTGACGGACAGAAAGAAACTGACAATCGCATCCAGCATGAAATAGGCGCTAAACAGCAATGCAACTGATTCGATACCGATAACGGGCTGGAACAAAATAAGCACGCCGATGGTTAAAAGAAGTATGGCCTTAAGCCAGTCAATAAAGCTGCTGCCGTGCTGGAAGCCATGCCACCCCCAAATTAGCCCGCTGATAATCAGCAGCCAGGCGAATAGTGTCGCGGTAACAAATGAAAACAAAACCGGCGCTAAAACACCGATTGTTCCCAGTACGATCAGCAATATACCAATCATCAGGCTGAAACGACCGAAGCCGCGTATCTGCGCATCCAGCATGTTTTTTTCTATATTTGTCATGTATATTCCCCTAGTTCATTGTCTGTACATGGCGTTTGGATGATGCTTATTTACCTGGTGCGAGTTCGTTCAGAGCTTCTCTGAGTGGGATGAGGTACATCAGCGCAGGGCCGCCGTGCATCACCACGGCCATAAAACCGGCGCTCATGATTTCATCGCGGGTGGCACCGGCATGGAGCGCTTGACTGACATGCAGGGCGATACACCACTCACATTGAGCGGCAACGGCCAGTGCCACGTTGATCAGCTCCTTGATACGCATATCAAGTACTGGGCCACTTTCCGCTTTCTGCATGAAATTCATGAAGGAGTTTGTTTCGCTCGGATATTCTTTCAGTAAATCAGTGGTTAATTTTTTGATTTCAGTTAATTTTTCTGTCATTGACATGATGCCGTTCTCCAGTGGTTTAGAACAAAGTGCGTGCGGCCTTCGAGATACCCTCGCTGGCCATCGGGTGCTGGTCGCAAAATGCAGCGAGATCATGTGCCGTGAGTCCAGTGGCAACGGCGATCCCGATTTCACCGATCAGTTGTTCGGCATCAAGTCCGATCACCCAGCCGCCGAGTAAACGCAGGCTGCCTGGTTCGAAAAACAGGCGTAATTCACCGCCGGTCTCCCCAAGAATTTGGGCGCGAGAATCTTCGGTAAACTCATAAGCCGCTTCCACGGCCGCAATACCACGAGCTTTGAGCAAGGCACGCGTATGACCCACATAGGATGCGGCAGGCAGCGTAAAAATAGTGGTAGGAACCGAATTGAAATCAAAATAGGCCAACGGCCGTCCGCCACCCATGATGTTGCTTGCAGCGACGAGTGATTGCCCGACAGCGGCATGAAACAGTGGTACCCGCCCATTCACATCGCCGCAGGCATAAATATGCGGCAGGTTGGTGCGCAGGCAGTTATCGACCACGATTCGCCCATGGTCTACCTGCAAGCCGATGGCCTCAAGGCCTTGTGGCAGAACGGAATGCCGACCCACGGCCATCAACACGGTATCGGTTAAGACCGTAAGGCGCCGCTCGCCTAGGCGATAGCGAACCTGCAACGCGCCATCGTCCGCACGTTCAACCGCCTCGACCTTGGCGCCGGTGATGCAGGCAATATCGGGATCAAGCAAAGGGGTTAGCGCATGAACAAAGTCCGGATCCATGCCCGGCAGGAGCTGGTCAGCCATTTCCAGCACAGTGACTTTCGTGCCAAAAGCGTGCAGGAAGGTAGCAGTTTCAAGGCCAATATAACCCCCGCCAATGACGACCAAGCGTTTGGGCAGCGTGTCGAGCTTCGGGTCGAGTGCGAACAGGTCATGTGAATTCAGGCACAAATCGGCACCCGGCAGAGGGGGTATGAACACGTCTGACCCCGTGGCGATGATGATGTGCTGGGCGCGGTAGGTTTCTTCGCCGTGTTCGGTTTCAACAATGACGGTATGTTCATCCTTAAAGCGGGCTCGCCCATTGACCAGGCTCAAATGCCCTTCCAATGCGGCAAGCTCGTTGGCATGTTGTGCATAGCGGGTGCGTTGAACCTGATCTTTATGGGCTAGAACAGTCGCGAAATCCACGGCAACCTCACCCTTCAGGCCAAACTGGTCAAAGTGACGGGTCTGGCGATAACGTTCGGCCACTTCGCGCACGGCCTTGGAGGGTACGCACCCCTCGGCTAGGCAGTTGCCGCTCATCACGCCCTTCGGATCGACCATGACAACGCGCAGACCGGCTCGCGCCAGTCGGAAGGCCGCAGGGTAAGCACCGCCGCCCGCGCCCAAAGTAATGACATCGACCGTAATAATCTCCACAGACTGCATCGAATCCCTCCTCGTCTTGAAAGCTGCCGAACCAAACGACAAGCACTGACATTTTGAATGATACCTGAGCGTATATAGATAGCAAGGCTAATTTATGACAAGAGGTTTATTTGTGGCTCGTTTGATCGGGCCGCTACCAACTTGAGGCGGTAATCCCCCCATTTTTAGCAGTAGCCAAAAGTGGAGTTAAGCGGTCATCGCCA
>NZ_JAGDVS010000199.1 GCF_023255755.1 Acidithiobacillus sp. | reverse complement strand
GCTCTCCTACCAGTCCTGTGGCCGCTGCCAGCACTGCCGAGAGGGGCGCCCCGCCCACTGCGTGCACTTTTACCTGCTGAACTTTGGATTCCAGCGCCTAGACGGCAGCAATGCGCTGCATCGCAGCGGTGTTCGCGGGCATTTTTTCGGCCAGTCTTCGTTCGCCACCCACGCCCTGGCGACCGAGCGCAATCTCGTCCAGGTTCCCGAGGATTTGCCCCTGGAGATGCTGGCGCCGCTGGGGTGCGGAATGCAGACCGGAGCGGGCACGGTGATGAATTCGCTGCAGGTCCCCGAGGGGGCGAGCATCGTCGTTTTTGGCACGGGGGCTGTAGGCCTGGCTGCGGTCATGGCCGCTCGCCTTGTTGGTGCGAATCCGATCATCGGCGTTGACATCCTCCCCGCGCGGCTCGCCCTTGCTCTGGAGTTGGGCGCAACCCACGTGATCGACAATCGCCATGAGGACATCTCCGCCCGTATCGGTGAGATCACCGGCAGCGGTGTCGACTATGTACTGGAGATCACTGGCGACGCGAAGCTACATCAGCTTGCCATCGATATATTGAATCCGGGTGGCGCTATGGCACTCATCGCCAGCCCGGATGACGCCCATGCGCTGCCCGGGGGACGGAAAACCATCGGCATCATCCAGGGCGACGCCATACCGCAAGATTTCATTCCGAAGCTGATCGGGCTCTATCGGGCAGGGAGATTTCCCTTCGACCGCCTGGAGAAATTCTACGACTTCGGCGATATCAATCAGGCCATCGCCGATGCCAGAAATGGCCACACCATCAAGCCCGTGCTGCGGATCGGTGTGGGGTGAGGTGGGTGGGATGGTCGGGGAACCTCTGTAATCCGGGAAAGGTGTGATTCCCCGCAGCCGAGCTGCGTTATGCCAAGGCACAGAATGAAGTGGGCGGTAAAAAGGAGTGTTCAGGGGGGCAGTTCGTGGAGCGTGGCGTAACCGCGAGTACGGAAGTCGACCACTCCCCCGCTGGGTGGATGCCCAGCAGCGCCAGGCGCGCCGATATTGCGGCGCTTTGTGCCGCAGAGGTTCACGACTACCAGCCGCTGCTGGATTTGTGCGATCTTGAACTGTGAACCCGCTGCGTCAGGCCCGCCTGAGGCAGGGTGCCTCCCCCCAGACTTCAGGGTTAGACCAACACGTTAGGCTGGGCGAACGTCTTCAGCCTGCAGGCCCTTGGGACCGCGCGTGGTAGTGAATGAAACCTTCTGACCTTCCGCCAGCGACTTGAAACCGCTACCCTGAATAGCGGAGTGATGCACAAACACGTCCTCCTTACCATCATCCGGCGTGATGAAGCCAAACCCTTTGCTATCGTTGAACCACTTTACCGTACCTGTTGCCATGACTGATTCCCTTCCATGCATTTTTAGATAAGGCAATTTGCCTTGTAAAAATCTTATGCTGACATCGACTTAAACGCAATCAAAATGGGCGTTACAGATGCCGGGTGTGAGAAATCTATGCCGTCTTCAGCGGTATGAAACTCGGAGATAACCGTTATATCTCCGGCATACCCTCATCGGTACAAGAATCTGAATGCTGCGGCACGATGCGCGGCCTGAAGTCTTCTGCAGGGCGCCCTGTGGGAATGTTACAAACATAATAATTGAAAGGTCGCTCTTCGAGGTTACGGCAGCGACTCTACGCCAATTTCAGAATTGATCCTGCGGCAAGGTGGCGGCACCCACCAGTACAGCGCGGCGCACCAGCGTTGCGAGCAAGGGTAATTTGTAGGCATTCTGCGTTAAGGATATTGCCCCCGCCAGCGCCGCCTCTCCCGCTGCTTCCGCCGTTTTCCCGCTGATCTTCACCCCCGTCAGCAAGGCTTCGGCCTGTCGCACCCGCCACGGAGCCGGCGCCGCTGCGCCGAGCACAATACTCGCCTGCCGGCAAAGATCGGCCGCGTCGATATCCAGCACCACTGCCACGGCCGCAAGGGGCCAATCGAAGGCTTCCCGTTCAGCAACTTGGAGATAAATGGAGCGATTGGTCTGTGTCTGGGGCGGCAGCCATACCGCCGTCAGGATTTCTTCGGCCGCAAGAATGTTTTCCCGGTGCATATCCGTTTCCGGCAAAACGAAAAAATCCTCCAAAGGAAGCATACGTCGCTGGCCCTGGGGCTGGAGAAGTTCCACCTGCGCGTGAAAAGCCAGGAGCGCGGTGGCTGGGGTAGAGGGATGGACAATGGCGCAGCCGTGGTTGCCAAAAACGGCGTGGTAGCGATTGTCGCCCGCAAAGGCGAAGCAGTGTCCGCCGCCCTTGCGCAGGCAGTGATGGGCGGTGGAGCGCAGGTACCAGCAGCGCGGTCGTTGCAGTAGATTTCCGCCCAGGGTGGCGCGGTTGCGGATTTGCGGGCTGGCTGCCGGAGACCAGGGTGTGTGGCGATCTGGGCCAGGGTTGTCAGGGCGCCGATGCGCAAGCTGCCGTCGTCTCCGTGGGAGATGCCCTGCAGTTCCGCCAACTGGCTGATGTCCATCAGGCACCTGGGGTTGACCAGGCCTTCCTTCATGAGATCCAGCAGGTCCACCCCGCCGGCTTTCACCAGAACAGCTTGTTGTGCGCTCGGCGTGCCTTGCAGCGTGAGCATCGCTTCGGCCGTGGTCTGGGTAACGAGGGTGGCGGCTTCCTCCGGCGACCGGGCCTGTTGCCATTGGAAGGCTTCCATCAGCGCGGCTCTCCGCCTACGGCACCGAGGGCATGGAGTACCTTTGCGGGCGTCATGGGCAAGGAGCGCAAGCGCACGCCGATGGCGTTGTGGACGGCGTTGGCGATGGCGGCGGAGGA
>NZ_JAGDVS010000142.1 GCF_023255755.1 Acidithiobacillus sp. | reverse complement strand
GCGAATCACCTCGCGCGGGGTGAAGAACTGGCCGCCGTCGGAGTTCTTCTCGCCCATCTTCAACAGCAGGTCTTCGTACACCTGCGACAAGGTGAAGAAGTGCTGGTCGTCGATGTGGTCGATGCTGATTTCGTGCACGCGGTCGAGGATGTCGCGCAGGTTGGCCTCGTCATCCACGCGCACCCGCTCCACCGCCGTCATGATGCGGCCGATGATGCGCTGCTTGGGGCTGGCGGCCGGGTTGGGCAGATTCGTGCGCGGGTCCACGTCCAGCGCGTGCAGCGCGGGCAGCAGTTCTTGGTTGATGAAGTCGAACAAGCGGCCATCGCCAGCGGCGAAGTGACCGGTGATCTGGCGGCGTTGCGTGGTGACGTTCCCGCCTTGAGTACGGCGGAGTTTAGTGCGGCGCTGGTGCGTCGTTTGTGAGGAAATTTCATGAATTTGCATGAGTATCAGGCCAAGCGCCTGCTCGCCGAAGAAGGGGTGCCGGTGCCCCGGGCCATTCCCGCCTTCTCGGTGCGGGAGGCAGTGAATCAGGCCCGTGAACTGGGTGGTCCGGCCTGGGTCGTCAAAGCACAGGTGCATGCCGGTGGACGCGGCAAGGCCGGTGGCGTGCGGATGGTGGAAAGCATTGCCCAAGTGGAAAAGGCGGCGCAGGAGTTGCTGGGCAAACCGCTGGTCACGGCGCAGACCGGTCCGCAGGGGCAGCACGTAGCGGCTTTGCTTATCGAGGAGCCCAGTCGCATCGCCCGCGAGCTTTATCTGGCCTTGATGGTGGATCGGGGGCAGGCGCGGATCACCTTTCTGGCGACTCAGGAAGGCGGTATGGACATCGAGAAGTTGGCGGCCTCCCGGCCGGAGGCCCTGCATCGGGTCGTGGTCGAGCCCAGCACCGGCTTTCTGCCTTTTCAAGCACGCCAGCTCGGTTTCCAGTTCGGACTGGACGCCAGCCAGGTGCAGCAACTCACGCGCATCATGCAGGGCATGTATCGCCTGGCGCAACGGCTCGACGCCCTGATGGTGGAAATCAATCCCCTCGCCATCACCGCCGAAGACAGGCTGCTGGCCCTGGATGCCAAGGTGGTGATGGACGACAACGCCCTGTACCGCCACCCTGAGTCTGATGAACTCTTTGACTCGACCCAGCAGGACGGGCGGGAGATTACGGCGCGGCAGTTCGGACTGAATTACATCTCCCTGGAAGGTAACATCGGCTGCATGGTCAACGGTGCCGGTCTGGCCATGGCGACCATGGACCTGATCAAGCTGCATGGCGGTGAGCCCGCCAATTTTCTGGATGTGGGCGGTGGCGCGGCCGCGGACAAGGTCACCCAGGCCTTCAAGCTCATTCTTTCGGACACCCGGGTGAAGGCCATACTGGTCAATATCTTCGGTGGGATCACCCGCTGTGATCTGCTGGCGGAAGGCATCATCCAGGCGGCGGCGGAGGTGGGTCTTCACTTGCCGGTGGTGGTGCGTCTGGAGGGTACCCGGAAGGAGGAGGGCATGGCGATGCTGCGGGAGAGCGGGCTTTCCCTGATTACCGCCGATGGCCTCACCGACGCAGCCATGAAGGCCGTGGCGGCGGCGCAGGGCTGACATGTCCATCAACATCTTTTGGTTGCAACGTCTGTGGCCGGTGCTGCGTAATTCCGGCCCGCTGATTTCGCGTCTCGCTGATGCCTATGTGAAGCGTGGCGCGGATCAGAAAAGTGCAGAGGCCATGGCGGAGATGGCGGTGCTGCTCGATCAGATTCTCGACGAGCGGCTCAAGTCCGTGGCGCAGGACGACGACGTGGCGGCGCTGCGCCACGATCTGGCGGCTTTGCGGTCGGCGGTCGATAGAATCAGTCCGGCACCCCGGCGCAATCCCTATGTGCTTCTCCTGCTCCTGGGAGAGGCGGTAATCAGTGTTCTTCTTATCGTGATTCTGGTGCGTCTATGAGCATATTGCTGTCCCGCGACACCCGTGTGATTTGCCAGGGCTTTACCGGCAAGCAGGGGACTTTTCACTCGCAACAGGCCGTGGCTTATGGCACGCGTATGGTGGGTGGCGTGACCCCCGGCAAGGGCGGCAGCCGCCATCTCGATCTGCCGGTGTTTGATACGGTGGCTGATGCTGTGCAGAACACCGGGGCCGAGGCCAGTGTGATCTATGTACCCTCACCTTTTGCCGCTGACGCCATCATCGAGGCGGCTGCCGCTGGTATTCAACTCATTGTCTGCATCACCGAAGGCATTCCGGTGCATGACATGCTGATGGTGAAGCATTATCTGGCGGACGCCCCGGCGCGACTCATCGGCCCGAACTGTCCGGGGATCATCACGCCGGGACAGTCCAAGATCGGGATCATGCCCGGTGCCATTCATCAGACCGGACGGGTAGGCATTGTCTCCCGTTCCGGCACCCTCACCTATGAAGCGGTGGAGCAGACCACCCGTCTGGGCCTGGGGCAGAGTACCTGCGTGGGTATTGGCGGCGATCCGCTGATCGGCATGAATTTTATTGAGGTCTTGCAGCTTTTTGAGGCGGACCCGCAGACCGAAGTGATTGTCATGGTGGGCGAGATCGGCGGACGCATGGAGGAAGATGCGGCGGCCTTTATCCAGGCGCATGTCCGTAAGCCGGTGGTGGCTTTCATTGCTGGCTCCACGGCGCCCAAGGGCAAGCGCATGGGCCACGCGGGGGCTATTATCGATGGTGGTGCAGGAACGGCGGCGGCCAAATATGCGGTACTGGAAGCGGCGGGCGTCCATTGTGTGCATTCCCCCGCCGATTTGGGTACTCGGGCGGCCGAGGTACTGGGGCGCTGATGCGCATCGCCCTGGCGCAGGTCAACTGCCGGGTCGGCGATGTGGCGGGCAACGCCGATCGTCTGCTGGCCGCCGCTGTCGAGGCACAGACTGCAGGGGCCGACCTGCTGGTGACGCCGGAGTTGGCCCTCAGTGGTTATCCTCCGGAAGACTTGCTCTTGCGTGCCGACTTTTTGCAGGTCTGCGATGCCGCCTTGCAACGTCTCGCGACAGAAGCGCCTCTGCCCATGCTGGTAGGGCACCCGCAGCGTGAACAGGAGCGCCTCTACAACAGCGCCAGTCTGCTGCGCGGGGGGCGGGTCGCGGCGGTTTATCACAAGCATTGTCTGCCGAACTATGCGGTATTCGATGAAGTGCGCTACTTCACGCCGGGGGCGCAGTCGCTGGTGTTTACCTGTGCCGGACTGCAGTGCGGGGTGGTCATTTGTGAGGATGTCTGGTGCGGGCCGGGAGTGGCGCAAGCCGCTCAGGCCCAAGGCGCGGAACTGCTGCTGGTGCTGAACGCGTCGCCTTATCACCTGAACAAACAGCGCGCCCGGGAAGATCAGGTGGGTGCCCTGGCTGCCCAGTGTCATCTGCCCATCGTTTATGTGAACCTGGTGGGCGGGCAGGATGAACTGGTCTTCGATGGCCAGTCCTTTGCGGTAGACCAGCACGGGCTGTTGGCACTGCGCGCACCCCAGTGTGAAGAAGTGCTGGCGCTGCTGGATATCGACAAGGATCACGCCGATATCTGTAGAATGCAGGCTGCCGGGCCACTGCGACCGCTGCCCGACGAGACCGCCGAAGTCTACGCTGTACTGCGCCTGGGCGTGCGTGATTATGCGGAAAAAAATGGCTTCCCTGGTGTGGTGCTGGGTCTGTCCGGCGGGGTGGACTCGGCGCTGACCCTGGCGATAGCGGTGGACGCCCTCGGTGCGGAACGGGTCCATGCCCTGATCATGCCCTCCCGCTATACGGCGGAGATGAGTATTGCGGACGCCGAGGCCGAGGCCCGGAGCCTGGGGGTGCGCACCGACACCATTTCCATCGAGGGGCCGTTCAATAGCTATCTGGAGACATTGGCGCCACTATTTGCCGGGCGTGCAGTCGATACCACGGAAGAGAATCTGCAGGCACGTATTCGCGCCGCGTTGCTCATGGCCTATTCCAACAAATTTGGCCATCTGCTGCTGACTACGGGCAACAAGAGCGAGATTGCCGTCGGTTACGCGACCCTGTATGGCGACATGGCCGGAGGTTTCGCGGTGATCAAGGATTGTCCGAAGACCCTGGTCTATCGCCTCGCCCGTTATCGCAATAGCCTGAGTCCGGTGATCCCGGAGCGGGTGCTGACCCGGCCGCCCTCGGCGGAGCTGGCGCCGGATCAGCGTGATCAGGACAGTCTGCCCCCCTATGAGATGTTGGATGCCATCATCGCCGCCTATGTGGAAGAGGACCGCGGTGCTGCGGAACTCATTGCCGCTGGTTTTTCGGCGGAAACGGTGACGCGGGTGCTAAGGCTTATTGATCGTGCCGAATATAAACGGCGTCAGGCGGCGCCGGGTGTGCGAATCAGCGCCCGCGCATTTGGCAAGGATCGGCGTTATCCTATTACCAATGGCTACCATCCCTGGGAAGCCGTGTTGTCAGCACGAGGAGCTTTACCATGAAAAAAATTGAAGCGATCATCAAGCCTTTCAAACTGGATGATGTGCGCGAGGCCCTTCAGGAGCTGGGGCTGGCCGGTATGACGGTGACCGAGGTCAAGGGTTTTGGCCGCCAGAAGGGGCACACGGAGCTCTATCGTGGCGCCGAATATGTGGTGGATTTCCTGCCCAAGCTCAAGCTGGAGGTGGTGGTCAGTGATGACATGGCGGATCGTGCCATCGAAGCCATTGAAGTGGCGGCGCGGACCGGCAAGATCGGTGATGGCAAGATTTTCGTCAGTTCGGTGGAGCGGGTGATCCGCATCCGTACCGGAGAAGAGGGCGAAGAGGCCGTCTGACCAGGGCGGGGGCGGCAATCGCCCCCAGGTGGATCATCAGGGCTTCGCGCTGCTGCCGAGCTCGGAAAGATACTTGCTCTTCGGATAGTTGTAGGCGAGTACGGAGGTGGTGGTCTGCGCCAGTTGGTGCAGATTCAGGTGCTGATAGGAACGCGCAAGATAATAGAGCGCCTCTTCCCGCGCCGGACTCAACTGGTAGCGGGTGATCACCGTGCTGCAGCGGTTCGCCGCAGCGATATAGGCGTGACGCGCATAGTAGAACTTGCAGATATCCAGATTGTCCTGGCCGAGAATGTCGATGATCCTGGCCATGCGCAGGCGGGCATCGGTGGCATAGGCGCTGCTTGGCCAGCGTTTAGCCAAGGTATCCAGGGCACTGAATGCTTCCTCGGCGGGCTTGGGGTTCCATTCGGCGCCCTGAATAGCCTGATAATAGGCGATACCTTTCAGGTACCAGGCGTAATCCACATGCGGGTTGGCCGGGTGCAGCTTGATGAAACGTTCGGCTGCCGCCACCGCCGCCTGGGAATCCCCGCGCTGGTAATAACTGTATGCCGTGTTGAGTTGCGCTTGTTCGGCGTAGGGGCCGTAGGGGTAACGGGTCTCCAGATCTTCGTACAGCTTAATGGCGGAAGTGTAGTCTCCGCGCTCCATGGCCTTTTGGGCGGGTTGGAACAGCGTCTCGGCAGATTCGTGGCGCTCGGCGGCGTTGTCTGGTTTCTCCGGGCTACTGGCACATCCAGCGATCAGCGCGGTACAACACAAGGTAATGAGTATGCGTTTGCTCATGAAGGACAATAGTCTATAGTGGCGAACCATGAGCGACGATAGTACGGGTATTCCCATGATTTTGCCAGAGGAGCAGGCCGGCGAGCGTCTCGACGCGGTGTTGAGCCAGTTGCTGCCGGAAACCAGCCGCAGTCGTATCCAGACCTTGCTGCGGGATGGCCGGATTCTGGTGGATGGTGCGGTCGAAAAGCCCAGCGCACGGATTCGTGGTGGTGAACAGGTAGAAATCAACTGGCCGGAGATCGAGCCCAGCACCTGGCTGCCCCAGGATCTGCCGCTGCATATTCTGTATGAAGACGCGGATATCCTCGTTGTGCACAAGCCGGCAGGGCAGCTTACCCACCCCGGCGCCGGTCATGCCGACGGCACGCTGGTCAACGCCGTGCTGGCCCATGTGCCGGATAATGCCTACCTGCCCCGCGGCGGCATTGTCCATCGGCTGGACAAGGACACTACCGGCCTGCTGGTGGTGGCGAAAACCGAGATGGCGCGACAGTCACTGATCGACCAGCTCGGTGACCATACCATGCACCGCGAATATCTCGCGCTGGTGATGGGGGCGATGACCGGTGGTGGCCGGGTAGACGCGCCCATCGGCCGCCATGCCCACGACCGCCTGCGAATGACCGTGCGTGATGACGGCCGACCGGCGCAGACCGAATATCGGCTGGTGGAGCGCTTTCCCCGTCACAGCTACCTGCGCCTGCGCCTGGCGACGGGGCGTACCCATCAGATTCGCGTGCACATGACGCATATCGGCCACCCGCTGGTGGGGGATCCGGTCTATGGCGGGCGGATGATGGTTCCGCAGGGGCTGGATGAGGTCGCGCTGGCCCATTGGCGGCAATTCCGCCGCCAGGCTTTGCATGCCTGGCGTTTGCGTCTCTACCATCCGGAAAGCGGGGCGCTGATGACCTGGGAAAGCCCGCTGCCTGAAGACATGACCGAATTGCTGACTCTGCTGCGCGATGCGCGTAATGGCCACTGAAGAGGCGGGTTATTGGGTGCCGGACTGGCCCGTGCCCTACGGGGTACGCAGTGCCGTCACGGTGCGCAGTGGCGGTGTCAGTCAGGGGGTCTATACATCACTCAATCTCGGCGATCACGTGGGCGATGCGCCGGAGGCGGTGGCACGAAATCGGGATCGGCTGCGGGCCATGCTGGAATTGCCTGGCGAGCCCCGTTGGTTGCGGCAGGAGCATGGCACGGGGGTCGTCACCCTGACGGCCGCGCCAGTGCGCTCTTTGGAAGCGGATGGTGCGGTCACCGCCATACCGGGCGTAGCGCTGGCGGTGCTCACCGCGGATTGCCTGCCGGTGCTGGCTTGCGGCGGGGGCGGTCGCCATATCGGTGTTTTTCACGCCGGCTGGCGGGGCCTGCTGGCGGGCATCCTGGAGCGCGGCGTGGCGGCCATGCAGGTGGCGCCGGAGGATATTCTGATATACTTGGGACCCGCCATCGGGCCTGAGCATTTCGAGGTCGGGCCGGAGCTGCGGGCGGCTTTCCTGGCGGAGGATGCCGGGGCGGCAGAAGCCTTCCGCCCCGGACGTGGGGACCGTTGGCTGGCGAATATTTATGCACTGGCACGGCAGCGCTTGCAGCGGGTCGGCGTGCAGGCCATTTTTGGCGGTAATCTGTGTACGGTGGCTGACCCTGCGCGCTATTTTTCCTATCGGCGCGACGGCGTTACCGGGCGTATGGCTTCTTTGATCTGGAAGGAGGAGGGTTAGCATGGCGACTTTGCAATATGCAGAATCGGCGCAGCGGGTCACGGACGCGGCGCAGATTGCCGCCACCCTGGCGCCCCTGGGTGTTACTTTGCAGGCGATTCCGCTGACCGGGGCGGGCGCTGCGGCGCTGCTGGCCCAGCCACAACTGGCTGCGGAGGCCCAAGTGGCATTGCTGGCGGCCCTGGATGAGGTCTTTCAGCGTTTGCAGCGGGAAAAGGGCTATCAGGAACGGGATCTGGTCGTGCTGTACCCAGGGCATCCGCAGTTGCCAGAACTCAACGCCCGCTTCCATCGGGTGCATACCCACGATGATGAAGAGGTGCGCTATATTGTGGACGGAGAGGGTGTTTTTGGCTTCGTTCTGGAAGACGGTGCACAGGTCGAATTGACCGTGCATGCGGGGGATTATATCCACATCCCGGCGGACGTGGAACACTGGTTTCGCCTGAACGATGCGCAGCGGATCAAAGCGGTGCGCTACTTCAGTGCGCGCGGTGGCTGGACACCGCATTATACGGATCGTGCCCTTCAGCATTTCCCCAACCCATGACGGCTTTTATTGAGGTCGATTACCAGTTTCCCGCCGGGGTAGACGCCCGGCGGCAGGCGCAGGCCATTGCCATCGGCCAGACTGCAGGGAGCTGGGATGCACGCTTTCAGCACCGGGAGGCGCAGTTGCGCGGCCATCTGGGGGAGGTGATCGCCATTGCCGAACTTGCGGCTGGGCGGCATCAGGCCACGGTGCGCTTCCCCGCCGCCAATGTGGATGGTCGTCTCGGCAGCCTCCTCACGATGATTTTCGGCAAATACTCTCTGGCGGGTCCCGCCAAGGTAACGGCGATCCGTCTGCCGGAGCGCTTCGGACAGGCGCCGCGCTTCGGGCTGGATGGCATCCGCGAACGACTGGGGGTACAGGAACGGCCCTTGGTTATGGCCATCTTCAAACCGGCACTGGGGCTGACGGCGGCGGACCATGCCGCGATTCTGGCGGAGGTTGCCGTTGCCGGGCTGGATGTCATCAAGGATGACGAAATCCTCCCGGACCTGCCGATGGCGGCGACCCTGGCGCGCTGGGAGGCCTGCGCGCCGGTGATCGCGGCGCGGCGTGATCAGACGGGTCGTGATTTGCTCTATGCGGTGAATCTCTCGGGGAATGCCCAGCAGGTGCAGACGCTGGCGCTGCAACTGGTGGCCGCCGGCGCTAATGCGCTGCTCCTGAATGTGCTGGCGTATGGTTTTCCGGTACTGGAGGCACTGGCCGCCGATCCCGACATCGATGTGCCGATCTTCACCCATCCCTCCCTGGCGGGCGCCTGGTGTGGCGCGCCGGATTACGGTTTTGCCTATGGGGCCTTGCTGGGTACGTTGATGGCCTATGGTGGCGCGGATGCGGTGCTCTATCCGGCCCATTATGGCAGCCTGCCTTTCGCCGCGGCGGACGAATGGGCCATCGTCGCCGCGCTGCGGGCGCGGGGCGTGGCGCCGGTGCCTTCGGCGGGCGTGCATCCCGGCATGGTGGGGCGCATCCTCGATGACTATGGAACCGAGGTCATCCTCAATGCGGGGACCGGGATTATGGACCATCCCCAGGGCCCCGCGAGCGGGGTGCTGGCTTTTCACGAGGCCATCGAGCGCTGGCAGCATGCGGCGCCTCGCGCTCTGGAAGATTTGCCCGCCGGACCCCTGCGGGCGGCGGTGGAAAAATGGGGGCAGGGCTGATGCAAAGGGCCATTTTTTGTGACTTCGACGGCACCATCACCGAGGCCGAAGTTTTCGTGGCCCTTATGCGCCATTTTGCGCCGGAGGCCGCCGCCCGGGTGCTGCCGGAAATCTATGCGCAGCGTCTGACCCTGCGCGATGGCTTGCCCCAGGTGCTCGGCACCATCCCCGCGCGGCGCTGGCCGGAGTTGGAGGATTTTGTACAAGGCACGGCGTTGCGTCCGGGGCTGGCCGGGTTGCTGGCCCATGCCAAAAAGGCCGATATCCCCTTTATCGTCGTCACCGGCGGTTTCACGCGCATGGCCGAGATCGTCCTCGCCCCCTATCGTCAGGAAATTTACGCCATCCATGGTCTTGAGGCAGATATCACCGGCGAATACCTGCGGGTGTTCTCGCCCTGGCAGGATGACCATGAACTGGTGGCCAAGGCCGCCGTGACCGCGCACTATCAACCCGAGGATGCCGTCTGCATTGGGGACTCCATCACCGATTTGCGGGTGGCCCGGCAGTGTCCCCTGGTTTGTGCACGGGACCGTCTTGCGGAATATCTGCGGAAGGAAGGGAGGGCCTTCCTGCCCTTTGATGATTTTCGGGATGTGAGCGCTGCCCTTGCGCAACGCGGCTGGTGGCGGGTGCCTGCCCATGCATCATGATCCGCGTACCCATCTCGCGGCGGCGGCCCGCGATTTTTATGCGCGGGGCTGGATGCTGGGCACCGCGGGCAACCTGTCGGCACGCAGCGATGCAGACGCTTTCTGGATTACCGCCAGCGGTCGCCCCAAGGATCAGTTGGGCGCCGGGGATTTTGTCCTGGTGAATTTGCGGGGTCGGGTTGTGCAGGCACCGCCGGGACGTAAACCCTCTGCCGAAGTCGCCATCCACGAGGTGGTCTACCGGCATGTGCCTGACGCCCGGGTCATTTTCCACGTCCACTCGGTCGAGGCCAATCTCTGCGGGCACTTTGCGCAGCAGGGCCGGTTGCGCCTGCCAGCTCTGGAAATGCTCAAAGGTCTGGGCGTGCCCGATGCCGAGCCGCAGGTGGATCTGCCGGTCTTCGCCAATCATGTGAACGTCACCCAAATTGCCGAAGATATGGACAAGGCCTTTTCCCAGGCGCTGCCTCGCGTTCCCGGTGCGCTGATTCATCAGCACGGGGTGACGGCCTGGGGCCTGGATTTCCTGGCGGCCAGGCATCATCTCGAATTGTTGGAATACTGTTTTCGTTATCTCGTACAGGCGAAAGCCCTCGCTATAGGAGTCTAGGATGAGTCAAGCCCTTCTCACCGTCATCGGCGAAGATCGCCCCGGTATCGTCGCCGCTGTCACCCAAGCCCTGTTCACTGCAGACTGCTCCATCGGTGATGCCTCGATGATGCGTCTCGGTGGTTACTTCACCATTATGCAGGTCATCGATTATCCGCGTGATCTGGGTTCCGTGGAAATGGCGCTGGACCCGGCCATCAAACGCCTTAATCTGCGGGTGCATCTGGACCCTATCTCCAGCGTGGCGCTGACCGCAGATATGCCGAACACCCGGGTCACCGTTTACGGGGCCGATCATCCGGGCATTGTCGCGGGCGTCACCGGGGCCCTGGCGGCCATCGGTTTCAATGTGATTGATCTGGAAAGCGAGAGTTCCGGCAGTGCCGAGCGGCCACTCTATGTGATGGTCATTCAAGGCTATGCGCCAGAGGGTGTGGAGAGTGTCCGCAAGGCCGTGGTGCCGTTGCGGGAGAGGGAAGGGGTGGAAATCGGTGTGCATCCCATCGAGGCGGCGGTGTTCTGATGGCGGTGCTTTCCATTCTGACCTATCCGGACCCCAGACTGCAGCGCAAGGCCGAGCCGGTCAGCGTATTTGACGACGATCTGCACCATTTTATCGATGATCTGACGGAGACCATGTATGCCGGTCCGGGGGGGGTGGGTATCGCGGCGCCACAGGTGGACCGTCCGCAGCGCATCGTGATCGTCGACGTGCGTCCCAAACTGGGGGAGGACTGCCACGGGCTCATGGTGTTGATCAATCCCGAGTTGGCGGCGTGGGAGGGCATGGCGGTGGGCCGGGAAGGTTGCATGTCGGTGCCGGACTTTACCGGCAACGTCATCCGCGCCGAACGCATACAAGTGCAGGCGCAGGATGCCTCGGGACGAGAGCGGAGTTATGAGTGCGAAGGCTTCGAGGCTCGAGCCATCCAGCATGAAATGGATCATCTCGACGGTTTTCTTTTTCTGGACCGACTGGTCTCGCGGAAGATTGATCTGTTCCGGCGGAAGCAGTACCAGAAATAAATCCCTACCTCTCGCGGACGGCGCGTCCTGGTGCCGTCCGTTTTCATCCGCTCACGGGTTTTAAAGCGTGCGCTTCAAACGCCGGGGGCTTTGATATGCCCTGCACGGAATCCCACACCAGCACACGACTCGAATGCACCACCCGCCTTGCTACCGCAAGGGGTGATCGTCGCGCTTACGCCACCGGGCGCGCGTTCGGTTCGTGGAGCGCGTGTCGATCAGGCGCGAGAGCCATGCCTCCGCCGGACTACCGTTACGCCCAATTTTAGTGCGATGCACTTTAATGGCGCACTTTAATAGTGCGTTTTAAATGTTGGTGTTCTTTCGATGAGAATATCGCAATGATTCATATGATATTTATAGTATGGGATTCCTGGCATTGATATTGCTACCTGTTCCTACAGGTATCACAACGGAATCAGTAGCGATGACATCCACAAAACACACCTGCACAACTATTACCTCAATGCATCCACTGTATTTACAACTGAAAGAGCAAATACGGTCCAGTATTCTGGATGGAACGTACCCACCACACTCTCAGATGCCATCGGAAAGTGACATGGTCAAATTCTTTAACGTGAGCAGAACCACGGTGAGGCAAGCACTGAGAGATCTGCAATCAGATGGTCTGATATTTAAAGTCCCCGGTAAAGGTTCATTTGTTTCCAGACCGAAAGCTACACAAGAATTAATTTCCCTCCAGGGCTTCGGCGAGGCCATGATAGCAAAAGGGCATGAGACATTTTCGACGTTTCTTGGCGCAAGGGAAATAATCGAGAATAGTACAGTAAGATCGAAATTGAAATGTGAAAGTGCGGATATTATGGAAATTAGAAGGTTACGCTACTTGAATAGGGAACCGATATCTGTAGACATTACTTATGTGCCATGCAGTATTGGTAGGCGATTAATTCTAGAGGACCTCGCGACGCAAGATATCTTTGTCCTCCTGGAAAATAAGTATGGTCTTCAGCTTGGCCGTGCGGAGATTCAATTGGAGTCAATACTGTCAGATGATGCACTTTCTCGGCTTCTGAAAATAGAGTCAGGATCCCCCATTCTCAGAATGGAGCGGCTCACTTACACGGCGGAAGACGTACCCATTGATTATGAGCACATTTATTATCGTGGTGACGCATTGAAATATATGATCAGTCTTAGGCGTAATTGAGAGGGCGGACGAATGAGTGCGGAATATGCGGAAAAGGAAGTTGACATTCTTGTGGTGGGCGGAGGTACTGCCGGACCCATGGCGGCGATCAGAGCCAAGGAAGCTAATCCACGGCTAAACGTCATGCTCATTGAGAAGGCAAATGTAAAGCGAAGTGGGGCGATATCCATGGGCATGGATGGCTTGAATAACGCGGTGATTCCAGGGCATGCTACTCCTGAGCAATATGTACGTGAAATAACCATTGCCAATGACGGGATTGTAAATCAGAAAGCTATATTGGCTTACGCCAGTAATAGTTTTCAGATGATTCAAAGACTGGACAAATGGGGGGTGAAATTTGAAAAAGACGAGACGGGTGAGTTTGCAGTAAAAAAGGTTCATCACCTCGGAAACTATGTGCTTCCCATGCCTGAAGGTCACAATGTAAAGAAGATATTATATCGACTGCTTAGAAAAAACAGGGTGGATGTTACGAACAGATATAAAGTAACACGTGTAGCAGTTGGGCAAAACCATCGTGTTTCAGGTGTTATGGCAGTAGACACAAGAACGGCAGAGCTTGTATTCATTAAAGCCAAGTCGGTAATAATCTGTACTGGAGCAGCCGGACGGCTTGGTCTCCCATCTTCTGGTTATTTATTCGGCACGTATGAGAATCCTACTAATGCTGGTGATGGATACGCTATGGCCTATCATGCCGGTGCGGAACTCTCCGGTATAGAATGTTTTCAAATAAATCCACTGATTAAGGATTACAATGGACCAGCCTGCGCCTACGTAACGGGGCCGCTGGGCGGTTACACGGCCAATGCACATGGTGAGCGGTTTATTGAGTGTGATTACTGGAGTGGCCAGATGATGCTGGAGTTCTTCAGAGAGCTTGAAGGTGGGAACGGGCCGGTTTTTCTCAAGGTAAATCATTTGGCGGAAGAAACTATTTCCACAATAGAAAACATTCTCCATACCAATGAACGTCCTAGCCGTGGCCGCTTCCACGAAGGAAGAGGAACCAACTACCGTCAAGATATGATTGAAATGCACATTTCTGAAATTGGCTTATGCAGTGGCCATAGCGCCTCTGGTATATGGGTAAATGAGCGTGCGGAAACGACTATTCCGGGGCTCTACGCCGCTGGAGATGTTGCATGCGTACCGCATAACTATATGTTAGGAGCCTTCGTATACGGTGAGATTGCAGGATTGGAGGCAGTGAAATATTGCGAGAATATGAGCGCCGATAAAACGGACAGCGATTTTATGGCGCACGAGAGTGAACGCATTCTGCGGCCATTAAAACGGAAAAGTGGCATTACACCATATCAAGCCGAGTATAAAATTAGACGGTTGGTAAACGACTATCTTCAACCTCCTAAAGTCACCAAGAAAATGGAACTTGGATTGCGCCGTTTTTCAGAGATTCGCGATGATTTAAATGATCTCTGGGCAGATTGCCCACATAATCTGCTACGCGCCATGGAGGTGCATGATATTCTTGACTGTGCCGAGATGGCGGCGGTTTCGTCGCTTTACCGAACAGAAAGTCGATGGGGCCTCTATCACTACCGAGTGGATTATCCGGAAAAAGAGGACGATTGGCTTTGCCATGTACAGCTATATAAGGATGGAGAAGGGCAGATGGCGTGCAAGAAAATTCCTATTGAACCATATATATTCGAACCCGACGCAGGTGATGTTCAGGCATATGAACGGCTCAGAATTGTTGCCAGGGACATGCTATAAATTACCATAGAGGATATTACAATGGCTACAGCATCAATGTTGGTTAAAGTTCCAGTATCTGTCGATGCCGACAAGTGCATTGCATCAAAAGGGTGTACAGTCTGTGTGGATGTATGTCCACTTGATGTGCTCGTGATCGATATAAATAATGGCGTTGCACTCATGCAATATGATGAATGTTGGTATTGTACTCCGTGTGAGGTGGATTGCCCAACCCATGCATTAACTGTGGATATTCCGTATCTTGTTAAGTGATTGAAGTGATATTGAAGGAGATATTTAATGCCACAAGATCAAGAAAATTATAGTTCTGATCCGGATGTGAGACGCTTGGCCATAATTAACGCTATAGAGTTGGATAAAGAGACGGCTTTGCGGTTAATTCTCAGTGGATTTGATGATACGGATGGCGCTGTCCGCGAAGAGGCAGCTAGAGCGATTGCGGATATCCCGGGGGAGTACATGTTGCTACCTCTGCTCAAACTGCTTGAAGATAGCGATGAAAATGTCAGAATCGCAGCAGCGGAAACATTGTCGGAGTGCAACATTAAGGAGCTGGGTGATATATATGAGGAGTGGATCACAAATAAGTGTGATTTTGTGAGATCCTCCGTGTTGCGAGCCCTTAGACCTTTGCGGATCCCTGGGGTGGCCCTTTATGCATTAAAGGGGTTGAACGATTTATCGCAGGCGGTACGTCTGGAAAGCGTCGGCGTTCTTGGGTACTTGCAAAACTCAGCATATGCCCACGATCTATCTAAAGTGGCAGTAAATGATGTGAGTCCGGAGGTTAGACGGATTGCCGTTGGTGCGATTGGCTACGCACTGACGCCAGAGACCTTGGCGGCTGCCCTTCAGGGTTTGCATGACAATGAGTGGCAAGTGCGGGCGGAAGCTGCCGGAACCATGGCGAAACTCGGCGCTGACGGAGTATGTGGCGAAGTGGTAGTGGCTATGTCCGCAGAAACGCAGTGGCAAGTGATTTCCAAGCTGTTGGTGGCGATAGGCAAAATCAAGTGTCATGACGCGGTATTGGAAGTGGCCGAAATGCTAACACATCCGGTAAGCAATGTCCGCAAGGAAGCAGCGATGTGTCTTGGAGAAATTGGCAATCCTGTTGCTATTGCTAGCCTGCGCACCGCGCTTTTGGATAGAGATCCGGATGTGAAGAAGGTTGCGGCGTGGGCCATAGCAAAACTACAGGCAATATAGGAGTATTTATAATGACGTTTGTAGTTACGGATAACTGTATTAACTGTAAATACATGGATTGTGTCGAGGTGTGTCCTGTAGACTGTTTCCATGCCGGCCCCAATTTTCTCGTCATAGATCCAATGGAGTGTATCGACTGTACCTTATGTGAACCGGAATGTCCCGCAGGTGCCATTTATAAAGACAGTGATATTCCGCATGAGTTTCACGAATTCATCGATTTGAATGCACAGTTATCCTCTCAGTGGCCGGTGATCACAGAGCGAACTATTACTCCTCTAGATGCGGACAAATGGGACGGTGTGGCACATAAAATAGAACACCTTGTTGTTTCTGAGTCATAAAACCAGCTTGGAATAGATCATGAGACTTGCAATGAATGAATTCTCGTATTCAGAACTTTTCACCGCGCTCGGGCTATCCCGCTTCGATGCGACTTTTTTGCGACGGCTGGGCGAGCAGGATGGCGAGCTGGCGACCCGCCTCGGTGCCTATCGCGCTGGCGGTGAAGAGTTTGTTGGTCGGGTGCAGAGTAATTTATTGCTGCGGCTTGCGCCGTGGGTGGAGCGGTTTATCGGCGAACTTTTTGCCATTGACGCCGAAGTAGCGGAGTTACAGGCGCGGACGCGCAGCCATGATGCGGTGATGGCGTTCAAAAAGCATTTTGTGCTGCGCCGCGCGCGCCGTTACCGTGGTGGATTTCCCGAATCTTTTGCCGATCTGGATCAATGGCTGGACGGAGAAATCCGGCAGCGCGGCTGGCCGCTGGGAGATCGCGAATGGGCCATTGCCCGGCTCGGTGAAGCCTGGCTCGAGGATGAAGCGGTCCACGCCGAGGCCATCGACCGTCTGACCCAGTGGTGTGCCCGCATCCTGAGTGACCCGCAGGCCGCCCTGGCGGTGCAGGGCTGGTCCAGTTTCCGCCTGCCGCAGCGGGTGGACCATGAAGCACTGGTACCCTTGAAACGGCGGGACGACCTCCCTGGTGCGCCTATGGTATCTCCGGAAGGCACCCTGCGCCGCCGTGACGGCTTTCATCTGACCGATCCGCGTATGGACCCGCGCAGCGTCCAGAGCGAAGTCCATTATTGCTTGTACTGCCATGATCACGACGGGGATTTTTGCTCCAAGGGCTTTCCCGAGAAAAAGGGCGTGCCGGAACTGGGTCTCAAGGTAGACCCCCTCGGTGTCACCCTCACCGGCTGCCCGCTGGAAGAAAAGATCTCGGAAATGCAGGTACTGAAGCGGGACGGATTCCATATCGCCGCCCTAGCCATGGCGATGGTGGACAACCCCATGGTCCCCGCCACCGGACACCGCATCTGCAATGACTGCATGAAGGCCTGTGTCTACCAGAAGCAAGACCCGGTGAACATACCGCAGGTGGAGACCCGGATCCTCACGGACGTACTGAATCTGCCCTGGGGCGTCGAGATTTACGATCTGCTCACCCGCTGGAATCCGCTGCGGCAAACGCAATATCTGGCGCAGCCCTACAACGGGCGGAAGGTGCTGGTGGCGGGTATGGGCCCGGCGGGCTTCACCATGGCCCACCATCTCCTGCAGGAAGGCTGTGCGGTCGTGGGTATCGATGGCCTGAAAATCGAACCGCTGCCCCAGCAATGGCTGGAGCAGCCCATTCGCGACTGGAGCAGTCTCCAGGAGGACCTCGACGAACGGATTCTGCTGGGTTTTGGCGGCGTGGCCGAATATGGCATCACCGTGCGCTGGGACAAGAATTTTCTCAAACTGATCTACCTGACCCTGGCACGGCGCCCCCATTTCCAGATTTTCGGCGGCGTGCGGCTGGGCGGCACCATCACCCTCGAGAATGCCTGGGAACTGGGCTTCGATCACGTCTGTATTGCCACCGGCGCCGGCCTGCCGCGGGTAGTGCCCATGGGCGAGAGCCTCGCCCGCGGTATGCGCCAGGCCAGCGATTTCCTCATGGCCTTGCAGCTCACCGGAGCGGGCAAGCAATCCAGTCTCGCCAATCTGCAGGTGCGCCTGCCGGCGGTGGTCATCGGCGGCGGTCTCACCGCAGTGGATACC
Source organism: Acidithiobacillus sp. (assembly GCF_023255755.1). Taxonomy (GTDB): domain Bacteria; phylum Pseudomonadota; class Gammaproteobacteria; order Acidithiobacillales; family Acidithiobacillaceae; genus Acidithiobacillus. Next base: position 942 of record NZ_JAGDVS010000142.1, on the reverse strand, counting down.
GCCACCGAGGTACAAGCCTACTATGTGCGGCAGGTGGAGAAGGTGCTGGCGCGCTATGAAGCGATGGCGGCGCGCTCCGGAGAAGAAAAACTCCGCGCCGGGCTCTCCGCGGAAGATACCGAAATTCTCGACGAATTCCTGACCCACGGCCGCGCCGTTGGTGCGGAGCGCGAGCGCGCCGCAGCAGAGGACGAATCGCCCAACTTCGTGCCGCTGATCCAGTCCTGGGGCGGCGTCACCCTGGCGTACCGGAAAGGGATGCAGCAGTCACCCGCCTATACCCGCAACCATGAAGAACTCATCCAGGCCATGGAAGAAGGGCTCTATTATGGCGAGGGTCTCGACCCTCTGCGGGCAGAATTGGACCGTTATGGGCATATCGCGCACATGGTCTTCCGCCGGATGCGCGAGGTGGAAGGGCGCTGGCTGGCCAGCGATCAGGACCTGCGGCTACCCGCACGCGCCGTCTTCATCGCCGCCGGCACCGTCCCCAACACCATCTATGAAAGGGAATATCCGGGGACTTTCCAACTGGATGGGGACCACTTCCTGACCCATGTGGCCCACGATAACGGGCCGTTGCAAGCGGTGCAGGTGGCCGAGCACTGCAAGGCCCCCGAGGCCGGTCCCTTTACTTCCTACGGTGATGCGCAAGGACATCGGATCAGTTTTATTGGGGACACGCATCCGGTGTTTCATGGCAGCGTGGTCAAGGCCATCGCCTCGGCCAAGGCGACCTACCCGCAGGTCATGCAAAGCCTGGGGACGCTGGATACCGCCGTCGATCCGGATGTGCAAGGCTTTCAGCAACGGTTGCAGCATCTGCTGAGCATGCGGGTACTCCGCATGGATCGCAGCAACCCCGCCGTCACCGAGATGTGGGTGGAGGCCCCGCTGGCGGCCCGCAATTTCCGGCCGGGACAGTTTTTCCGCTTGCAGACC
>NZ_JAGDVS010000064.1 GCF_023255755.1 Acidithiobacillus sp. | reverse complement strand
GAGCCGGGGCAAGATAGAGGAGCGCTTCGAATGCTGGGAGACCGCCAAGGCCCTGCGCACCCTTTTCGTGCAGAGTGTGCAGCCATGAATATCGTATACCTGTGCGCGGATCGCGGTATCCCCGTCCTCGGGGACAAAGGGGCATCGGTGCATGTGCGGGAATTCACCACTGCGCTCGCACGCGCCGGGCACGAGGTCACGCTACTCTGCGCCAGGCAGGGGAAGGGGAATCCTTACCCACCGGCGCGGCTGATCGAGTTGCCGCCCGACGCCGATCCCACAGAGATCCGCAGCGAGGGGGAACGGCTGGGAATCGGGCAGGATGAATATGACCAGACTGTGCGCCGGGAGATCGACAAGCTGATTTGCGACCGCCGGCTCGCGGCGCGCGCCCTGGATGCCCTGGATACGGCAGGTGTGCGGCCGGACGCGCTCTATGAGCGTTATGCGCTCTTTCATCGCTCCGGCGGCGACCTCGCCAGCGCTTTGAAGGTGCCTTACGTGCTGGAAGTGAATGCGCCCCTGGTCTACGAACAGGAGCATTTCCGGGGATTACGGCTGAAGGCCATGGCGGAAGAGGCGGAAGTCGCGGCCTTCCAGCGGGCCGACCATATCGTGGCCGTGTCAGAAGCCGTTCGTGAGCACGTGCTCTCCCGGCAGGTGCCGGCGAATCGTGTAACCGTGCTACCCAACGGGGTGGATATCAGCCGTTTCCACCCGCAAGTGGATGGACAGGGGATTCGCACACGCCTCGGGCTCGATGGGCGACCGGTCATCGGCTTCGTTGGCAGCCTGAAGCCCTGGCATGGCCTGGATTTTCTGCTCGACGCTTTTATGCTGGTCAGCCGACAGTTGCCGGAGGCGGTGCTGTTGGTGGTGGGCGAAGGCCCCGGCAGCGCCGCCCTCCAGTCCCGTGCGACGGAAAATGGTCTCGGTGGCAAGGTCATCATGACCGGGCGCGTACCCCACGAAGATATCCCCGGCTACCTTGCCGCCATGGACCTTACGGTAGCGCCCTACCTCCCCCAGGACGGGTTCTATTTCTCGCCCCTCAAAGTGGTGGAATCGCTGGCGGTCGGACGGCCCGTGGTGGCGCCCCGAATCGGCCAGCTACCCAGCCTGATCGAGGATGGCGTGACCGGTCTGCTCTTCCCGCCGGGGGACCTTGCGGCCTGTGTCGGCTGCATCCTCACCATGCTGAACGGGCCGTCGCAGCGGCAGGCCATGGGGCACTGTGCCGGCGAGGCGGCAGGGGGGATCTTCGGCTGGGGCAGAACCGCCCGGCAGGTGACGGATATCATCGCCGCCCTGCGATCCGGGCCGATGTGATGGGTGCGGCGATGGACCAGAGGCAACCCCCCTTCTCCCTTTGGGACCTGCGCCGGTTCCTGCATCCGCACTGGGCGGCGCTGTCCGGCGCCGCTCTGGCGATGACGGCGCGGGCCATGGTGTTGCTGGTCATTCCCTGGCCCTTGAAGTTCGTCATCGACAGTGTGATTTCTCAGAAACCTCTGCCTGTCTGGCTTGCCGGGTTCCTGCCGGATCCCCTCGGCCAGCGCGTGGCGCTGCTGGATGTCCTAGGGATTGTCATGCTCCTGTTCGCCGTGGCCGACGCTGCGCTGGCCTACGCCGGGGGCCGCCTGCTGTTGCGTGTGGGTCAACGCGCCGTTTTCGACATCCGGCGCACCCTCTTCGCCCATCTGCAGCGGCTTTCGCTGGCATTTCACCGTCGTCAGAAGAGCGGGGATCTCATGGCTCGGCTCGGTGGCGATATTCAGACCCTTCAGGACTTTGTCGTGTCGGTGGGAACGGGGCTCTTTGCCCACCTGCTCACCATCGTCGGCATGGCCGGGATCATGCTCGCCATTGACTGGCGCTACGCCCTGGTGGTGATAGCATCTGTCCCCCTGCTGCTGGTGATTACCCAGCGTCACACCCGGCGCCTCAAGCAGGCGTTCCGCCTGGCGCGGCGGAAAGAAGGCGAATTGTGGAGCATGGCGCAGGAAAGCATCGCCGGCATCCCTGTCGTCCAGGCGTATGGCCGGGAATCCTTTGAGGAAAACCGCTTTCGCGAACGCGCCGAACAGAGCCTGGATGCGGCACTGGAAGCCAACGAACTGCAAATGCGTTTTACCCCCCTGGTGGGCGGCCTGGTGGCCGCAGCCGTGGGGATAGCTGTCTGGTACGGCGCCTCCCAGGTGCTGGCCGGGCGCATCACGACGGGCGAATTGCTGGTTTTTCTCGCCTACCTGCGCGGTATGGCGGCGCCTCTGCGCCAGTTCGCCAAGATGGCCGGGACCGTCAGCAAGGCGACGGTGGCGGCCGAACGCCTCGGGGATATATTCGCCGAAGAACCCGATATCCGGGATGCCCCGAACGCCGTGTTTCTGCCATCCTGTACCGGTGCGCTGGAATTTCGCTCCGTTTCCTTCGGTTACCAGACCGGTGAACTGGTGCTGCAGGATATCTCCTTCCGTGTGGATTCCGGCCGGACGGTGGCCCTGGTGGGCACTACGGGCGCCGGCAAAAGCACGCTGGTGAGCCTCATTCCCCGCTTCCACGATCCCGTAGAAGGGCAGGTCCTGCTGGACGGGCGCGATCTGCGCGACCTGAAAGTCGCCTCTGTCCGCGACCAGATAGCCCTGGTCCTGCAGGAACCGCTCCTCTTCCACGGCACCATCTGGGAGAACATCGCCTACGGTCGCGCTGGTGCGGGGCGCGAAGAGGCCGTTGCCGCAGCGCTGGCGGTTGGCCTCCATGACCTCATCGGGGGCCTGCGCGACGGCTACGACACCCTGGTCGGAGAGCGGGGGGCATCGCTGTCCGGCGGGCAGCGGCAATGTGTCTCCATTGCCCGGGCCATGTTGCGGGATGCGCCTATCGTCATCCTCGACGAGCCTACCAGCGGGCTGGATACCTTCTCCGAGCGTCGCGTGCTGGAGGCATTGAATCGCCTCACCAGTGGCCGCACCACCCTGGTCATCGCCCACCGTCTGGCGACTATCGCCGCCGCCGACCGGATACTGGTTCTCGAACACGGCTGCATCATTCAGGACGGAACCCATGAGCAGCTTCTCGCGCAAGGGGGCCAATATGCCCGACTCTGGCAGCAGGGTTACTACAAATCATCCATGAGTATCACGCAGGAGGCAGTATGAAGCACATCGTAGTCATTGGTGTCGGGTATGTAGGGTTGACGACCGCAGCCTGCTTGGCCGAGTTAGGGCACCACGTCACGGGAGTGGACATGGACGAAGGGAAGATCGTCCTGCTGCGTCAGGGCCAGATCCCCTTCATTGAACCAGAGCTTCCCGAACTGGTGGAACGGAACGTCCGGGCCGGCCGCCTCAATTTCACTACCTCTTGCCAGAAAGCCATGCAGCATGCAGATATGGCCTTCATCTGCGTCGGCACGCCGCCGACTCCCAGCGGACATGCCGACATGAGCCAGGTGGAAGAGGCTGCCCGGCAGGTCGCCCTCGCGGCGACGCAGCCCCTCATCGTCGTCCTCAAGAGCACCACCCCTCCCGGCGGGAACGCTGAGCGCGTGGCCGCCATCCTGGCAAGCCATCTGTCGCCGGGGATCAATGCCCCGCTGGTCGTCAATCCCGAATTTCTTCGCGAAGGGTCGGCGGTATATGATACCTTCCACCCGGATCGCGCCGTGATCGGTGCCTGGGACAGTGCTGCGGCGGAAGAGGTGGCGGCGTTGTATGCCCCCTTGCGCTGCCCGGTCCTGTTGACGGACCCGGCCAGCGCCCAACTCACCAAATACGCCTCCAACGCCTTCCTCGCCACCAAAATCTCTTTTATCAACGAGATATCCCGTATTGCCGAGCGGGTAGGGGCCAATATCCATGCCATTGCCCAAGGCATGGGGTTCGACGAGCGCATTGGCGCCGAATTCCTGGAGTCCGGCCTTGGCTACGGAGGCTCCTGCTTCCCCAAGGACGTCCTGGCCCTCTCCGCCATTGCGGAACAGCAGGGGTATTATTCGCAATTTCTGCATGCGGTCACGGACATCAACGCCGGCCAGTGCAGTCTCGCCGTCGAAAAACTTGGCGACGCCTTGGGGGGCTTCCACGGCAAGGCGGTATGCGTTCTCGGGCTGGCTTTCAAACCACAGACCGACGACGTGCGCGAGTCACCTGCCTTGTCCGTGATTTCCATGCTTTGCCAGCAGGGCGCTGTTGTCCAGGCCTATGACCCGGCCGCTATATCTACCGCGCAAAAAGTGTTGCCGCCTCATGCTGCCCTGGAATATTGTGCCGATGCCTATGCTGCGGCACGGGGTTGTCATGCCGTCCTGATCGCCACTAACTGGCCGGAGTTTCGCAGCCTCGACTGGTCGCACGTCCACTCTTCAATGGCAGGTAAGGCGGTCATGGACGGTCGTGGGCTGCTTTCGCCGGACGAGATGCGCGGCATGGGGTTCGAATATCTGGCCTTCGCCAACTAGGCACACACCGGCGTTATCATTTACACAGGAGAGGCTCAACCCATGCATATCCGCCGCAGGAAGCCCCTGGCCCTGGTCATGCTGGTTGTCTGTTACGCGGGATGGGGCCAGTCCGCGTATGCCCAGCCGTGGATTCCCTCCGCAGGGTCCGGGAAAATCAAGGCCACGGTGAGATTTTATCACTCCGACAGCCTCTTCCCGCAGACTTCATTCAGCACCACCACCACCCCGACCCATTCAAAGCTTTCGGAGACGCAATTCCGTATCGACGGCGAGCAAGGGATCGGGCAGGGCTGGGCGCTGGTTTACCAATTGCGCGCCGCCCTGCTCACCAAATCCAAACCGAAGGCGTCCTATTCCGCAGGGGGGTTGCAGGATCAACAGATCGGCCTCTCCTACGGATTGCGACAGCGTGCGCACTTCGCCGACGCAATTACCGTCAACGCGATCATTCCCACCGGGCGGACATCGACCACCCCCCAACTCGGGACCGGCGCCCTGGCCGTCGAACCGGATTACGAAGTGGGAGTAGAGCATAATTTCGGGTCCCGGCTGGCGTACGCTGGCCTTTCAGTCGGCCCGCGCATCTACGTCAGGGATGGTGTGACGCAGGTGCGGGCCTCGGCGGTGGCGGGCGTCGGTCTCATCCGGCGCCTCACCGTCATCGGTACTCTTTTTTTTTCCAAAACGCTGGCCAGTAACGCGCTCGCTGTCAGTACAACCCCCAACGCCTCAGAATTCTACAATATATTGCGAGGTGGTGTCGGACTCGAATACGCCGTCACCAAAAACGTGCGGCCGCTCATCGCCTACCAGATGGATCTGGCGGGTCAGAGCATCCATGCCGGCAGCAGGCTGGTGGCCGGTGTTTCCTGGCGTTATTAAAAGCCCCGGTTATGGAGACCATCCTGTTTTTGTTGCGGCACGGTGAGACCGAATGGAATCGCAGCGGGCGTTATCAGGGCCGCAGCGACCCGGAAGTCACGCCCAACGGCGAGGCGCAGGCGCGAAGGGTTGCGGAACACCTCGCGCGCCTGAACCTTGCCGCCATTGTGGCCAGCCCGCTGAAGCGGGACTATGCCACCGCGAGTATCGTCGCAGAACGCCTGGGTCTGCCCATCGCCACGGATGAGCGGCTGGTGGAGATGAGTTACGGCGACTGGGAAGGCTTGCAGCAAGCGGAGATCAAAACTCGGTGGCCCGAGTTGTTGCGCCGCTGGAAAAGGGCCCCTGACGAGGTGGCGCCTCCGGGTGGGGAGTCCCTTTCCGATCTTCAGCGCCGCGTACGCTCTTTCCTCCAGGACACCGCCGCAGGACCTAGACCGATCCTGGTCGTTACCCATACAGGGGTGATCAGGACCGCCGTCCTTGAAATCCGGGGCGAACCGCTTGCGAGATTCCGCCAAGTGCAAATCGCGAACGGCTCCCTTACTACTATCCATTGGCAGGACGGCCGCCTCAGCCTCGCCGACGGTCCGTGGGTCGGCGAAGATAGTATTTTATTCAAGAATCTGCACGGATCTCCAGGAACCAGTTAAAAGACGACCTGAGCGCCTAGGCCAACACCGTAATTCGCGCTGCCATTAGACAATCCTTTGTCTCCATAGAGCTGAATACCACTACCGGCGCGCGTGACATTGTAGTTCCAGGCAAAAACAATGTCTGCCGGACCCGCATAACCCGGCTGCTCGGATTCGGAACCAGAAAACATCGCTGTAAGGATGTTGCGTGGCGTGGCAACAAAGCTGGAACCTATGTCATAGGTCCAGATATTGTGCAGATTGCCGCCAACGGGATTGCCCACGAAACGGTAGCCCAGATGGGCGAATGGAAAGATGCGGGTGCCAATGGTCTGGCCCAGACCCATGCCGATCTCGTAATCGTTGCGCCCGGTGCCCAATCCATTGGCGGCGGAGGCTGTACTAAGCTTGACCTTGGCATAGGGCACCACGGCGGGCAAAAGACCGGTTCTCTGGTAAACCGTGTAGTGTGCGGATAACCAGATGTCACCCAGACCGCTCGCGTTATTCCGGGTTTGTGTCGTGCCAGAGCGGTGGACAACACCCCCACCCGTAAGCCGTGCCCCCTGGGGCAACCCGGAAACGGAGATGTAGGGAACCATCAACTTGAGACGCAGGTCCCGATTTCGAAACTGGAAATAGGTGGCATCGTAAAAAATGTTGATATGGCTGCCTGTTCCGTAATTCCCCTGGTAGTACGATGGCACATTGCCCACAGTGAAACGGGGAGCCGCATGCGCAACTGATACTACTGCCCACGAGGACAGAATGCCTATTCCTACCAATGATCGAAACCGCATGCAATCCTCCCATTCCTCTGTAATTGGGTGCGAATGAATCATCTGGAAATCAACTTTTGAATGTGCGGGAATTATGCCCACAAGTTTGGCAAGGAACAAGAATTGGCATTGTGGGGTGCCGAGGGGCGCCGTGACAAAGCCAGCAAGCCAGAAATCGTTGGTTCCTATTCCGGCAGCAGGATGACCAGCTTGAGATCGGTGCTGGTCGCTGGCAATAACGTGCTCTGCTCATAGACCACCTGCCCGTGCTGTGGGTGCTGAAAAACCCGCCTGCCACCCTCCCGTTCGACGACATCCTGTGCAGCCCAGAGCTGAGCAAAAATCGGACTGTTTTGCTGAAGATGCTCGATTTGACGGGCCATTTGCGGATCGTCCAGGTGCTTGCCCACATCCGCACGAAATTCCGCGATGATCCGCCGGGTGCGGCCTTCCCAGTCGGCGACAAAACTGCGCGCCGTGGGATTCAGCAGGAGGAATTCCAGCAGATTAGGGGGAGGGCTGCCCGGTGTCGGGGGTTGGTCCATCCAGCCGACAAAATGCGCCGCCGCGGCCGTGTTCCAGGCGATCGCATTCCAATAGCGATCCAGTACATAGGCGGGTGTGTCCAGGGCTTGCACAATCCGCAGTACGGCATGCGGGGGCTGGGTGTGGGCTTTGTCGGCAGTGGGATCAGCACGGCCGGCCAGATCGAACAGGTAGGCGCGTTCAGCTTCGGAGAGTTGCAGTGTTTGACTCAGGCGGTCCAGTACGGCAGTGGAGGGCTGTACAGGGCGGCCTTGCTCTATCCAGGTAACCCAGGTGCTGCTGATTCCACAGAGGAGGGCCAGTTCCTCGCGGCGCAGACCCTGGGTGCGTCGTCGTCCCTGTATGCTGAGGCCCGCCTGCTGCGGGGTGACTTTTCCGCGGTGACGGCGGATAAAGTCGCCGAGAAGGGGCGCGTTGCCGGTCATGAATAGACGGTCAGCAGATGCTCAGCACTTATCCGATCATCGGTCGTGACTTCTCCGTCGTGCTTCAGCGGATCAAAGCGATTCAGGCGTTCATTGAGCGTCAGGTGGTCTGCCGGAACCTGCTCGACGATGACCCTGTATGCTTCTACCCCAAGCGTCACTTCCTGATCCGCATGCAGGTTGGCTTCGAGGGTAATGGCGGAGGGCGGTCTGACCCCCAGACCATGCCCCCACTTCTTGACCGGCAGTCTGGTTTCCATGCTTTTCTCCTGGATGCAATACAAGTTTCTCATGGTAGAACATATACCAGTATAAATTGTCATATTGTACCAGTTTAACAAGGTCTGTACGATGCTTCACGCCGTAAAAAACGATAGCGTAAGGATTGATCATGGACCAGCAAAAGTTAGTAGATGTACAGTTTGGCGTCGCCGCAATGGATTATCTGCAGAGTCCTACTCATGCGCAGGGGGCTGATCTGCAGCGGTTGCGCGCGTTGGCCGATGGTCAGCGCGATTGGCGAGTGCTGGACCTTGGCTGTGGTGCGGGCCACGCGAGCTTTGCGCTGGCGGGTGAGGTCATGGAGGTAACGGCTTATGATCTCTCGGCAGAGATGCTGGTGGTAGCGGCGGCCGAGGCGCAGCAGCGCAAGCTGACGAATGTGCGGACGCAGCAAGGCGCGGCGGAAACTTTGCCTTTCGCCGATGCTTGCTTCGATCTGGTGGTGACCCGCTTCTCGGCGCACCACTGGGCGGATGTGCCGCGTGCCCTGAGGGAAGTGCGGCGGGTGCTCCAACCGGAGGGCAGGCTGGTGGTGATTGATGTTATCGCACCGGAGACACCGCTGCTGGATACCCTGCTGCAAAGCATTGAAGTCTTGCGGGATGCCTCCCATGTGCGCGATTATCGGTGCTCTGAGTGGGAAGTCATGCTAGTCCGGGCGGGTTTCGTTGTCAGCGACCACCAGGCCTGGAAATTGCCTTTGTGCTTTGAGAGCTGGATAGCGCGCATGCGGACCCCGGAGTTGCAGGTCGCCGCGATCCGCAGTCTTTGCGCGCATGCCGCCACCGAGGTGCGGGACTATTTCGCCATTCAGCCGAACAACGATTGTGCCATAGATGCGGCCTGGATAGAGGCCGTACCCCCGCCCGCCTGACGCGGTCCGTCGGTGGACCGGAAACGACAACTTTCTGAGGAGACAAGTGGTGTCTGCAAAAACACTCTACGATAAATTATGGGAAAGCCATGTGGTCCATACGGAGCAGGACGGCGGGGTATTGCTCTATATCGACCGGCAATTGTTGCACGAAGTGACCAGCCCGCAGGCCTTTTCCGGGCTGCGGGCGGCGGGCCGCAAGGCGTGGCGCATTGATGCCAATATCGCGACGGCCGACCACAACGTGCCGACCACTGATCGCGCCGCAGGGATTGCCGACGTCACCTCGCGCTTGCAGGTGGATACCCTCGACCAGAACTGTGCGGAGTTTGGCATTGAAGAATTTGGTATGCACGATAAGCGTCAGGGCATTGTTCACGTCATTGCACCGGAACAGGGCCTGACCCTGCCGGGCATGACGGTGGTCTGTGGGGACTCCCACACGGCGACCCATGGGGCGTTGGGGGCGCTGGCCTTCGGAATCGGCACCACCGAGGTGGAGCATGTGCTGGCGACCCAATGCCTGTGGGCGCGCAAATCCAAATCCATGTGCATCTGGGTGGGGGGTGAGCTGGGCAATGGGGTGACCGCGAAAGATCTGGTGTTGGCCATTATCGGACGAATCGGTACGGCGGGTGGCACCGGCTACGCCATCGAGTTTGCCGGACCTGCGGTGCAGGCACTGTCGGTTGAAGGCCGCATGACCCTGTGCAATATGGCCATTGAGGCGGGTGCGCGCTCGGGCATGGTGGGCGTAGATGCCGTCACCATCGATTATCTGCGTGGCCGTCCCTATGCCCCGGTCGGCAAGGTCTGGGATCAGGCGGTTGCGGTCTGGGGCGAGCTCCACAGCGACCCTGATGCGCAGTTCGACGCGGAGATTCGTCTGGAGGCTACGGATGTGGCACCCCAGGTCACTTGGGGCACCAGCCCGGAGATGGTGGTGGATATTTCCGCGCATGTCCCTGACCCTGCACTGGAAAAAGACCCGGTGCGGCGCAAGGGCTGGAGTGATGCGCTGGCTTACATGGATCTGGCGGCCGCAACACCCATCTCTTCGATAGCGCTGGACAAGGTATTCATCGGCTCCTGCACCAATGCCCGCATTGAGGACTTGCGGGCGGCGGCGGCGGTTGCCAGAGGCCATCACAAGGCCGCGTCGGTCAAGGCGGTGCTGGTAGTGCCGGGTTCCGGTCTGGTCAAGGCGCAGGCGGAGGCCGAAGGCCTGGACCGCATCTTCCGGGATGCCGGTTTTGAATGGCGGGAGCCGGGCTGCTCCATGTGTCTGGCTATGAATGCCGACCGCCTGGAGCCGGGGGAGCGTTGCGCGAGCACCAGTAATCGCAATTTTGAAGGGCGTCAGGGTGCTGGAGGACGGACCCATCTGGTGAGCCCTGCCATGGCCGCAGCGGCTGCCATTGCCGGCCATTTTGTGGATGTGCGTGACTGGGTCGTGCACTAAAAAGCGCGCGCGGTCTTGGTTACTGCGTGTCGCCTTGGGCTTGTGCAGCCTGGGTATGGTGGAGGTCGGTATTTTTGCGGCAATCCGCGGCTGGTCAGCAGAAGGTGGCGCCGCGGAGTATGTCGTACAACGTTGGATGGAGAAATAATGGAAGCCTTTACCGTAGTAGAAGCGGTGGTTGCGCCACTGGATCGTCCCAACGTGGACACCGATGCAATTATCCCTAAGCAGTTCCTCAAGACCATCGAGCGCAAGGGGCTGGGTAAGCATCTCTTTGACGCCTGGCGTTATCTGGAGCGGGATGGAAAGCAGGTAAATATCCCGGAGTTCGTGCTCAATCAGCCCGCTTATGCGGGAGCACAGATCTTGTTGGCACGGGAAAACTTCGGCTGTGGTTCCAGCCGTGAGCATGCCCCCTGGGCCTTGGCAGATTATGGCTTTCGGGCAGTGATTGCCCCGAGTTTCGCCGACATTTTCGCCAATAATTGTGTGCAGAATGGCATCCTGCTGGTGCGCCTGCCCATGGATGTGGTGGATCATCTCTTCCATGAAGTGGCGGCGAACCCCGGCTACCGTCTGCGCATCGACTTGCCGGCACAGGAAGTGCAGACCATGGGTGACAGCCGGTATACCTTCCCCATGGATGCGGGCCACAAGCACAAACTGATGCATGGTTTGGATGACATCCAACTGACCTTGCAGCACGAGGGTGCCATCCGTGCTTACGAAACACGGCGGCGGCAAAGTGCCCCGTGGCTGTTTCGCGATGCATCTCCCAGGAGCGGGCAGATATGATTCAGGAACAGCAGGAAGAGGAGGGCGGACTGCCGCCCCTGCGTTCAGATGCGGTCATCCTTGAGGCCAAAACTAAACGAGGCAAACTTTGTAGGGTGATTGACAACACTGTCTCGGTACCCCGTGAGGAGTTGGAGGCCCTGCTCAACGACCTTATTGAGCAGGAGCACTTCGGACCTTCGGGATTGAGTGTGGCGGGGGGTAACACGATCAGTATCGGTGCCCCACAGTCTGCCCATGTACAACTGGGGGGAAACATCTACCGGATGATCGTGGTGGATTACGAGGCGCGACTGGAGGAGTTTTAGCGCTGCGCCGCTCAGGGCATCAGCCGCTGAATCACCCAGACTCCACCGGTATCTTCCGAGCGGTGGTAAAGAAAGCGATCATGCAGTCGGCTGCGTCGACCCTGCCAGAACTCAAAGCGTTCTGGTAACAAGCGATAGCCCCCCCAGGCGGGATTGCGGGGCACATCGCCAGTCGGGTAACGGGCCTGTAAATCGGTTACTCGCTGTTCCAATGCCTCGCGATTGGCGATGGGTTGGCTCTGCTCGGAGGCGGCAGCGGCAAAACGGCTGCCGCTGGGGCGTTGCTGAAAATAGGCCTCTGCCTCGGCATCGCTGAGCCTCTCGACCGGCCCGTTTACGCGCACCTGTCGATCATTCTCCGGCCAGTAAAATACTGCGGCCGCTTGCGGGTTTGCCGCCAGTTCCTGCCCCTTCTGACTGCGCTGGTCGGTGTACCAGCACAAACCACGTTCGTCAAAATGTTTGAGAAGGACGAAGCGTACGTCAGGGTACCCCTCCGCGTCCGCTGTCGCTAACGCCATGGCCGTTGCATCAAAGTTGCCTGCCTCTGTTGCTGCCGCCAGCCAGTCAGCGAACTGGCGGAAGGGATCAGGATTCAGGTCCCGGCGATGCAACTCGCTGTGAATGAAGTCACGGCGGGTACCGCGGTGGTCTATTTCGCCTTCCATATTGCCCCCCAGTCGCTTGTTACCACTTACGCCTTGCGTTCGATGACTCCGTCAGCACTGCCAAACAGCATCACATCCGCACGCCGATGGGCAAATATGCCATTGTCCAGCACGCCCGGAATCGCATTGATGCTTTCTTCCATCCGCAACGGGTCAGAGAGATCGAGTCCGGTGACGTCGAGGATGACATTGCCATTATCCGTCGTGACGCCATTGCGCAGGGTGGGGCTGCCACCGAGTTTCACCAGTTGCCGGGCGACAAAGCTGCGGGCGAACGGAATCACTTCCACGGGCAGGGGGAATTTGCCGAGCATAGGCTTGTCCTTGCTGACATCCGCGATGCAGACGAAGAGGCGGGCAGCACTGGCGACAACCTTTTCACGGGTAAGGGCGCCGCCGCCACCCTTGATGAGGCGAAAGTGCGGGTCGACCTCATCAGCGCCATCGACGTAGACCGGAATATCGCCGGTACCATTGAGGTCGAGCACGTTGAGGCCTCGCGCTTTGAGACGGTTTTCGGTGGCGACGCTGGAAGCCACATAGCCGTCCACATGGATATTGGCTGCGCCCAGCGCCTCGATGAAGAAGTTGGTGGTGGAGCCGGTACCTACCCCGACGACCATGCCGGGCTGGATGTAGCGCAGGGCTGCCTCGGCCGCCATTTTTTTGAGTGCATCAGCATTCATATTATTTTCCTTTGTGTGTTGGTGTGGAGGGAAGACGTTGTATAAAAGCATGGGTGAGTGCCAACGCAGAGGCCGGATTCTGGCCGCTGAGGATAAGGTGGTCAGTGGCGACATGGCTTTGCCACGGAGCGCCGGTGCTCACCCGAAAGCCTTCCTGCCGCAGGCGGTCTTCCAGCGTATAAGGCCAGCGCCCGGCCAGCGATGTTGCTGATTCCTCCGCAGCACTGAAGCAGGTCACCTGTTGCCCGCAGAATGGCGAACGGTCTGCTCCGCCACAGGTAGCCAGGAGTGCCGCTGTGCCGTGACAGAGGGTGGCGATGGGCTTTGCTGCCGACACGCAGTGGCGTAGTAACCGGTCCACACCTGGTGCCTGACAGAGGTCCATGAGCGGCCCGTTGCCTCCGGGAATGAAAACACCGATTAAGGTGTCCAGATCTTTGCCCGTCAGCACATCTAAATCAATGGGTGTGTGCAAGTCCGTCATTTGCCTGACGGCATCACATAAACTGGCAGCCTTGTTATGGTCCCCACCAAGCGTGGCCGGGTCCAGACTCTCGGCATCGACTGGCGGCGGTACACCGCCCGGCGTGGCTACCTGGGGTCGCCATCCTGCTTTGCACAGTATCTGCCAGGGTGTTACCAGTTCTTCTGCCCAGAAGCCGGTAGCGGCTTCGGTGCCGTCATTGAGGCGAAGACGCCGCGCCGCGCTGAGCAGGATCAGGACGAAAGGCTGAGTAGTCATGCCCCGAGTTTAGCATGGCCAGCAGGCAAGGAAAGGGCGGCCTTACCCGTGCGAGAACGGGTCATCATCGGATTATCTGTTATAGAGGACGGAACGGATATTTCTGCAAAATTGCTTGCCGGCGGTGCGGGATTATGTGGCGGGGCCATTTTTTACTTAACAAAATACTAGCAGAGGTTTTTATATGTTGAAAATTGACCAGAAAATTCCATTCGTGAATCGCCCGGCAGGAGCGTTAAATTATACTAATAAATAACAATAAAGTCTATAGTAATGTTATATACCACATATGGATATTTATTAATATACTGTTCCGGAAGCGTTTTGTTGTTAACATAATATTAGATAAATGCTATATTCTAAATTATAAATTAGAACGGCCACATAATCACTAATAGTATTTACCTAAGCCCAAAAATATTTGTGGCAAATCTCTATTGCTTTGCGTTCCAGCCTGCACTAGTTTTACAGCCAGCTAATCAATAGGTTCAAAAAGTACAACTTTGTATGATTTATGGTGGTGATTATTGGCTCCAGTGCCCGCCTGCTGCGGGATAACCGGAGCCTGAGCCCCATGATCCTGTGGCCGCTTTGCCAGGAAAGTGCATAAAAATTCTGATCTGCACGCAGCGTCGGGAAAGGTAATCGGATAGTGACCGCTATCCTGTCATATCGCGGATGGTCTGTAGTCCGTCAGGGAGAAATGTCAATGCAAGTGAAGTGGAGGAATACCTTGAAAAATGGCTGGCGCTATGCGGCCCTCGCGCCGATTCTGCTGCTCAACGGCTGCGCTGGTAACCCCTATTGGATATTCGATCCCAAAGGGTTGATGGCCGATACCAATCTGTTTTATCTGCTGGTGGATGTCGGGATCATGGGTACCATCGTTGGGCTGACTGCTCTGTTGGTGGTCTGGTTCATGTGGCGCTATCAGAAGGGTAAAAACCGGGGGAAATATGATCCTGCCTGGTCCCATTCCAATACTATTGAAGTGGTTGTCTGGGGTATTCCCATCATTGCCGTCGGCTTTTTGTCCTATTTTGCCGTAACCGGAACTTTCGAAATAAACCCGTATAATCCGACGATTATCACCAATCATCTGAAGCCTGCAAGTGATCCGGTCGAGGTGGACGTCATTGCTACCGACTGGCAGTGGCTCTTTGTGTATCCGCAGTATCATATGGCCGTAGCCAATGAACTGGTGCTGCCTGCGCACACCCCGGTGTTTTTCCGTTTGACTTCGACCGCCGTGACCACGACGTTCTTTATCCCGCAACTGGTAGGCATGATTGACGTGATGCCCGGCATGCGTACGAAAAACGCCCTGGAAAGCAATAACACCGGGGAATATCAAGGAATCGCTTCGGACTATGCCGGCGCGGGTACTTCGTGGATGACTTTCAAGACGAAAATGTTGAGTGCATCCGACTTTGGCCAATGGGTGCAAAGGGTGCAGCAGTCCCCGGCATCCATGACCTACACGAGCTTCAATAATTACGCTGATCCTTATATCAATGTGCATCACAAGGTGGCGTACTTTTCGTCGGTGCAGGATGGTTTGTTTGATCATGTCATCGATGAGGTCATGAATGGAAAAACCTGGCCCATCCCGCCAATGATGACGGAGAACATGGTGGCGTATATGCAGAAGCAGAACGCCGAACATCGCGACTAACAACAGGAGGATTGATAGATGCTCGTAGATTTAGCTGGAGGCTGGAGCCCCATGCTGGGGCGCCTTGCCTGGTCTCAGATTCCTTATGACAACCCCATCCTGGCGCCATTGTTTGTCGCGGTGGTCATCGGGGCTATTCTGGTACTGGGCCTGATCACGTACTACGGAAAATGGACCTACCTGTGGAAGGAATGGCTGACCACGGTAGATCATAAAAAGCTGGGCGTGATGTACATTCTCATCGGTTTAGTGATGCTGTTCCGTGGTTTTATTGATGGCCTGATGATCCGGACGCAGCAGGCCTGGGGGGTGGGTTCTCACTCTTCGGGTGTTTTTGGTGCGTTACATGGCTATCTGACGCCTTTCCACTTTGGGCAGGTCTACAGTGCCCATGGGGTAATCATGATTCTGCTGGCAGCCACACCGTTGCTGGTCGGCTTCATGAACATCATAGTGCCCATTCAGATCGGTGCCCGCGATATGGCCTATCCCTACCTGAATGCGTTGGGGCTGTGGATTACCGCCGCGGCGGGGGCACTGATCATGATTTCTCTGTTCGTTGGCGATTTCGCGCACAATGGCTGGTTTGGATATGCACCGATTTTTGAGTTGCAATATAGTCCGGGCGTGGGCGTGGATTACTGGATATGGACCATGGAACTGGTGGCGCTGGGCACCACTCTGGGTGGCATCAACATTCTGGCGACTATCATCAAGATGCGCGCACCGGGCATGACCTGGGGCCGGTTGCCGATCTTTGTCTGGGCCACACTCTCTGCGAACGTGATTGCACTGACTTCTTTCCCGGCATTGCAGGTGGCACTGGCATTGGTGGCTGCAGATCGATATTTGGGTGCCCATTTCTTCACGGCGGGTCTAGGCGGTAATCTGATGCTCTACACCAACCTGTTCTGGATTTGGGGCCATCCGGAAGTCTATTTCGTAATCCTTCCAGCTTTCGGCATGATGTCGGAAATTTTTCCGACTTTCTCGGAGAAACCGCTGTTTGGTTACATCACCATGGTGCTGGCCAGTATGGCTATTGCCGGCGTTTCCTGGCTGGTCTGGTTGCACCACTTCTTTACCATGGGCGCTGGTCCTTACGTGAATAGCGCATTTAGTGTGGCCACCATGCTGGTCGGTATTCCTACCGGTGTGAAGGTGTTTAACTGGGCATTTACCATGTATCGCGGTCGCCTGACCTTTAACGCTGCCATGCTGTGGGCCATTGGTGCGCTTTTCCTGCTGCTAATTGGCGGGTTGACCGGCATGATGCTGGCCGTTCCGGCCATCAATTACATGGTCCACAATAGCGTTTTCGTGGTCGCGCATTTTCACTCCATGCTGTTGACGATTGTGTATGCCATTTTTGCTTCGGTGATCTACTGGTTCCCAAAAGTCTTCGGCTTCAAACTGGATGAGTTCTGGGCAAAGACCATGTTCTGGCTTTTCTCTGCCGGTACGGCGCTGGTGTTCGTGCCAATGTACATGCTCGGCTTTATGGGTATGACCCGGCGTTTGGATTACGTGTTCAACACCGTCTGGCACCCTTATCTCCTGGTGATGGAATTCGGCATTGCGGTTTATATGCTGTCCGTCCTCGCATTTTTTGCGCTGCTTTATGTCAGTATCCGCGATCACGCGAAGAACCAGGTTGGTGCTGATGCCTGGGGTACCTCCCGCTCGCTGGAATGGCTTACCCATTCTCCTGTGCCATTTTATAACTTTGCCGTATTGCCGCATATCAGTGCGCGTGATGAAGTGGCCTGGCGTCGTGATAATGGCATCGATCATGTCCAGCCTGATCACTATGAGGATATTCATATGCCGAATAATACCGGTGTGGCCATTATCCTCGGTGGCCTGACCTTTGTCCTGGGTTTTGCTCTGGTATGGCGTATCTGGTGGCTTTGTGCCCTGACTTTACTGGCAATCATTGCGCTCGTGATCTATCGCTCCTTCAAGGGCGATCCGGGTTACATCATTACGGCGGCGGAACTGGAAAAGATGGAAAAAGAAGCTATGCGCCGTGAAGCACAGGTTGGCAAACAGCGTCGTCAGGCAGGTAGCGGCGTATTGGGTGAGGCAATAGCCTATGAGCGTTCTGATCTGCCGCCACTGGTGTCGCGGCCGAGCTCACCAGTGGGGCTGGATCATCGCAGTTGATGACTCTGACAGGTGGTGGCCGAGGCATCGGCTACCAGTTAATGAACGGTAGATTGAGGAGTTTTTTATGAGTTCTCATGCCAGTAATGTGGATCCGAAAACAGCAGAATTATGGGATAAAAGTCACTATCAGCATGATGTGATCTCCACCCGCACCTTTGGTTATTTCATGTATCTGCTGAGCGATGGTATGCTATTCGCAACACTTTTCGCTGCTTATGGCGTGCTGAGTTACCAGCATAGTTATTTTGGCGGTCCTACGCCGGCAGAATTTGTAAAGCCCTGGTATACATTTGCCCAGACCATGGCGTTGTTTTTCAGTGTGCTGACTTATGGTTTGGGTATGAATGCACTCAAGCACAAAAACAAAAGCGGGCTGATCAACGGGTTGATCGCGGCTTTCGTGTTGGGTGTATTATTTCTGGCACTGGACATCCATGACATGATGCATTTGGCGTCATTGGGTATCACTGTGGCGACCAGTGGTGGTGTATCTGCGTTTATTGTCCTGACCCAGGTGCACGCCGCCCATATTTTCTTTGGATTGATCTGGATTCTGGTAATGATGGCCCAGGTGCTGAGCAAGGGCTTTACCACGGATGTGGTGGGCCGGTTGTTGACACTGCGTATGTTTTGGCATTTGCAGGCTATTATTTGGGTATTTGTGTATGTGTTCGTTTATTTGTGGGGATATATGTCATGAGTCATGGTCACGATGATCCGACGTTGCATCCGGAAGTACAAATGTCTACCTCCAGAGGATATTTTTCGGGGTTCGCGATTTCCAGCATCCTGATGCTTATCGCCACTTTTTTGGTAACATCGCGTGCCGTGCCGCCTTTTGGTTTGCTGATGGTCATCGCGGTCTGCGCAGGTATAGCGGTTATCGCGCAGATTTACTTTCTGTTGCATATCGATATTTCCGAACACAATATCTGGAATACCGTGGCTTTGGTGCTGTTCATGCCGCTCTTTTTGATTACCATTGGTTTGACTTGGTGGATGTTCTCGCAATTGTATCTGCACACGATGATCATGCCGGGCATGACGCACTGACAGAGCGAAACCTTGAGGTCTTCAGCACTATGTTAAAAGAAGGATTAAACACCAACAACCTCGGCGATCTGTCCGGGC